>NZ_JBVHCY010000009.1:0-165576 GCF_057922445.1 Flavobacterium sp. UM26 | reverse complement strand
CAAGCCGTCAAATTAGAGCCAAAAGGAGAAGTGGGAACCACTGCTGTCACTATAGCATTTTTTGTTGCATCTGGTGCACCATTACTCCATGATGAACCATTCCAAGTAGTACTGGAAGCATCAACAATGGGAACATTAATAGAGCTTGGAGAAATACAACCACTTTCACTTGTTACTCTAAAAGTATAATTTCCAACGGGTAAACCACTTATGATTGTAGTTACTCCTGAACCTGAAGTACCCGATAATCCCATCACAGTTGGTGTTGACGAAATCGACCAATTTCCTGTGGCAGGCAAATTATTTAATACAACACTACCACTTGTTACAGAAGAACAAGTTACATTAGAAATCGTTCCAATAGTAGGCGGATCTAGTAAATTAATCACCGTAGGAACATTATTAAACTCATTAGTTCCTGAAATATCGGATACTTTGCTAAGAGAAGGATCCTCTCCTTCTACTTCGGCACTATTCTCTAACTTTCCAATAGCTACATCGGCAGCAGTAATAATATAGGTTCCTGTAACAGTAGCCGTTGCTCCTGGTGCCAAAAGTGCAATGGTATTAGAAGGAATACTTACTGCTGGATTAAAATCATTTACTTTAATTTTATTAATTGGGACATCTCCTGTATTTTTAACTTCAAAAGTATAGGTTACCGTATCACCCGTTTTACCACAGTCTGTAATAGAGGCTGTTTTGACAAGACTCAATTCAGATCGTTTGAGGGAGCCCTCATTAACCCCAATAAAAGCGCAATCTGAACTTCCTGAAAAAGTAATCACTAAACGATCTACCAAGGCTTCATTCGATGCATTAATTCCAAAATCAGAAAAATCGTAGCCTAACATTCGAATATCTCTAGTTTCATTTGGTGCAAAACCATTAGCTGTACTCCCATCGGCAGCGTTAAACAAATCCAAACGATAAGTACCTACCGCATTGATAGAAGGGAAAGAAATCGTTATGGGATTTCCAATAGTATTTCCATTTACATCCACAAACTTAAAAACATCGGCGATAGCATTGGGTTGTGCGACTTGTGTAATAATAATATCTGGCTTGCCATCTCCTACTCCTGAAATATTGATATTCCCTGTACCGATTTTAAATTCTGAGGTACCTGCTTTAATATTTGCGATACCAGTTCCCAAAGACAAACCCTTCTTCCCATCGGTCAATCGCTGTGCTAATTCAGCCGGAGTTGAACTACTCCCAATTAGCGCAGGTGTCAGTACTCTATTCGACAATGAACCATCAATAGCTGCACCTTGCAAAAAATAGGTAGCTCCTGGAGTAGCATCAATACTGAAAATTTTTAGGGCTCTGAATTTTGTATCTTCGAAAACAACCCCATTGCTTGTCAATACTGCATTATCAACCCCTGTAGCCCAAATTTTACCATACCATTCAAAAGCCAACAAATTGTTCTCTGTATCAGGCTGATTGGCTGCCACTGAAGTAGTTCCTGCTGAAGTAAAAAAACCATTATAATCTGTATAAATGCGATTTACTTCTCGAATAATCAAAATCAAACCTGTTGATGATTCAAAAAAAACATCATTCTTATTGGTGGCGGTAGAAGCACTGCTTCCCCATGTTTGTCCAGTCGAGATTGTACCTCCCAAATTGATGGAACGAGTAGTATGCGTAAAAGTACCTAAATGGGCTTTTACCCCTGTAGCAATAGATAAGGCACTAGCTACAGAAACACTTGATAAAAACGTTTTTGTACCACTATTAGAAAAAGTCAAATTTGTATAGTTGGTACTGAAAACATTTTGACTTAGTCCGTCATAATTCACTGTAGCACTAGTTCCATTTAGAACAATTACATTGGTCGTATTGGTAGACAGGTTAAACGGATTGGCATTACTTAACAACAATACCCCTGTTTGAGCACCTGATGCCATCGTAAAGGTTGAAACCACCCCTGAAGCTTGATTTGTGGTAGTAATTTGTCCGTCGATATCCAATACACCACTTTCTAATCTAAAGTTTGCATTATTACTAAATGATCCAGCTCTTCTACTCACTAACCCAACATTTCCTGAAACATTAAAATTTGAAATTGTTGCTATTAACACTGTCGAAAAATTACCGGAAGGTGTCGCATTCGTTCCTACCTGTACACTAGAACAATTTAATGTTCCCGCACCTTGTATTGCTGTAGTACGATTGCTACTATTAGACGAGTCTACTATTATCGAAGTGATAACATTTAAAATTGAACCTGAATTTACCCTTAATGTACCATTCCCCGAGAACGTTATTGACTGACAAGTTACAGTTGGCGATGATACCGTAATGACATAGCTTGAATTTATAATTACAACATCGTTCACCCCTGGTATTCCAGTCCCACTCCAAGTAGCATCAGAGTTCCAATCTCCTGAGGCAATAGAGGTAAATGTAGCCGCTTTTGAAAAAGAAAAAATAAAGAACAGAATAAAAAAAAGTAATACTTTCTTCATAAAAAAAATTTAGATTTTAAGCTATATAAAGATTTGTTGTGTTAAATAACCAGATTCAACATACTTGTTGAAAATGAGGCAAAAGTAACCATTCAAGACTACTAAACAAATGAAACAACTCATATAAATTCATTAAAAAATTATCCATGACATGCAGACGTGAAAGAACACTATACTTATCAATGATGGCGTTTTGCAAAAAAAGATTAAATGACATGACCTGCCTCTAAACATGGGCAACCCAAAAAAGAACTAATCTGCACAAAAACTTAACTGCAAAGACGCATGATTTAAATTCGTGTATTTTTCTTGCAGAGTCGCAGAACCGCAAAATATAAATTGTGTATTCTGTTTAAAAAATTCAAATAAAATAAAATAAAATATATAAGGCAAAAAAGTTTTTGATTAATGCAGCAATCTTTGAACCATAGAGACAAATAAGAACATATTAAGTGTAAATACCAGTCGAAAACTTTTAACAATAAACAACTAACCATTAACCGATTAAACAATTAAACCCTTCTAAAAAACAATCTTCTTGTTGCTAATCGCGCCGTTGGCCAAAGTGGTTTTGACAATCAAGGTTTGCTCGCTCGAAGGCAAAGTCGAAATGGACCATTCTTGGGCGTTGATTTTCGATTTATCGTACACTTTTCTGCCTAACAAATCAAATACCTGTACTTGGGTAATCGCTTCAGCCGAAGAAGTTAGTGTGATTTTTTTGTTTTTCACACTTACGATAAGCGATGTATCCACCACTTCGTTATCATCAGTACCTAAAGTCTTGTTGGTGTACTTCAACACAAAACGATCGTTCTCTACTCCATTGATGGCGGTAAACGTGTATTTCCCTTTACTCAATTCATGAAGGGTATTCGTTTTTTTATCTTCTAACCAAATGGCTTGATTCGTCAAAGCGCCATCTCTATTATCGATGCTAATATCGAAAGTGCCAGCAATTGTGCTACGGTAGCCTAAAGGCACCACATCGGTATCTACAAACGGCAATGCTCGACCTTGTATCGTGAGGTTTTGTCCTTGGTTGATGCTATAAAAATCCACAAACTCTTGTCCGTCAAATGTTGGTCCATCATACAAGTTGTCCCAATCATTCGTAGCGCCTTCTATATAACCCACCAACAACTGTTTGAAAGCCCCTCCACTATTAGTCAAGTTCAACCAAACTCTGCTTTTCTCGATTCCTATTGCTTTTTTTGCATTAGCCTGTTTGAAGAATTGGGTATTTTGATCTATTATTCGCATACCATTTTTAAATTGAAAACGGCTATTTGCGGCAATCCCCGAGGTAGTTCCCACAAAAAAAGATTGACCTGATGCGATTTTTCCAGAAGGGACTTGCCCTCCAGACAGCGCTGCTCCTTTTGTCGTTCCCGTACCACCCGTTCGGTTATAGGTCGCATAATCATCGGCAGTATAAATGTAATCCGAACCACTTTGTTGGATAGGTGTATTGTGCGTCCAGAAATACAAAGCCCCATACATAATCCCAGCATTATTGGTGTCAGTCATAAACAAATCAGCATCAATAGCCGATGGATAAGGATTGCCTATCAAATTGTATTGATCACTTCCTACTGCAAAATCGTAGACCCCATTATTCGGAATTCCTGAAAAAACCGCTTCAAACACCGAAGGGAGCGTGGTCGAAAAATGTTGAGGCCCTCGGATGATATAGCCCTTTGCCATAGTCATTACCGATGTCGGAGCTTCGTTTTTCCAAGTACCATTGGCTCCATCAAAAGAGAAAAATTTATCCGAAAGTGTTGCAGGAGACACATCGATTAATCGCTGACTTTGAACAGGACTCGACCAATAGGTGTAATCCATTTTCCGAATGGGAGTTGTCTTCCTGTTCAATTGAATGACACCAGAATTACTAATCTGATCGTCTATTTGATGCAAACTGGCTCCATCTTCGATAACCAAAAGTCCAGTTCCTTCATATTGATAGCGCAAGGCTAAAGTTGTTCCAGCACTCACTTTTACTTCAACACCTGAAGCAATTGCACAATGACACGCGTAAGTTGTATAGGTAATAGTGTAATCTTCTTCAAAAAGCAATTCCTTTCCGGGTGTAGGTCCGCCATTGCTCCAATTCCCCGCCACTCGTTTCGTTTGATCCACACAGAGCAACAGTCTAGCAATTCGATGTTTGGTCGTGCCAGAAACAGAATTAAAAGCACCACCAATCAACACTTTCTCATCGGAAGTCATTGCCGTTGTCGACAAGGTGCCATTCAAATTGACCGAAAAACTTCCATCAACAGCGCCATCCGCTTGGACTCGAAGCATTCGTTTCACCCCTACTCCATTATAGGTACCAGAAAATGTACCTCCAATTAGTATTTTACCATTGGGTTGTACCAAAATAGTTCTCACCGTTCCGTTACTGAATCCTGTCCCGATGTCGAAACCCGCATCCAAAGCACCATCAGATTGTAGCCGGACAATTCTTCGCCTTGCATTTCCATTAAAAGCAGTAAAAGAACCGCCCACTAAGATTTTACCATCCGATTGCAAGCTCACATTATAAACAATTGCATCAAATCCAGTACCTACTGAAAAACTGGAATCCACACTTCCATCAGCATTCAAACGAATAAGTTTTGAGGACGAAATCCCATTGAATAGTGTAAAATGTCCTCCCAAAATCATCTTCCCATCCGACTGCAAAGCTACTGTTTCGACTATTCCGTCTTCGGCACCAGAACCGGTAACAAAACTAGTGTCTAAAGTTCCATCGGGTAATAAACGAGCAATTTTTACAGCAGGAATTCCATTGTAAGTAGAAAAATTACCCACGATAACAATCTTACCGTCCGACTGAATCGCTACTCCATACACCTGTCCGTTGCAACCCAAACCCACATTGAATGTAGTATCTAAACTTCCATCGGGTAATAGACGAGCTATTCGATTAACCACTATTTCGTTATATGCCGTAAAATTTCCAACAATAATAATCTTCCCATCTACTTGTAGCGCCGCATTACGAATAGTTGCATTGGCTCCTTCTTCTAAGGCATTAAATGAACTATTCCTTTCGCCTGACTCGTTGAGTTTGGTTATTCTTGGGGCTGCTTCACCATTAAATTGGGTAAAATTTCCAACCACAATTACACTTTTATCAGATAATGGGAGTACTTTCGAAACACTGTTATTAAAACCCACTCCCGAGGTTAAATATCCAATATCCAAAGTGCCTTGGAAATCAATTTTAGCTAACTTGCCTTGATTCTGGTCATCAAAAACCGAGAAAGAACCACCAATATACCAAGAAGTATCCATAAAATTTTCTAAAGCATATACTGTGGCTGAAGCGGGACCATTACCAATATCAAATCCAGTATTGATCGTTCCATCGGGATGAAAAAGTTGCACTCTGTTAACCGCTACACCATTATAAGTTCCAGAAAAAGAACCTCCCAGCATAAATGCTCCACTCGAATTCATCTTAATCGTCTCCACCGCTCCTGAATTAAATCCAGTACCAGAGGCAAAAGAAGCATCTACAGTTCCATCCACGTTTATCCTTACAATTCGATTTGCAGCAGTGCCATTAAAGGTGGTAAATGAACCTCCCAAAATAATTTTACCATCTGATTGAATACCAATAGCACTAACATTGTTATCAAAACCAACACCAGTCACAAAGCTAGTATCCAAAGTTCCATTGGCATTCAATCGAGCAATTTTTCCCACGCTAACCCCATTGAACGAACTAAAACCTCCACCAATGATAATTTTTCCATCGGACTGGAGTGCAATTTTTTCAATCAAACCAGAAGCGCCCGAACCAACGACAAAGCTTGTATCAACAGCTCCGTTTGGTAAAATTTTCACTATTCTATTGGAGGTTGTTCCATTAAAATTCGTAAAACTTCCCACCAAAAGAATACTGCCATCGGATTGCAAAGCCATATTATAAATGATGTTATTGCTAGCGCCAGGAGTAGCCATAAATGAGGCATCCCGAGTTCCATCTGGATTCAAACGAACCAAACGTCCTACTGCCGTACCGTTATACTGTGTAAAGGAACCCGCAACTAAAATTTTACCATCAGGTTGCAGCAAAGAAGTGTAGACTTTATTATTAAAGCCCATTCCTAAGAAAAAAGATGCATCCTTGGACCCATCGGGCAACAATCGGCATAAATAAGGTGTAGCCACACCATTAAAATTTAGAAAATCGCCCCCAACGATTAATTTGCCATCGTCTTGTACCGACAATGTTCTGACCGTGTTATCAAAACCATCGCCCAAAAGGCCATCATCATAGGTATTAAAAGTAGGGTCAACTTTTCCTTGTTGGCCAAAAACAGAAGCACAACCAAAACTAAAAACTAAAAGTAAGAACAGAGTATTCTTTATTTTCAAAAGCTTTTCAATTAAAATTAGACAATATGCACCATTAACAATAATTAACAGTATTTGTAGTAATAAAAATAAAAAGCCAGACTAAAATAGTCAATACCCAGATTTAGTGATATTTACAATGTTTTGAAAAAAATTTTTAACCGCAAGGAGCGCAAAGAATTACGCATGGAACGCAAAGGTTAAAACCTATAAGCCATTGAAGTTTATGGATTTATGCAGCAATCTTTGAACCATATAAGGCAAATAAGGACATATAAGTGTAAAGATTTATCGAAAATTTTTAACAACAAACAATAAACAATAAACCATAAACAATAAGGCGATTAACCAATAACCAATTAACCTTTTTTTAAATCTGTGAAAATCCGAGTAATCTGCGTGAAAAATTAAACTACTAGAACGCAAAATTGTTAAACATATAAACCATTGAAGTTTATGGATTTATGCAGCAATCTTTGAACCACATAAAGCAAATAAGGGTATATAAGTGTAAAGATTTATCGAAAATTTTTAACAACAAACAATAAACAATAAACCATAAACAATAAGCCGATTAAACATTAACCGATTAACCATTTTTAAATCTGTGAAAATCCGAGTAATCAGCGTGAAAAATTAAACTTCTAGAATGCAAAATTGTTATACATACAAGCCATTGAAGTTTATGGATTTATGCAGCAATCTTTAAACCATATAAGGCAAATTAGGATATATAAGTGTAAAGACTTATCGAAAATTTTTAACAACAAACAATAAACAATAAATAATAAACAACAAACAATAAACAACAAACAATAAACAACAAACAATTAACCTTTTACTCGACCGTAATGAATTGCAATTGTTGCAAATCGCCGTTGTAAATATTGACATCTACGTTGCCCTGAATTCCGGGAACGGCAGCACGTTCTGTAAACTGCCAAAACAACCAATCGTCTTGAATTTCTTCTCGATAAAAATTATAATTGGCTATCCAAAAGAGGTAATCACTGAATTCTTCTTTCAAAAAATCATCATAATATTTCTCTCCAGTGTATATAATGGGTTTGACTTTATAATGATTTTCTATGGCTTGCAACCATCTTCGAAGTCCTTTCTTGAGGTTGGTCATCGACTGATTTTTGGGTAATTTTTCAATGTCCAATACAGGAGGCAAATCTCCCTTTTGCAATCGTACCGTTTTGATAAATAACTCAGCTTGCTCTAAAGAGTTCTCATTCGGACGGTAATAATGATACGCGCCACGAATCATTTTGTTCTTTTTGGCTCCCTCCCAATTTCGTTTGAAACGTCTGTCTACCAAATCATTACCCGCAGTTGCACGGATAAATACAAAATGTAAAGGATATTGGTTCTCAATCGTATCGACATACGACCAACTTATTTTTCCTTGGTATTCCGATACATCAATCCCTACGGTTTTTCCCTCGTGTTTTTCGAGTACTCGCAAATTTCTGGCTTCAGAAAAAACATCGGTTTTACTGAGTTTGTCTGATTTAAAACCTAAATAATACGCAAAAGCCGTACGATAATGATAGATGACACTTCCTAAAAACAGTAATCCAAGAGCTGCCCAGATATATTTCTTGAGGGTAGCTATACCTTGATTGTTTTTCTTATTCGGTCGACGTCTGGGATAGTTTTTGGTCACTTTCCTCATATTGTAATCCCCTATTGCTTGATAAATTTATTGTTAAGGATAGAAAGAAAAATATAAAAAAGGATGACCAATGGAATGCCTAAAAATTGTAGCATAACCAACAGCAAAAGTGAAACCGCCAGAAAGAAAAAGGTCAACTTATTATCTTGAAAGGTCAGTTTTTTGACTTTCAAAGAAAACAGAGGAATTTCAGCATTCAAAATGTAAGCACTCCCAATACTAATCGCCAAAAGCACACCATAATTCGACAATAATTCGAATAACATAAACGAATCGAAATGACGAACAACCAAGGGCAAACTCAGAATAAACAAAGCGTTGGCTGGAGTAGGCAAACCAATAAAAGAGTCGGTTTGACGGGTATCAATATTAAAATTAGCCAATCGATAACAAGAACCCAGTGTGACCAAAAAACCCAAAAAAGCCAACGCATATTGACCTGAAAACGGGTCACTAATCTGTAAACCAAAGGCTTCTAACATCATATAAAACATGGTCAATCCTGGAACTACGCCACTAGTAACCATATCAGCCAAAGAATCCAATTGTAAGCCCAAAGGACTGGCTACCTGAAAGAGACGAGCAAAGAAGCCATCAAAAAAATCAAGAAAAATTCCTAAGCAAACAAAATAAAAGGCCATTTCGAATTGTTGTTGCACCACAAAAGTGATGGCGATACAACCACAAAATAAGTTCAATAAGGTAATAATATTAGGAATGTGTTTTTTGAAAGCCATCGGAATCGGTATTAAAAAAATTGTACCAGCAAAAGTAAGATAATAAGTGGAAGAGAAGTGCGTTTTTTATCAGAGTTTCTTCAGCAATTTTTAAAGAAAAGAGAATTCTCTTGAAAGTGAGGAATAAGCTCCCTAAAAAATTCTATTTTTGAAAAAAAATATTCACACCAACTAGCTCTGCTTGCTTTTGAAAAAGATTCTTTCGTTTTTTTTAGTACTAGGTACTTGCTCCTTATCTGCTCAAACGGTCCGAAAATACTCCAATGAGTTTCTCAATATTGGTGTAGATGCGGCTGCGCTAGGAATGTCGAATACTGCAGTTTCATTTACAGCCGATGTTAATGCGGGCTATTGGAATCCTGCTGGTTTGACGCATCTTAAAGACCATCAAGTAGCGGCTATGCACGCTAATTATTTTGCCAATATTGCCCAATACGACTATTTGGCCTATGCCTCACCCATAGATGACAGAAGCAGCTGGGGTATCTCAATGATTCGATTTGGAGTAGATGATATATTGAACACCACCGAACTCATCGACAATCAGGGAAACATCGATTATAACCGTATTGAATTATTCTCTACTGCCGATTATGGTTTTACTTTTTCTTATGCTAGAAAACTCCCAGTTCCTGGTTTTCAATATGGAGTTAACGCCAAAGTAGTACGTCGAATCATAGGAGATTTTGCCAATTCATGGGGCTTTGGTTTTGATGTAGGTTTGCAATTCGAACGCAATAATTGGCAATTTGGCTTACTCGTTCGTGACTTAACAACCACTTACAATATTTGGAATATTGATGAAGAAAAATACCAAGCCATAGCCGATGCCATTCCTGGTCAAAACCAAGAACTCCCAGAAAGCACCGAAATTACAGCTCCAAAAGCACAACTTGGCATTTCTAAAAAATTCGTTTTTCACTATGACTATAGTCTTTTAGCCGCAGCCAACTTGAATATGCGCTTTACCAAAACTAATGACATTATAGCCACAGACTTCGTGAGTATCGACCCTGCCTTGGGATTTGAATTGGGCTATACAGATTTGGTTTTTCTGAGAGCAGGTGTTGGAAATTTTCAAAAAGTAACCCAATTGGACGCTAGCGAAAAAACCAATTTTCAACCCAATGTCGGACTGGGATTTCAGTACCGAGGCATTCAAATAGATTATGCTTTGACCAATTTAGGTAACCAAGGTGTGGCTTTATATTCGAATATTTTTTCGGTAAAAGTGGATTTGGGACAGTTTAGAAGGTAAAAAGCATTTATCAGTTATCAGCTAACCGCAAGGACGCTAAATTTTAAAACATATAAGTCATTGAAGTTTTGGATTACTGCAGCAAGCGTTAAACCATATAAGGCAAGTAAGGGCATTTAAGCATAAAGACCAATCAAAAACTCTTAACAATAAACAATAAATCATTAACCGATTAAACATTTTAAATCTGTACAATCTGCGTGAAAAATTGAACCGCGAGGGTGCTAAATTTTAAAACATATAAGTCACTGAAGTTTTTTTATTTATTCAACAAGCTTTGAACCATATAAGGCAAATAAGGGCATTTAAGCATAAAGACCAATCAAAAACTCTTAACAATAAACGATTAACCAATAACCAATTAAACAACAAACAATAAACAATAAACAATAAACAATAAACAATAAACAATAAACAATAAACAATAAACAATAAAAAATTAACCGATTAACCGAATCAAACACCCTCCCTCTTGAGAACGTAAATATATTTTCTTTGCGAATACTAACAACTCAAGAGAATGCGCTATTTTTACACCACTTACAAATTTTGCCTTTTTTATGACTAGGACTACAGCATCTACTGCTCTGAATATTTTTTTATTATTCGCACTTTGCTTAATGAGTTTAAATACTTCTGCACAACTTTTACCTCTTTCACCAAAAGCTACAGTAAGTGTATTGACTTGTGCTACAGGAAATGAATCGTATACACTTTTTGGGCATACTGCACTCCGAATTAGTGACCCGAATCAAGCTCTAGACGTAGTGTATAATTACGGAGCCTTTGACTTTTCAACACCCAACTTTGTGGCTAAATTTGCCAAAGGAGATTTAGAATATTTTGTTGTGGCGCATTCGTATTTAGACTTTATCAGTCAATATCAATACGAAGGAAGAAGTGTATATGAACAAAAATTACGTATAACACTTCCGTTGAAACAACAACTTTTTGAAGAACTCACCAGTACTTTACAATCGGAAAAACGGTATTATACCTATAAATTCATCGATAAAAATTGTACTACTATGGTGGTCGATTTACTAAACAAAACATTAGGTTCGAAAGTAATTACCAAAACCAAAGCGACCGATACGACCTATCGAAGCGTTTTGTTTCCTTACTTTGAAAATCATTTTTATGAACAGTTGGGCACCAGTATCATCTTTGGCACCAAAGTAGATGAAAAAGCAACTACCCTTTTTCTTCCTTTTGATTTGTTAGAAAGTCTTAAAGACACAACTTACAAAAATGCCCCACTTAGTGAACCTGTAGTCTCCCTGTTGACAGTAGCTCCCAACAAAGCTCACTCATGGTGGAATAATGCCTATACCTATGGTGCTTTTTTATTACTAATTGTTATCTGGAAAAAAAGAAATGTTGCGTTAACATTTTTGACCCTGATGGGAATCTTGGGATTATTCTTCCTATTCATGGGATGGTATTCATGGCATCCCGAATTAGCCAATAATTATAATGTGCTTTTGTTTAATCCTACTTTGCTCTTATTGGTCTTTTTTGTACTTCAAAAAAACAAAAAAGCTACAAAATGGCTGACTTTTTTTACGTGGGGATGCTTTTTAATATACACTTTGCTACTTATCAACAAAGCACCATTTTTGTTCCTGTTGCCCTTGATCAGTGTCAATTCTTTGGTAGTTTATCGAATTTATAAAGAGAATCTTTAGACTTTAGACTTTGAAATTGAGAACTTAGAATTTGATTTGAGATTTGGGATTTGTGATTTGGAATTTAGGATTTGGAATTTGGAATTTTGAATTTGGGATTTGGATTTTTTTACTGCCCACGATAAAAAATTACGGTAGAAATGGTTTTAAAAATAATACTAATATCGATAAAGACACTACGGTGTTTAATGTAATACAAATCGTATTGGAGTTTGACTAAACTCTCCTCTATAGATTCTCCATAATTGTAATTCACTTGCGCCCATCCTGTTAATCCCGGTTTGATAATATGACGGGTTTCGTAAAAAGGCATAATGGCCGAAATCTCTTCTACAAACATAGGTCGTTCAGGACGTGGACCAATCACTCCCATATCGCCTTTAAGAATGTTCAAAAACTGAGGTATTTCGTCGATGCGCGTTTTTCGTAAAAATTTACCAAAAGGAGTCACTCTAGTATCCCCTACTTTAGAAAATACAGCCCCATTTACCTCAGCATTCGTTACCATACTTCTGAACTTATAAATTTTGAATAAAACCCCATCTTTTCCTACGCGCTCCTGAGTATAAAACAAAGGACCTCGATTCCAAAACCAATTCGCTACCACTAAAAAAGGAACTAAAAGTGCCCCAATTATAATACCGAGGATTGAAAATAGTAGTTCAAAAAAACGTACTTGATACAAGTATAACTTGTTTTGATTGCTACGACTAAATGGGAAAAAACGATAAAAATCTTCGGCAATCTGATGAACGGGTATGCGCTGGGTTTTATTCTCATAGACATGAACATACTCTCGTATACTTTTTCCTGATTCGAGCAAATGCAAAAGTTGCTGATACAGTTCTGTAGTAATTCCATCCGTTTTTTGTGAAGCCACTACAATCTCAGAAACCCCACTTCTGGAAACAAATTTGGTCAATTGCTCTACTGAAATCTCACGTTTGAGCTTGTATTTTGGATCATCCAAATTCGCTTTATCAGAATTAACATAGCCAATAATTTTGTAATAGGGATCGGCTTCTTCTAAATCGAGAACCAATTGCTCTAGCTGACCTTTATCACAAATAAGCACGACATTTTGAACAAAACGATTCGATGCCAAAAACTTTACATAGAAAATACGCCAAAGATATAATGCAAAAAAAACAGCCCCATAAAATACTAATAGTTGCCACCTACTTTTAGGCAATTGAGGCGATAAAATTGGTGTCAATAAATAAACCAATACCGTAGCAGTAGTGGTTAAAATAGTGCTTTTTAAAACCTGAAAAGGATTACTCGCTACTTGAAGATTATACATTTCAAAAACACCACCAAAAAGCAATAAATAAGTAGAAAAAACTAAGGTCCAATAAAAGGTTTTTGTAGAAAATTCGAAATAAGTAAATGAAAAAAAAACCGTTAACAAATACAATACTCCTAGCACCACAATAAGGTCTACTATACGTAATAGAACTTTTCTTTCCGAAAGTTCGAAATGCATTCTCTTCTTATTCATATAACTGTGGTATTGAGACGCAAGTTACTGAATTTTACCTATACTAGCTGTGATTATTAAAAATTATGAACCATTTTTGTTTTACCCTTTCCCATTCAAAAAACAATACCTTTTCTCTCGCTTTTTTGGTAATTTTACTAAATTCGGAAGGATTTTTCAATAAAAATTGAATTGCATTGCACATGGCTTGTGTCTCATTATCACCTACCAAGAGTCCCTCTTTACGATCTTCAATCAAAAAAGGTATTCCTCCTACTCTTGTAGAAACTACAGCCAACCCCAAACTCATGGCTTCAATTACACTCACAGGCATATTATCAAAATGGGTCGTATTCAGAAAAATATCGTATTGTTCTGAAAGTAGCACCCATTCCTTTTTTGACAATTGACCATAGAAAGTAACGGTAAGACCTAAAGCTAGAGCCAACTCTTTTGTTTTTATAAGACTTCCATCCTTATCTGGTCCAATCATACCAAGTTTGGCATCGGGAAATTCTTTAGCCAATGCAGCCAAAACCTCAACTGCCATCGTAGGATTATATATTTCGGCAAAAGCACGCACCCATAATAATTTAGGTTGAATACTTGTTCTTGATTTGAAAGAATAATCCGTTGGCACAACTGGATTGGATATGGCTACTAAGTTAGGACACCCCACTTTCTCAAAAGCATCCATCAAATATAAAGATGGACAAACATTTTGATAGGCATGACAAAAGAGGCGTTGACAACTTTTGGGGTGTGTTTGCCATCTTTGCGGCAAATTACCTCCGTGCAAAATAGGAATATACTTTAGCCTTCGTAAGCGACACAATTGTCCCACCCAGTAAGCATACCAAAAATTAGTGGTGCTATAGGTATCAATCAACACATAATCGACTTTTCTTACCAATGCTGTCGTGATCATCATATGAAGAAATCTTACCCATTTACTTTTATATTCTGAGGCATACGTCAGCTTATAGCCTTCCCCTTCTAACAGTGGCCCCAAAGTATCTATAGCTGTGGGATTTGCTCCCGTACGGGCTAGCTTATTACCTATGTACAGCAGGTGCTTCACGATAGACTTTTAAAAGAGATAAGGCATAGACAAATGCAGGTGCCGATAAACGCATAGCGGCATGATTGATAGTTAACAACCAAAAAATAAAGAAAGAAAGCGCGAGTATATTTTGTCGATCAACTGCAAATAAGTAAAGTGGTGTCACTAACAGAATCAACAATCCTACTACTCCCAACGTACCATGCTCAGCCAACATTCGAGTCATCTCGTTATGTGAAGCGGCTGTTACACCAGTCTCAGTTTCTCGTATTTCTTTATTTTTTCCAACGCCAACTCCTAAAATTGGATTTTCATAAAACATATTGAGCTCCGATTCTATTAATACTTCTCTCCCTGAAAGTTGACTTTGTTTTTCTCTCCCTGCCGCATCCTGATTGGCATAACGCTTATCTAACAACCCATTCGTTTTTATGGAACTATAACTCCAAACCGCCAAAGTTGCTAAAAAAGACAACAGTATAATCCCTGCAATTTTGGGTTTCGTTTGAAAATTAGCTTGAAAATATAAGACTGCTAATAACACCAAAATCATGGCTACACCAGTGTACACACCTCCTCTAGAGAACGTAACCAATCCTCTAAAAGCAAACACTAGCACTAAGCCACCATTGACTAACTGTAGCAATCCATTAGAGGAATTAAGCATCAATTGCACAAAAAAAATAAATATGCCAAACCCCAAAATAGTAGAAACTTGATTAGGGCCAAATCCTCCCGAAGTTTCAAAATTAGATTGCGTACCCGTAACCACATCTTGTATGTTGGGCGTGTAAAAATATAAATAGGTGACCAAACAAAGCAAAGGCAAAGAAAAAGCAGTGATTACACAAAGGAGTCGATTAAAAGTCAGTTCCCGCTTAAAGCAATAAATAGCTGCGATTCCCAAACAAAGAGGACCAGAAATATTAAATACGATGGCCTTTTTGACATCAGTAGTGATATCTAAAGTGACTGTTGATAGCACTACACTAGGCACTAAAAAAAACAAGAACAACCAATAAACCAAAGCACTCCTTGAAAAACCTGAAAAAAGCATTCCTATAAAAAGAAAAATCATAACCAGGTATTTTCCATATTCATTTACAAAAGTTCCGCCTGTCATTCGGAGCATAATTTCGGCACTTACTGCATAAGCCGCCATTACTAATGCTTCGTTATGTTTGTTTTTAGATTGAATAATGAAATACATACCAAAAACCAGTAGCACAATACCATATACTTTACTCAAAAAAGGAAACAAAAAAATGACAAATCCTAGAAAAGCATGTAGGGCTAATAAGTAAAGATAAACAACCTCTTCTTTTTTCATTTTATAAACTTTCTAACCATTGTAAATATTTTTGCAAAACCCCTTTTGAAGAATATCCTTCAAAAACCGTTTGTTGTAAAGCCAATCCCATCCTCGTTCTCATGGAGGAATCCGAAATTAAAGCCAGTAAAGCCTTGTAAAAAGACACCGCGTCGTTAGAAGGCACTAACCATCCTGTAACATTATTATCAATAATACTCGGCAACTCACCAACTGCAGTAACTACTACCGGTATTTGATGCATTCCGTACTCTAGCAAAGCCACAGGTAAGCCCTCTGAAGCAGATGTCAAAATTCCAATATCGCATTGTTTCAAGATGAAATTGACATCCGTTCTTGAACCATACAAAAATACTTGATTTTCTAATTGAAATGTTTTTATAGTATCCTTAATTGACAAAGAATAGGCATCTTCAAAATCTTTTCCCACCAAATGAAACGTCCAATCTGGATGAGAAGCCTTGAGCATTCTTGCGACCTCTAAAAGTAAAAAATGATTTTTTTGAGGTCTTAAATTGGCCAAAAACACAATTCTTTTACCCACATGACCTTCCAAATAAGTAGTTCTTGTATCACATACTTGTTCCGAAGGGATAAAATTAGGAAGATAAATAACATTTTTGGAGTTTAACTTCTGCTCAGCCCATACTTTCAATTGCTGATTTACCGCAATTACACCACTAAAAAAAAACGAAGTACATCGCAATACTCCTGAAGGACGTTCCGATAAAAAAGAAGCATTCCCATAATGATCATGCCGAATAATCTTTATAGATGGTAAAGTCAGTTTGAGAACAAAGGCCATAAAAAAAGAAGTGCTATGAGCATGAACATGGGTGATAGCATGTTGCAAAACAAAAGAACGCAAACGCCACAATGCTCCAAAGTCTAATGCTTTTTTTTTATTCAAAAAGAGATAATTCACTTTCGAATCGATTTGTTCTAACAAACTCCCTTCTTTTCGAGTGGCTACTAGCGCCGAAAACCCAAGTGCATCACCAAGCGCATTGGCATAATTTACTGCCATTCGCTCTGCACCACCAGCCTCTAAGGAGTCAATAAGTTGTAAAATACGCATAAGTACTATTACAGTTAAAGTTAAAATTAAGACTAAAAACCCCTTACTCAGAACCAGAAACAATTCGCTCTATTTCATTTTCAAACACATCCAAAGTGTAATATCGGGACCACTCGGAAGCTTGTTTTCTCTTTTTTAAATAGTCAACCTCATCATTCAGCATAGCCTCAATTTGCTGTACATCTTGGTCTAAATCAGTAGTAAGTAAAACTCCTCTATTGCCATAATCCAACATAAAGGGAACGCAAGAAATTGAAGTCGCCAGCGGGACACATCCCCAAAACATACCCTCTGCTATGGCTTTAGGCCAGCCCTCACTTTGAGAAGGCAAAATCACAAAATGACTGTTTTGATAAGCTGATGTAATGATTTCCTGTGGTTGATTGCCTTCCAATTCGATGAAGTTTTTCAAATGATGGGTTTCAATATACTGTTCTAATACTGCTCTTTCTGTTCCTTCGCCATACAATTCTAACTGAACGTTGTACCCTAATTTAAACAAAGCTTCAACCAAACTTACAGCATACAAAGGACGCTTCCCTTCAGATAAAGTCCCAACAAAAAGAAATCGAATAGTGTTAGAAAAGCCAAGAGGTTGTAGCTGATTTTTCTCACTTTCCCAATAGGTAGCAGTAAAAAATGGTTTGATATTCTTTGAACTTCCCTCCCATTCGCCATATACCAAAACCTGCATATTACGAGTTAGAAAGGGATTACTCAAAAGCCATTTTTGCAAGCGATAGCTCCAAGGTTGCTTCGCTTTAGGGTCCCAGTTACCAGCATATTTCGCAGTTTTAGGCTTGAAAGGAAATAAAATTTGTACCAAACATCCTAATAGTCCAATATTCCCAGGACAACGTAAGTGAATATGATCGGCTTGATACATGGCTTTGAAAATAGTAAAACTGTTCCTGAAAACATAAAAAAAAGCCTGAACGAGATTTGCAAAGTTAATTAAGTTAAACTCAATTAATTTAAAATGCTTTTCTATTTCAAATGAAACTTCTTCAACTAATAATCCATTTTGATTTTGCCAAACTGGACAGCAAAATAAAATTTCATTAGCATATTTTTTCCAAATGACTAACTCCTTTACATACGGACTGTAAGCAAAACATTTTTCATCTTTAAAAATGAATGGAGCTGTTGAAACAATAAGTAACTTCATTAGATATATCCTTTAGATCCCTTTTGAGAAATGATTACGGCTGGAACACCCAAAACCACCGAATTATCAGGAATAGATTTATTTACTAATGAACAAGCCCCAATCAAAACTTCATTACCGATGGTAATATTTCCTAAAACAACTGCGTTGGCACCAACATACACTTTATCACCTATGATTGGAGTCCCTCTTTTTGCTTCTCTTCCACTAACACCAATAGTAACCCCTTGTGAAATATTACAATCATTCCCAATTAAAGCATCAGCATTAATGATGATTCCCCCAAAATGCCCAATATAAAATGAATGTCCTATTCTTACAGAAGCAGGAATTGAAATTCCAGTAGTAATTTCTATAACTTTTTGCCATATCAGAAATAACAACAAAAATAAAAAACGAAAAGGTTGCCATTTTATTTGGCAATAAGCAAAATGAGCTAATCGATATTGAAAAATAGCCCAAAACCCTTGAGTAAAAAATACAATACCAAAAAAATGTCCTCCATATTTTTTATACTTCATAAAATCAGAATATAGAAGTTGACATAAATTCATATATTTTATTATTTTGGTTTATTAAACATCAAACTCCACCACCCTAGAGTTCTACCACAAGCTTCAGTAAAAGCCGCTTTGCGTTGGTTGGAAGTAAAGGTATTGCTAAATCGAATGAAAGTCAATAGCAAAGTAATCGCATGCCATCTCCATCGATCTTTAAATATGGGGTTGGGATTTTTAACCCGCCAAACGTACCAACCATTGCGCACCACCATTTCCCCATAATGGAATTGATTCGGGCGACCAGAGGTAGCATGATAATGGTTCAATCTTGCGGCTGTATTCAAATACAACTTACCTGTTTTAGCAACTCGCAAACAAAAATCTGCATCTTCATACAAACCATAACCTTCAAAATAAATCGAAAACTGATGGGTTTCAAACACCTTTTTTCTAAACGAAGAAACGCCTCCCATCAATTGTTCTACTTCATAAATTTTACCGCTTGGAGGTAAAAAACCTACACTTCTTCCGTGTGAATACAAGGAAGAAAATCCTGGCGGGCAATCACTGTCTAATCCTAACTTTTTCCTTAAAATAAATCGACTTCCGTCTTTTCTTTTCCATCCATCAAAACAAAACTCATTGATTTGAGGTTTATAAATAGCATCTACAGGTTCCCACTTGGTTTCGTTGTGAATGTACCCACCTACTCCTAACGCATCAGGATATTTTTGGTATGTGCTTAATAATTGCTCAAAATAATCGTTAGATAAAACCGTATCATCATCCAAAAAGCAAACAATTTCTATTGCTGCACCTACTCTAGCGATACCAAAATTGCGTTGCTTGGTCAATCCTCTTTGGTCTTTAGGGACTAAAAAATAGTGTAAGTTGTTGAAATGATTTTGCTCCAAAATAACCTGAGTCGCCTCGTTAGTTGACCCATCAATAATCAGAATTTCATCGGGATACAAAGTTTGTTCCTGAACCGATTGCAACAATTGCAACAAAGGCTTCGGACGCTGGTAGGTACAAATGATTAAACTAAATTTCATTTATTTTTCTTAATTGTTTAGCCCAAAAAACGCTTTTATTCCATTGCCTTTTAATTTTTCTAAGGTATGCAAAAGGGTTTCTACTATTTTGCAACTTATAAAACTTTAGAAACAAAACCGTTTTATAGCCTAAAATCTGCTCGTTGGTATCGTATTTTTGCTTAACATACATAATTGTTGGCGAAGGTTTCGGTTGTATAACTTCCATATGCCACTGCAGCACAGGCTTAGTTCGAAAACCTCCTATAGGCGCTTTAAGATGTAGAATTTCTGGGTATGGTGTAAAAACAACATCTATTCCTTCATTTCGCAATTGCAAACCAAATTCTGTATCTTCACCATATCCAAACTCAAGTGAAGTAGTATATCTTAATTCATTATTTCCCTTTAATTGAACAATACTACATCCGGAACCAAATGATTTCCACTGCATTATATGTTGTATTTTTTTTTCTTTTGAATAGTTAGCCTGATAGCAACCAAATGTAACAGCTTTAGTGGCATACAATTTTACAAAAGATAGACCTTTTTCTATAAATTGAGCTTCTATCCTAATATCATCATCTGCCATGAATACCGACTCACTTTCTACTTCTTCCAGAGCCAAATTCCTAGCATTACAAGCTCCGGCTTGATGAGTAAAGATATGTTTGATTTTGAATGGCCAGTTTTCATTTTTTAAATAATCCAATTCAGATACACTTCCCTCCATCGGGTTTTGTTCTACTATGATTACCTGATTCGGCAAATGGGTTTGTAGTGATAAATCCTTTAGTACATCATACAAATAGATTTTCCTACCTATCGTAGGTATAATTACATCAATTGTAGTATCATACATCTCTTCTTTACTCGACTGAACAACAATACTATCCAAAGAAATTCCAATATTATTTCTCTTTCTGTACAACAGTGCTCTCAAAAAAGCAAAAAACGGAAATCGTTTTTCGTATACCATCAAATTGAACAACAATAAGAATAACCATCTCGTTTTATAATGTTGGTATACGAATTGAAAAAGAGTGTAAATAGTTACTTTGGGTTGATAACATTTGGGAATAATCTTAAATAATTTAGGCTCCGAATAACAGAACAACCCCAATGGCATTCCCAATTTTGCCATACTATTTAAAAAATAATCAAAATTATGACTCTCCTTAATTTTTCCCTTAAATTGCACTACTACAGAAGCGTGCATCCCTCCGACACTACTACTCATCTGCCAAGTAGGATAGGTTACCTGTTTATTTACATTTATAAAAGGAGAGTCCTCTACATAGCCAATTTCCCTACCTAAATAAATTTCAACACTAGGTGAAAATGATGCCATAATTTTGTCATGGTGCAATACTTTTGGAAATTCATTCCAGTCAACAAAATCCTCAAAATCTTGATGACACCAAGCTATTTTTTTATCAGGAAATCGAAAGGCTATATGCATGAGTACCGAAGCTATTGACTTTGAACCATCAAAATCAATTACTTCAAGAGTATCAGACACAACTCGAGTAACTTGCTTGCTATTGTGGTAGATAACAATCACTATTTACTAATTATAGATTCATAAAACTCAATATTCTGTTGTGCAATTTTTTGGATATCAAAAATAGTTTCGACTCTTTGTCTGGCTGCATCTCCTATTTTTTTACAAAGATGCTCATCTTCTAATAGTGTTACAATAGTTTTAGCAAACTCAGCGTGGTTTGTAGGATGGACTAAAAAGCCACTCTCACCATCTATAATTAATTCTTGTGACCAACCTATATTACTGTTCACTACTGCTTTACTTAAAGCCATAGCTTCAATCGTTACCATCCCAAAAGTTTCTGCAAACGTAGGAAATACGGACACATTGGCTTTTCGAATATACTCTTGTACCTTTGTATAGGGCATCTTACCCAAATACGACACTCGCTCTAGATCATCCTTTTCAAATTCTTTTTTCAGTAATTCCCACGTCGATGAAGATTGTGTTTGAATATCGGCAGCATCACTTCCAATGAGTATCAATTGAGCTTCTGGAATTGCTTCTCTCACTTTATTAAAAATTGCAGGTAGTTCTAATACCCCCTTTTTTCGAATAATCGTTCCAACATATAAAATTACTCCTTTTTCATAAAACAGAGGAGCATCATTTTTAAACGCATTCAAGTCTAAACCATTATAAACAACTTTTACATTTTCACGAGCCAGTCCAAATAATTCCTTTGTCACATCAGCAGCGAAAGCTGTTGGTGCTACAAAGGCACTTGCTTGCATCATTGCTAATTTCTCAAACCAATAATTTTTTTGCTTTTGCTTTCTTCTATCCAAATGACAAAAATACGCATCACTCCCATGAAAACGAATGACCAAAGGTACTTTCAGATGCATAAAAGCAGTGATGCCCGTCCAATCGGGAGCCTCTACCAGATCAATTTTTTCTGAAAGAATATGTTTGTTGAGGTATTTTTGAATATATTTTCGATGCAAATACCAACCAAAAATTTTATACCTCCTACTTTTTAACAAATGAATAGTAACTCCTGTATCCTCAAAAACAGCCGCTTCACTTTGCCCATAAACAAAAACAGAAACTTGTACTCCTTTTATAACTAAAGCCTCAACTAAGTTTTTGATACTAGTACCAATTCCCGCTGCGTATACTACACGAGGATGAGGATATTCAGGAGTTAAGAAAGCGATATGCATAGTCTATTTATTAAAAAAAATCCTTTAAAATTCTGGCCGTATACAATCTCGCACCAGCATCATTCAAATGTCCGCAAGATGAAAAATACTGCTCTCCAATCACTACATTTTCATAATTGTGAATTTCCGGATAGTATTTCTTCACTTTATCAAAATAATCCATCCCTTTTGTGTTTTCACACATCGGAGTCATGACTGCAATAAATGTAATGCCTTTTTGTGCACAAAGTTGCTTTATTTCATAATAATATTGATTCCTTTGCAAAGGGTTCAAATTCGCAATATTATTCTTCATATTGGCATTTGGTTTCTTGCCTAAAGGATAGTAGCCTTTATTGTCTAGATGTGATGTTTTTTTTCCAGTTGAAGTAAAGAAAATTTCACGCACTCCTATTTTAGCATCGTATTTCACATAACGATAAAATGGTATATAATACAACTCCATAAAATCAGCTTCTTTTTCAAAATGCCTTCTTATGGTTTCGGATTCGTGAAGATACGGTAAGAACTTAGCTGATATTCCTTCCGCTTGATGGTCGTTGGACAAATTCAAATCGGCTTCTAAAATGACGTTTTTAATTTGGTAGTTGCGCTCTATCATCAATTTCAATAATAAAGAAGCTTCAAACAAATGCCCGCCACTCATTCCATAATTAAACGTTTTCAACCCTTTGTCTTCAAACAGTTGTGACACAAAATGATTGTTCGCCCTTGATGACCCTAAAATAACCACATCATATTTTTCGTCTTTGGAATTGAAGACTTTTTCAATTTTCCCTCTATTCGTGGACTGTAAAAAAACCTTGGTATAACCAAAATCCAATACTACAGCGATAAGTACTGTAAGTAGCAGTATTTTTAATGTATATCGCAAAAAATGTTTCATTTTTTATTTTTGTACTTATATTTTATTCCTAATATATTTTGATGCTCTCTGTCAGGTCGAGCGCAGTCGAGACCCTTTCATAACAAGAAATTTTATTTACAAACAAACAATCTCGACTGCGCTCAATTTGACATCTAAACCTCTCAACTCACGCTGTCAGGTCGAGCGCAGTCGAGACGCTTTATTCTTAAAACTGAAAATAAATAAACGCCTTATAATCCGAAAAAGTACCTAAAGCCATAATAGCCGCAATAGCTAAACCAAATTTAAGAAGACTAAAGCGTCCTGATAAAGGCTCTACTCGATTTCTATTGTTCCATTCTACCACTACAAAAGCACCAATTAAAAGGAGTATTTCGTAGTTATAGCGTTCGTTAGACAAATATTGCGAACTAAAATCACCATTATCAACCAATTGTTTTAAATACAAAACCGCATCGGTTATGGATTTTGCTCTAAAAAAGACCCAAGCAATAGTACTTAAAAGAAAAGTAATTAAGATGTTCCCTATAGTTTTTAACCCCTTCCAATCGAAGTTAACTACTACAGGACCAGTATTGTTTCTGTTTTTTTGTAACACCAATAAAGGCAGAAAGTAAATGGCATTCAATAAGCCCCAAACTACGTAGGTCCAATTGGCACCGTGCCAAAAACCACTCACCAAAAAAATAATAAAGGTATTGCGAATCTTGAACCACATTCCGCCCTGGCTGCCTCCCAAAGGAATGTATAAATAATCCCTGAACCAAGAGGACAACGAAATATGCCAACGTCTCCAGAACTCGGCGATGTCTCTCGAAAAATAAGGATAATTGAAGTTTTTCAATAAATCAATGCCAAAGAGCTTTGACATCCCCAAAGCCATATCCGAATAGCCTGAAAAATCACCATAAATTTGAAACGCAAAATAAATAGCACCAAGCATCAAGGATAACGAATTCATTGCCGAATAGTTATCAAAAACTGCATTGGCATATGTAGCACAAGTATCTGCTATCACAACTTTTTTGACCAATCCCCAAACGAATTGGGCCAGGCCTTCTTTGGCTTTTTCTAAATCGAAACTACGTTTTACTTTGACCTGTGGCAACAGATGGGTGGCTCTTTCGATTGGCCCTGCCACCAACAAAGGAAAATAACTTACAAACAAAGAATAATCAACAAAGTTATACTCCGCTTTAATGCGTTTGTAATAAATATCAATGACATAAGATAAGCCATGAAAGGTGTAAAAGGATATCCCAACGGGAAGAATCACATCAAGCAGTAGTGGACTAGATTTAAACCCAACAGAAGTAAGTAGTTGAGCAAACGAAGCAGCAAAAAAATTGAAGTATTTAAAAACCCCTAAAAATCCTAAATTGACCACAATGCTGAGCCAAAACCAAAACTTTCGCGCTTTTTCATTAGCGCTTTTTTCGATTCGGATACCCGTGTAATAATCCAAAAAAGTAGAAAATACCAATAGGAATAAAAAACGCCAATCCCAGCAGGAATAAAAGTAATAACTGGCAAGTATCAGTAAAGCATTTTGAGTATTTTTTGTTTTATTGAAAACAAACCAGTACAAAAAAAACACTAAGGGCAGAAATATGGCAAAAGCCAAAGAGTTGAAAAACATATTTTATAGTAAAATAACTAACACAAATCTCACTAATTCCCACTAATTCATTGGGTAAATTACAGATAATGTAGTAGTCTTGATTTGAATTGATTTTTGCTTTGCAAAGAAAAGCATTATTCTTTAGAAATGATAGTTTTTATGGCTTTCCAAATGCGTTGAGAAGCCAATTGCGGTGGATGTTGATTGATCACTTCAAACCATTTTTGAGCATTTTCGATTACCGATGAAGAGGTTGTAATTCCTTTCTCAATGATAGCCGCGATATCATTTGAACTATTAATCCACAAAACGGCTTCTTTGTTGGGCATAGATCTAAAATGAACGTATTGGTATATTTTTTTAACCGACCAATTGGAAATTATCTTTTGGTCAACATCATAATTGATAAAAGCACACGGTTTGTGATGCGCAACATAATCAAATACCATAGAAGAGCCCAAATTGACAACCATTTCCGTATGCTCAATGGTTGCATTTTGTAGCGCAATGTCATCAGACGTAGGCAATATAGTATTCCAACCTTCTCCGATTCGTTCCCAAAGGGGAGAAATTGAAGTAATTACATCTTTATAATTTTTCAGTACTTGATCATAACGAGCAGAAAAATCAACGGGACAACGTCTAAATATAATCCCTAATGCATATCCTTTTTTATTCAATTCACGAACTGCCAAAGCTACATCTTCTAAATATTTTGGATCATCTGGACAAGTAGTCACATCATCACCCGAGTAGCAGATGTATTTTTTATCAAAATCCAAGTGGTGCTGTATACAAAAATCTTCTCTAGAAAGGATTTTGCTATGATCAAAATGCGACTCAAACTGTGGGGTTCCAGTGATGAAAACTTGCGATGCTTTGATGTAAGGATAATACAATAGCAATTCCTTTTTCATCAAATCACTCCAAACAAAATAATAATCCGTTTCAACCACCATTGTGGCTTTGGGCAAATTATCCCAAGAAAAAATAAAAGTGGCTGTCGGAATACCCAATTCTTGAGCTGCTAATAAAGGAGCAATAGCCGTCATCGGACGTTGATTGGTACAAAACACAAGAGCTGGTTGTTCCTTTTGTAAGGTTTCCAAACACTGATGGTAATACAAGGTTTTACGTTCGTTTTGTTTTATTTTTTCCCGAATATGAGTCAATCCAAATGGTGAAGAATGCGTAAAAGTCAATAATTGAGTGATACTACTCTTGATTGCCTTTTTTATACTATTGTAAGAAAAAGGGAAGCGATAGGTATCATAAACCTTGTCTTTAGTTATACGAATAGTAAGGTTTAACTCTATTTGCTTGCGCGCATTCTTATAGGTCTCGGTTAGAGGATGTGATTTGGAATTTACGATTTTAATTTCGGTAAAACCAAGTGTCTTCAAATCAAATGGGGTATTGTTCCAAAACACGAGCTCAAAATTTTCTTTTTCGCCCATAGCATGAAATTCTGAATAAGCAAAGTTTCGGAGTCCAATACCATCAGGCAGTAAGATTACTATTTTGGGTTTTGTTGTCATTAGTTATCTCTTATAAAAATCTTTTTAACCCTGTATTTAACCCTTTCAGAGTTCGAAACTCTGAAAGGGTTAGCGAATAAATCCTACCGATCCCTAAACTGCTTTTGTTGATTCATTTGCCAAAAATTAGTCATCTGAAGACATTCCAAAAACAACTGTGCGCTGTCCCCTTGGCCAAAATCCGAATCACCGATAGTTATTGTATGAGAATCAATAGCTTTAAGCGCCTCTGAAATCGCCTCTTTTTCATAATCCACATGAAGGATATCCGCATGAACCGCTCTATTTTGTTGGCGAGTTCCTATATTGATAATCGGAATTCCGTAGTAGGGTGCTTCACGAATACCTGCACTACTATTACCAATAATAAATTGACTATTTTTCAACAAGGTCAAAAAATATTCAAAACGCAAAGAAGGTATGATGCGGAATCTTGGATTGCCTTTCAAAACTTCATAAGCTTTTAAAATTAATCGGCTTCCCAAATCATTATTGGGATAGACCACCAAATAATTATGATGATCAGCAAGCAGTGCCCCAACAAAGTTTTGAGCGTAAGCTTCCATCTGATCAATCTCGGTCGTTACAGGATGAAACATCGCAATGGCATACGCATCAAAATCCAATTGATAATAGTTTTTAGCAACAGTCACTTCGGGAAGTTGGTCTGAGAACATAATATCGATATCTGGTGAACCGATAGTAAAAATAGATTCCTTGATTTCGCCCATCTGTTGCAATCGTTGCGCCGCCTCAGTATTGGAAACAAAATGAATATGGCTCAATTTACTCACACTATGTCGAATCAATTCATCTACAGTGCCCGAAACCTCTCCGCCTTCGATGTGAGCTACCAAAATATTATTCAAAGAACCCACAATCGCTCCTGCCAAAGTCTCCACTCGATCCCCGTGAACGACGATTAAATCTGGTTGTATTTCTTTTACATACCCTGATAAGCCTTCTATAGTTTTGGCTAGCGTCAAATCCATAGTCGTCTCGTGGGTATGATTAGAAAAAGTATGAATGTGGCTAAACCCACAGCGTTCAATTTCTAATAAGGTGTAGCCGTATTCCTCTTGCAAATGCATACCCGTCACAAAAACAAAAACTTCAAATTCAGGTTGCGCTTCCAAAATTGAAATCAATGACTTTATTTTACCAAAATCGGCACGAGTACCGGTAAGAAATACGATTTTTTTCATTTACTTATTGAATGTGAGATATGATGTTAACTCATCCTTTAAAAGGGGTGTTGAAATTTATGGTTTTGTTCTGATTCCACTTTTCAATTGAACACACACTAACCCCTTTATAGAGGGGATTCGTGAGTGCTAAATTAGCTATTTTGTTCAATAATGGTGAGGTGTAATTTTTAAATTTAGATATTTTAAGTTTTAATTCCACTCATGAAATCGTAGATTCAACGATTTCTTAATAAAAGATAAAAAAGGAGTAAAGGAGGTTAGGAAATAAATGTATAAAAATCACTATTTAAAACACACCCCTAACCCCTCTCAAGAGGGGAATATGCCAATGCTAACATTCACATTTAAGGCTTTATAAGACATTCTTCTATTCCGTTCAGCTGATTATTTGCACTCCTAACTCCCCTCTCGAGAGGGGCTGGGGGTGTGTTAGTCTACATCCTCCCATCGCAACTGCTCGTCATTACTAATAACACGAGTCGCTTTTTTACCTAGTAACGATTCAAAGTGTTCCGCCAAAATCGCACCAGTACCAGGGCGTTTTACCCAAATATTGTCTTTGGTAAACAGTTCCCCCTCTTTGATATCTGCAATAGCACAAACAGTAGCGAAAGCAAAATCAATGGTCACTTGCTCTTCTTGGGCAGGTGCTTTAACACCCCCTCGCATTTGCCAAATCTCATTCGAACTAATAATCAATTCTTGGGTGGTAGACTCGTCCATACTACATACAATATCGGGTCCGGTGCGCTGCATGTGATCGGTAAAATGACGTTCCAAAATACTGGCTCCCAAGGCGACTGCTCCCAAACAAGCATTATTATTCTGGGTATGATCGCTTAGTCCAAACACTTTGTCTGGAAAAGCGTCCTGCATTTGCGTCATGGCTCCCAATCGAACCAAATGTATGGGTGTTGGATACAAATTGGTGGTATGCAACAAAGCCACTGGTACTTGATGACGGTCAAAAATTGCCACCGCTTTGCGAATGCTTTCGATAGTATTCATTCCGGTACTCAAAATAACTGGTTTGCCAAACGAAGCAATATGCTCTAGAAGCGGATAATTGTTGCATTCTCCAGATCCAATTTTGTATGCGGGTATATCAAACTTTTTTAATCTTTCGGCAGCGGCACGAGAGAAGGGGGTTGAGATAAAAATCATACCCTTACTTTCTACATACTTTTTCAATTCCAATTCGTCTGCTTCATGCAACGAGCAGCGCTCCATAATTTCGTAGATAGAAACATCGGCATTTCCTGGAATGACATTCTTGGCAGCTCCAGCCATTTCATCTTCGACAATATGGGTCTGGTGTTTCACCACTTCCACTCCAGCTCTTTGGGCTGCATCCACCATGGCTTTGGCTACTTCCAATGATCCTTCGTGATTGATACCAATTTCGGCAATCACCAAAGGGGGATAATCTGGACCTATTTTTCTTCCTGCTATTTCTATATAGGGATTCATAATTTCTGTTATCGGTTAGGAGTTGTCGGTTGTCGGTTGTCAGTTTTGTTTTCTATATTCTATAGTCTTTTGTCTTTATTCTATAGTCTCTTTCCTCATCAAATAGGCTGCATAATCAAAATCGGCTTGAGTATCAATATCTACTTCCGAAAAAGGATTATCAACCACAAAAGGAAAGGAATGCTCTCCCATAATTTTCCCTTGTCGAATCAAATCGGACTGTAACACATACAACAAGCCATTTTCGAAATACAAAGGCTCTAAATCTTGGCTCCTTTGCCCCAACTCATAATTGTATGGTACGAATTGTTGGTCTACAATTCTTCCTAATTTCTGATGGTTTCTGCTCACCGTAAACAAGCTTTGAAATTTTCCTTCAAAATAAAGGTGCAGCGCCTCAGGCAGCAAAGCATCAGGACGCAAAGGATTGGTAGGCTGCAATAAAACAACATCTTGTACGGTATCCGGTAGGTTGTCCAAGGCATGTTGCAAAGCCGAAATGGTGGTAGCATGATCACCCGCTAAGGCTTCAGGGCGATCAATTACCTGAGCCCCATAATCAAGTGCTACTTGCTTAATCCCCTTATCATTTGTACTGACGAAAATCCCATCAATAAGATCTGGAAATTGCTGCGCATACCGAATACTATGTACCAACAAAGGTAAACCATTGAGAATCTTGATGTTTTTGTCTTTCAATCGTTTCGAGCCGCCTCTAGCGGGTATAATGGCGATGGTTTTCAAATGTTTTTTTTTGGTAGTCAAAGATAATAAAATGTAATAGTCATATTTTTCTAACCTTCAAAATTTTGAATCCTAAAAGTTTTTTTAATGACTACAAAAAAAAATTAAGAAAATGCTTTTTAGAGGAAAAAAGGCTGATTAAGTAAAAATGATAAAAAAAAACGAAAAGCACTACCTATTTATTCATAGAGCGCTTTATTGGATATTTTGGAGGTAATCATGCAAATTGAAAATAATATTTTCAATTTGCATGATTATCAAAAGCTACATTGATTCTTTAGCACGTTTAATAAGAGCATTCATACCCTCATTCCAACTTCTAGAAGAGTATAAATCGGAGGGTAAACTATATTTTGACCTTGGATTTTCTAAAAAATCTAATATGGCCTCTTCCCATGCTGAAACAAAATGAGGGTTTTCTATCAATTTCCCAAACTTACCATACTGCAACACTTCAGGAACACCTCCCAAAGCAGACGCGATACAATAATTTCCACAATGTAACGCTTCAATTAAGCTCAACCCAAATCCTTCATGCCATAAAGTAGGAAATAAATAACAATCGGAGGCTTGGAAATAAGAAGGCAATTCATCATTAGGAATACGACCTAAGTATATTACACCATCCTGTGGAGATTTAGGCTCGCAACCTATCACCCATAACACAATATCTTGCCGTTGCGAATATATGCGTTTCCAAGCATCTAGTATAAGATGCAATCCTTTTTTAGGACGATCTTGTGAACACCAGACAAAAACTGTGGCATCCGCAACAAGCCTTTCAGCTTTTAACCTAGTTTTTTCTGTTGTTGAAAGTGGATAAAATCGTGAGGTATCTATTCCGTTAGGTAAGACCGAAAATCGAGTAGGCAAGACTGTGTAATAATCTCTATGTGCTACATAAGAATCGTGAGTCAACAAAACCATTTCATCAATAATCTCAAAAAACCATCGACCTTGAAAATTTTCATAAAATGGAGAATAGCCATGATAAAAAAATTGTAGATACACATCTTGACGCATTCTCTTAGTTTGCAGAAAATCAACTAGGAATTTTACAATCCCAAAATTATCTACAAGCTGAATAATATATTCTTCATTAGGTTGCAGTATTTTTTCTAAAGCTTTTAAATAACCGAAATAAGGATTTTTGTACCATTTTTTTTGAAAGCTAGTCATCGAATTCCTCGCAACAAAGCTATAGGCAACTTTTTCCCACTTTTCTATTGGTTCAGGGCAGATGAGATAATCAATAGCATGATTACCTTGAATATAATTTTTATACAAAGTGGTCCAACTTCCAATATTGGAAAAAGGCAAAGGCACTTGAGAAATAAGAATCACTTTAGGCATGTTGCAGATTTCAATTTACTTTTTAATAGCAAATGTAATACTTTTCAAATCAGAACTTACTTGATACATATAGGGATAGTGATGATAAAATGAAATAATGTGTAACAATACTTGATCATTTATTTCCTTTAAACTAAAATACTGAGGTACTTTTTTACCTAAAAACTTTTTTACAAAATACTTCAAGGTTTGGGCATAAGAATCCTCTTTAAAACAAACTTTTAAGATGCCTCCACGAAATTTAGGTAATTCAACAAATAAAAAATGAGTGACTGATGCTGAACTATTTAAAATAATATAGGTTACCGGCTCGCTTTCCAGAGTCTCAAATGTTTTTTTATCGACCAGAATCCCCCAATTAGGTTGTTCAATACAAATTTTATCTGAAATATCGTTATGTAATAAATGCTTATGATTCAGGGCAACAATAGACGACAACTGTAAATCAGTTGTTAAATATTTTGTTTCACTATTTCGATAGGTTGGATGCCATTGATGCAGCATCAAAATAGCCGCCTCATAAAAAAAACTAGTAAGCCCCAATCGCTCTAATCGATTATGAATATCAATATCCTCTGCTCCCCAAAAATGTAGAAACTCGTCATATCCGTTAATCGCTTTCAAAGCTTCAACTGCAAAGAACGACAACCCTTGAGCACCAACATCACTTGTAAAGGCGACGGTATACTCATCAAATGGTTTTTCTACTATTGATTCTTCTTTAGATAAAAGACCAACCTTGAAATAAATAGCCTTTTGAGAATGCTTTATTTCATGTAATGTACTGACCAAATCCGGACTAAAAATCATATCAATATCGGCCGTAAACACAAAATCAGTAGTTACTTGTTGCAACCCTACATTGAGTGCTTTCGCTCTGGACCATGGCTGTAATCCAGTATAAGTGTACAGATAAATGGCAAAAGCATAATTATTTATCAATTGCTTAACAAGATATGCTTGTTTTGGAGTTGACCCATAATCTACAAAGAGCACTTTAAAACGCTGATCCGTTTGCAATGCTAATGAATCCATAGAACGTTTTATACGTTCTAATTCTCGGTTGCGATAAGGGTAAAGTATGGTGATCATGTCAAATACTCTTTAGCTTCTTGCCTAGATAAGCCTTTCCATATTAAAAAATAACGCATTATTTTCTTATTCAATATAAATTTCGAAAATAATCTACTTTTGATAAAATAAGCTATTTTGGAACTAGGTTGAATAGGCTGTAGTTTAAAATTACTATCAGAATTATTTTGCTTTAATTTAGAAACCGTTTCAAACATCCAATCCTCAAGAACATTCCCCATATGATATGCATAATTATCGTCTGTAGAAAGACGCCAAAACCCCTTTTTAATTATTGGTAAATCAAATATATCATCACTTCCTCCTCCTAAAACAAAATCAGTATAACGAACTTCAAAACTATTAAATACCGAAGACCTGTATGTGACTACAAAATGACCTGCTCCAACAACAGCATTACATTTTTTTGAAGTAATACATAAATTTTTTTTTAATTGTATAGGATTATAAAAACCCTGATTACCAACACTTTCTGCAAATGCTTTAAGTGCATAAGGATTTTTCACATCAATCAATTTTAATGATTTTGAAAATAAATTATCCCAATAAACATTTGAAGTATATGTTCTAAGAGACCGAGATGAAGGTGTAGGACATACAGCACCAACTTTAGGGAAACTTTCAAAAATAGAATAAGTAGCATCTTGCCATCCATTCAAAAATAATACATCTGCATCTGATGTAGTAACAAGAGAAAAATTTTGCCCAGTTATCCCTTTCAGCATCGCATTAATATAACCAATATTTGTTGTATGAATAATTTCTTGAATCTTATTGGCTGTGTATAAAACATTTAAATAATCGACTACTAAATTACAACTTCCATTATTAACAATCGTAACATAGGTTTTTTTATGCATTGTAGAAAACAATGAATTCAAACACAATTTCAAAATTGCAAAACTATCTTTAAAATAGCCTTCCTGATTAGGAATGTAAACAGGAATAATTACCTGATGCAAGTAATTAGATGCTTCTTGAATTTTGTCTTTATGAGGATTGTGACCTACTCGCATATTTAATTGATAACTTCTTCTCTAATATTCAAATTTCCTTTAAGGAAAGTATACCCTTTACCCAAAAAAAGAAGTAAAGCAAAACCAATACTTAACCTAATTCTAGTTTGAATTTTAATTCCTTTTTGAAAAATTAAAAAATTAATTTTCTTTTTATATTGAGTTAAAATATCAAATCTTGAATTGAAAGTACATAATTCATAAATAGCAATTGAAATTCTATAGGTTAAATACTCCCTTATCAAATCCTTATCTTTAACATATTGCCCATTAATTAATTTTATGGCTTTAGAAAAAAAAATAATTTTTGAATCTAAACTTACTTTTTTATTTTCAATACTTTGAGTAATACTCTTATTACCTCTTCTAACAGAATAAAGAAAATCTTCTAAATAAACGTATTTTGGAAAATACATTAACATTCTAAAATGAAAATCTGATTCATGAGAATCCGACAATTCCTCATCAAAAAGAGCTTTCCCTTTTAAAAAAAATTTCCTCCATAATGGAGCAGCAGTTAAAAAATAATGATTTTTTACCAAATAACTTAAAATCAAACTCTCTTTGGGATTTCTATTTGCGCGATTGAAAATAATTTTAGAAGAATTTTCATAGAAATTTACCGATTGACAAATGCAAAAATCTAGAACTAAGTTACGTTCTAAAACCGCAACTTGCTTCTCCAGAAATTGAGGATGCATTATATCATCACTATCAAACCATTTTATATACTGGCCTTCGCTCAATTCAAAACCATAATTTCTACAAGCATTAGCTCCTTTTAACCGGTCTTCTGGTCTCGTATGATATTTAAATCTATTGTCTTTAAGTATGTATTCAGCAATAAGAGTAGCGGTATCATCTGTACTACCATCATCTACTATTATACACTCCCAATTGGGATAGGTTTGTGCCACAATACTATCAAGGGTTTCACCAATTAAGTGCGCTCGATTGTAGGTAGGGATGATAATGGAGACTAAACTACTCAAGATTCAAATAATTTGAATTAATTAGAACATTTTTATTTCTACTAACCTGAATTAGTTTCAAAGATTTATTTAAAACATGTAATTGTTTAAAAAAGCCTCTAACCTTTTTAAAGTCAAGTTTTAAAAAATTATACAATATAATTTTATGGTTTTTATTTTTTTCATTAAAAATACTTTTGGCATTAAATTCTAGATTTATATCGGCATATTTGACAGCAATTTGTTTTTTATAAATATTAAAATACTTTTCTGAAAACAATTCAACCTTTTCGAATTTTGGTTTATGACTATCATGCCTAATATATGTATTAGGCACAACTCCTATTTTCATTTTATGATACAACAATCGCTGACAATAATTATTATCTTCACCATAATGAAAAAAGATAGGATCGAATCCTCCAATGTTTAAAAGTGTTTTCTTGGGTAAAAGCCATGCTGCAGCTTGGATAAAATCAATATCATAAACATCTTTTAATGAATTAGCTAATACAAAATCGGAATAAAAGGATTTTGAATTATCTTCTGCCATAAATCTAAAAAAATAAGTCTCCAGAAGTTTTCCTGAATTATCCAGCTGAATTGGGCTTAAAATACCATATTCAGGTTTTTGCTGAGCAACTCTCACAAGATTTTCAATGGTATTTTTATTTACAAAAGCATCTTGATTTAATAAAAACACAAAATCCGCATTTTGTCTCAATGCATATGAAATACCAATATTATTAGCTTTTCCAAAACCTAGGTTTTCCTTTGGCTCAAACAACATAATGTTTGAAAACTTACTCTTGATAAAACTAACAGTTTCATCTGAACTATAATTATCTACTACAATGACCTCAAGTGGTAGAGAACTACAATAGAGAGATGACAAACACTCTTCTATCCATTTCATCCCATTATATGTTACAACTATAGCAAAGATTTTCATTACTTTAACTTACTTTTTAATAATCTATAAAAGTCTCCAATTTTACTTTGGCTTTTAAAAAGTTTAATTTGTCTTTTTCTATCTAATTGCCAAAAGATATTGTCGTAAATTTTATTTTTAAACAAATTTTCTTCATCCAATTGGTTTCTTTTGTTAACAAAAGTAGCTTGGTTTGAATGTAGTCTAAATGTAACTAACTCATCATCTATAAAACCAACTTTGAAAAATTTCATCAATCTATACCAATATTCTAAGTCAAGAGTTTGTTTCAAATCTTTATCAAAATAACCAACTTTTTTAAAGCATTCCCTATTTAATAAAACTGCAGTAGGTTCGCCAATTTTGTTCAAAGGTTCATTTAATAATTTTTTATCTTTTAAATATATCTTTCCGTCTAAAATTTCCTCGCCAATAACAAGATCAAACCAGTTTTTATGTAAAACTCCACAATCCTTAATCCAATTCAAGTGTTCAAGACTAGTTGAGTCGTAAATAAACTTTCTTTTGCAATATACCAATCCCACATTAGGAGAACTCAACATCAAATTCATCATTCTTTCAACACAATCATTATTTAATAAATCATCTTGAAAAAGAAATTTTATATACTGCCCGTTTGAATTTTTAACACAATTATTCCAATTTTCACCAATTCCTTTAGGAATATGATGGTGTATATAAAATGGTTTTTCCGAATTACTTAATATACGTTCAACAATTAACAAAGTATTATCTGTAGAATTATCATCTGATATAATAATTTCTATATTTGGATAAGTTTGTTCCAACGCAGATAATATTGCAGATTCTATGAACTCTTCACCATTATAAGTAGGTATACATATTGAAACCAAAGGCAGATTAACAGTAGACATAAGCTTACTTTATTCTTTTAATCAACTTTTTAAAGAAGAAAAAAGGTGCTAATAAAAAATTTCCAACTTTATACGAATTTGTATCATAGATTTTTCCTTCATAAAAAGTTTTTTTTACACTCAAAATATTAGCTAATTGAAAATCAGATATTTTTTTACCATTAAACAAGGATGGTTTAACCGATATCAATCTTTCATTTGAAGCAATAGCAATATTATAAAGAGGTTCAAGTACATCCTTCTTAACTAAATTATAATCTCCAGTAAAAACTTCCATTTTAAAGAATAAATCTTCATTTGAAATAAAAGAATTAAAATTAAAAGCTTTTTGAAAAAGAAAATTAGAAAACTTAAAATTTTTATTTACCATATCTTTAAATTCTTCAAAATAAAGTTCTTTGACATGAAATTTATTCTGAAATTTCGGAATATCAGAATAATATTTTTTATCTGGAGAAGACATAATTAAAATCCCATCAGACTTCAAAACTCTTTTTATTTCGAAAAACATTTCATCATGTTGATCATGATGTTCTATTGTTTCAAAACTCACCACAACATCAACAGAATTAGAATCCACTGGAATGTTATCTGCTGAGCCAAGTATATAATTTAAGTTATTACTTAAATATTTTTTTTGTGCATTAAAAACTGTTTCTTTATCAATATCAACTCCTATAACCTTGGATGCATACTTAGATAAAATAAATGACCCATAGCCTTCACCAGAAGCAATATCAAGAACCACTTTATCTCTAACTAATTCATTTGCTATAGCATAACGATGTAGATGTTCCACTGTTACATCCGAAAAATCATAAAATTCTAATCGTTCTCCTGTTGATATTTTTTTCATCATTTTAATTTTTCCATTCTAATTCAGGTCTAATTAATCCTGGGTAATGTCCAGAATAATTACCTCTTACAGTTTTATCGCCAAATTCATCAATAATATTAAAACTAACAATGTCCATCTCGTGAAACTCTATATGAAATGGACTGTATCTCATAATAGCAAAACTACATGAGTAACTTCCTTCTGACAATAAATTCCCTGGTATTATTACTGATTTTCTATGTATCCCAATTCCTAATGGTTTTTTTAATGTAGAGGATTCTTTATCATGAGAACTTAAAATATGAATATTTTCAACATTAAACAAATTAAAGCCATGAGTAAAAATCTCCCCCTCTTTAACTATTTCATAAACAAATTCAACACACACACTATGATAAATACTATGATTAATTGAGATTTCTCTTTTAGAATTTAAAACTTTGACCTCAATCATTTTAAGAAAATCAGATTTAGGTCTATTTTTATCATCCTTGGTCCAAATTCGATGTGCTGTTGAATCTTCATTTTCTAAATAGTTTTCAATACTCTCCTCAATCCCTCCATCAAAAACCACTCTCCCCTGCTCCATCACTATCCCCCTAGTGCACAAACTCTTCACCGCCGCCATATTATGACTCACAAACAAGACCGTTCTTCCTTCGCCTTTGGAGATGTCTTGCATTTTACCGATGGCTTTCTTTTGGAATTCGGCGTCGCCAACGGCTAAGACCTCATCGATTACTAAGATTTCCGGTTCTAGGAACGCGGCTACGGCAAAGGCCAAACGCACGGTCATTCCGCTACTGTAGCGCTTTACGGGGGTATCGATATAACGCTCACAACCCGAAAAAGCAATGATTTCGTCTAACTTGGAGGTGATTTCTTTTTTGGTCATGCCCAAAATGGCGCCGTTCAGGTAGACATTCTCGCGACCAGTGAGTTCGCCATTAAAACCCGTGCCTACTTCCAATAAAGAGGCGATACGGCCTTTCGATTTAATACTCCCCGTGGTGGGTGCAGTTAATTTGGATAATATCTTCAGCAAAGTCGACTTACCAGCGCCGTTCTTTCCTATGATTCCCAGCACTTCGCCTCGTTGTACCTCAAAATTAATGTCTTGCAAGGCCCAAACATAGTCGGAAGTGCCTTTTGTGGTTCGGTCATTAGTTTCTCCAATTCTCAAATAAGGATCTTCTTTGCCACGTATCTTATGCCACCAACGGTTCAAGTCGTGACTGAGTGTACCCGTCCCAACGGTACCTAAACGGTATTGCTTGGAGATGTTTTCGGCTTTTAGGATAATGTCTTTCATTTTTTGTTGTGGGTTGTGAGTTCTCAGTTGTGTGTTATGGGTTGAGTTGTAGATATTAATTATTCATTTCTCATAACTCATAACAGACAACTCACAACTATTTCTACTTCCAATTCTTTTCTACATAACTCAAAAAGTTAAAAATCTTACCTCCCAAGTTTTCATACGTCTGAATAAAGGGATCAAATTCAGCTTTCAAATTAGGATACAACACGGTTACTTTATAGATATGTCCAATAGTTTCTATACAACTCGAATGTAAAAAAACCAAAAAACGAATAAAATCAGCTTTGTACCTCCTCCTGCCATAACCTTCAACGATATTAGAAACAACACTATCTGAAGAACGTCTAAGTTGACTCCCTAACTCATACAATTCATATTTAGGAAGTTGTAAAGTTTTTGGATGTACTTTTAAAAATAAATCCAAACTTATTGTGTAAATATCTAAATCTTTATAGCTTTTAAAATCACTCATAACAATGTTTATTTAAGTAAAACTAAACTCATAACTCAAAACCAATAACACACAACTCCCAACCCACAACTGAAAACTGAGAACCGAGAACTCATAACACACAACCCACAACCCACAACTGAGAGCTCAAAACTCATAACTCACAACTCATAACCCACAACTCAAAACTCACAACCCACAACTCAGACCCCACAACCCTACACCGTATCAATAAAACTTTTCTCAGTTCGATTAAAAACAAGCAGACCCAGCAAGAAAATGAGCATCGTAACTACAAAAGTAAACAGTACCCCTTTTACAGACAAAGTCCCCACATTCAACAACATATATCGTGATGTTTCAATGATATAGGCCAATGGATTGTAATGAACTAACCATCCGTACTTGGGTAATTTCTCTTCTATAAGCGCTAAAGGGTACATCACTGCCGATAAATACATCAACAACTGCACTCCAAAACCAATAAGATGCGTAAAATCTCTGTATTTAGTAACCAAAGATGAGATAATCATGCCTAGCCCTAAACCTAGAATACCCATAAGTAAGACTAAGAATGGAAAAAAAACTGCCGACCAATGAAAACCTACTTCGGCTCCTTGAACATAAAAATAGGCATAAAAAACTAGAAAAATAAAAACCTGAATCCCCAACTTTATTAAATTGGAAACTACGATCGAAATTGGAGTGATGATTCTAGGAAAATACACTTTTCCAAATATAGCCGCATTAGCTCTAAAGGTATCCGAGGTACCGTTCAGACAGGCCGTAAAATAATTCCAAACGGTAATCCCAGCCATATTGAATAAAAAAGGAGGAACAACTCCTGTTTCGATTCCAGCAACGGAATTAAAAATAATGGTAAAAGTAATCGAAGTAAATAAGGGCTGAATCAAATACCATAATGGTCCTAAAACAGTTTGCTTATAGACTGTAACAATATCCCGCTTCACAAACAGGAACAACAAATCACGGTACTGCCAGACTTCTTTCAGAGGAAGTGAAAAAAAGGAATTCTTGGGTGTTATTTCAAACAACCAATCTTCGTTTTGGGTAGGTGTGGTATTCATTTTGGGTACAAAAGCTAAAGCAAAAAATCAGTAACAACCGATTTTTACATTTGTTTACGACAAAGATAGTTATAATCTTTCAATCCAAGTAATGAATTATAGCTTCTCGACTGCCCTCGACCAGACACTTTTAGTGATAAGTAGTTCAAGGTTTAAAAACCTAAGTTGTCTTTGCATCGAATCTAAAGAAAATAAAAAGGAGCGAAACCGATTGCTGATCGTATAGAGTATTGGGTTTAATATAAAAATACCCTACTAATCATGAAAACGAAGCCACTACTTTAGCACCATCGAATTCACCTCTTGAAATCGAAGATTCAACGCCTCCAAATTCAAATCATTTTTGAAGTATGGATTAAGCCATTATAGCTCCTTTTAACCACTACATTCTAACTTTAACTGTCAGCGCGAGTAGTTTATGCTAAGCGAAGTCGAAGTACAGTTAAGAGGCCTTGTCAACCTAAACATATAGGTTCAGGCAAACCTTGCGGTTCAACTTTTGGAAGGACAAATACCAACTACTACATTTTCCCTTTTTCGGTATTCTTTAGAATTGAAATCAAAAAGAAACCCTTTCAAAGCACAAGGCGCTGAAAGGGTTGTATTTATGTAAAATAGTGATAGTGTTTTATAGTAAACTTCGTGCCGACTTCCTGCACTTAGTGGTTAAAACAAAACGCATAACCTATCACCAATTAATATTTAAACATTAACCGATAAACTTTTAACAAGTAAACAGCTAACTAATTAAACTACAAACTACAAACTATAAACTACAAACTACAAACTATAAACAACAAACTATAAACAACAAACTATAAACTATAAACTATAAACGATTAACCAATTAACCATTTAATTATCCAAAAACTGATAGGTAGAATTCATGCTCTTAAACTCAGGGACTATCTTTTTCATTTTTGCTACTATATCCTCATTACCAAAGAAAGGTGACATACCAATAAGTTCTTCTATTTCAATATGCAAATTCTCAAACTCATCTTGAATTTCCTCAGCAATCATAATCTTTTCATGATAAGTAGGAATTGTCTTAGAAGTGTCATTCAGCAATTCCTCATATAGTTTTTCTCCGGGACGTAAGCCCACAATCTTTATTGGAATATCTTTATCTGGAATAAACCCTGCCAACTTAATCATTTTACGAGCCAAATCAATAATTTTCACGGGTTTGCCCATATCAAATATATAGATTTCACCTCCCTTTCCCATAGAACCTGCTTCTAAAACCAACTGACAAGCTTCGGGTATGGTCATAAAATAGCGAATAATATCCTGATGCGTAATGGTTACAGGCCCCCCAGCTGCAATTTGCTTCGTAAATAAAGGCACTACAGAACCATTAGAACCCAACACATTTCCAAAACGAGTAGTAATAAATTTAGTACCCTTCCCTTGATTTTCTTTAATACTTCTCAACTGTAAGGATTGCACATATTTCTCTGCAATTCGCTTACTTGCTCCCATTACATTACTAGGATTCACCGCTTTGTCTGTAGACACCATGACAAACTTTTTCGCTTTGTATTCACAAGCCAAATCAGCGACATTCTTGGTTCCCTCCACATTGGTTTGAATGGCCTGTGCTGGGTTATCTTCCATCAGTGGAACATGCTTATAGGCCGCGGCATGGTAGACTACTTGAGGTTGATGCTCCTTGAAAATACGTTTCATAACCTCTCTATTACGAACATCAGCAATAACACTATGCAATTGTGCATCGGTGGTAATAGCGCCTAATTCTAGTGTTAATTGGTGCAAAGGAGTCTCCGCTTGATCCACCAAGATAATCGAATAAGGTTTAAACTGAATGACTTGACGAACAATTTCACTTCCAATAGAACCTGCCGCACCAGTAATCATAATCGTCTTATCTTTCAAATCTTTAGAAATGGTTCTATTATCCAAAATAATCGGATTACGTTCTAGCAAATCTTCGATTTGTATGTTCTTTACTTTATCAGAAATCTCTTTTTGATTTTCCCAATTCGAAATCAATGGTACGGTATATACTCTATAGTTGTACTCCAAACACTTATCTACAATCAATAATTGTTGGTCTTTTGTAAGAGATTTGTCTGCAATGATAATAGCTTCTGCCCCAACAGAACGCATCAACGTTGGCAATTTCTTTTTTTGTACCAAAATAGGCAAATCCAACATACGTTTATTGGAATTCAAATTATTCTTATCCACAAACCCCACTATTTTAAAGCGAGTAGGAGTTTCAAATTTTAAAGCATTCGCTACAGAAATAGCATTGGCATCCGTACCGTAAATAATAGTTCGGATTAATTTATTAGTGCCTTTATCCGAAAAATACAATTCGAAAGTTTGTTTGACTACCACACGATACAAGAACAAACCACAAAAAGAAAGCACAATATTAATAAACAACGCAGTGTTCAATATCGCTTTTTCGCCGGTACTGATTTCATAAAAGAAATTAGCAATTAAAAAAACCACCAATACTGCCATTTGAGAAAACAACAGTTTGACAGCGTCGATATACGAAGAATGCCGAATAATACCTGAATAAGTACGAAATAACCAAAAGAAAAACACATTCACGCCCATCAACAAACTGATGTAAACTAGATAATGTGGCGTAACAATATACTCTAAACCTGTCCCCTTAAAAATGAGCACTGTAAAAAAGAAAGACACATTAAGTACCATGGTGTCCATCACCACGATAATCCATCGAGGCAAATAACTCAGGTTATGAATGCTAAACTTCAGATTCGCTCTTGAAAAAAAATTCTGCGTAGTCGTACTCAAAATGCGATTTCTTTAAAATTAATGTAAACAAAAATACAAATTATTGGGAAAGCATGGACAAGAAAAATGTTAATATATCCTACCGGTAGAGTAATTGGTTAACTGGTTAAGCGTTAAAATCTATTAATTGTATAACTGATTGATTGTTGAACTGAATTTACAATCATTATTCGTTGAGTGCAATTGTTTTTTTTCCACAGAGGAGAAACATAGAAAGCATAGTTCTGTTTAGAAAAAGAAAAATAGCCCTTTTATTATGGACAAAGCTTTTCAGTTTCAGAAAGTGATATTGTAGTTTTTGCTGTGTTGATTTACTTTTATCTATGATTTTAACGAGCAATTAGGAATCAGAGTTGTTTACCTTTCCTTTTAATTGGTCTTTCAACCAAAAGATTACTTCTAGCAAGCAAAACCATTAAACGATAAACCAATTAAACATTAACCAGTTAAACAGTTAACCTTTAACCAACAAAAAATCAAACAGCAACCAGTTAACCAATTAAACAGTTAACCAATTAAACAGTTAACCCATTAAACGATTAAACGATTAACCAGTTAACCGATTAACCAATTAACCCATTAACGGCTCTGCTTCAACAAGCCCAATAAGTAATCTCCATAACCAGACTTACGCAAGGGTTCAGCGATCGCCTTTAATTCGGTATCAGAGATAAACCCTTGTCGCCATGCAATTTCTTCAATGCAACCTACTTTTAATCCCTGGCGCTCTTCCAAAACCTGAACAAACTGACCCGCTTGCATCAAACTATTAAACGTTCCTGTGTCCAACCAAGCAGTTCCTCTACTGAGTATACCTACCTTAAGTTTGCCTTGAGCCAAATAAACTTTATTCACATCGGTAATTTCATACTCTCCTCTAGCACTAGGTGGTATGTTTTTAGCAATTTCGACTACCGAATTATCATAGAAATACAAACCAGGAACGGCATAGTTTGATTTGGGCTCCAGCGGTTTTTCTTCAATAGAAAGAGCTTTTTGGTTTTGATCAAACTCAACCACCCCGTAGCGCTCTGGATCTGAAACATGATATGCAAATACTACTCCTCCCTCAGGGTTGGTATTAGATTGCAACAATTCATACATATTAGCTCCAAAGAAAATGTTATCCCCCAAAACCAAGGCCACCGAGTCGTTGCCAATAAAATCTTCGCCAATAACAAAAGCTTGGGCCAAGCCATTAGGAATTGCTTGCTCAGCATAACTGAATTGGCAGCCAATCTGACTCCCATCACCCAATAATTTTTTAAAATTAGGTAAATCGTGCGGCGTAGAGATAATCAATATTTCATGAATACCTGCTAACATCAAGGTAGACAAGGGATAATATATCATGGGCTTGTCATAAACGGGCATCATTTGCTTGCTCATCGCAAGAGTTAAGGGATGCAAACGGGTACCGGATCCACCGGCTAGTATTATTCCTTTCATTTTTGTTTTAGTATTAATTACTATGTATTAAGTATTAAGACAACTGATAACCGAAAACTGATAACTGATAACTGATAACTGACAACTGATAACCGAAAACTATTGCAACAGCCTCATACAAAGCTCTAGACTCTCCTTATAATCCGGTACAATCACTCCAAAAGTAGTCTTAATTTTATTTTTATCCAATAAAGAATATTGTGGTCGTTGCGCTGGAGTCGGATAGGACGAAGTAGGAATACCGCTTACGTTACAATCAAATCCTCCAATTTCTTGAATAGCTAAGGCAAATTCATACCAACTGATTTCTCCTTCATTAGAAAAATGATAGATACCTGCTTGCCATGTAGGATGGGTAATAATAGTCATAATGGCTTGTGCCAAGTCAGCCGCATAAGTTGGGCTTCCGATTTGATCATTAACCACTTGCAACGTATCGCGTTCTTGCATCAACTTCGACATGGTCTTTACAAAATTAGCCCCAAAACTCGAATACACCCAAGAAGTTCTGATAATGATACTGCTTGGGCAATCCTGAGCACAAGCCAACTCGCCTGCCAGTTTCGTTTGTCCATAGACGTTAATCGGAGCCGTCGGGGCCGATTCTGTCAAAGGTGTGGCAGCGGCTCCATCAAACACATAATCAGTAGAAATATGAATCAACTTACAATCGTTTTTGGCACTCCATTTCGCAAGCACCGCTACCGCTTGATGATTCAATACATCGGCCAGTTCCAATTCAGATTCTGCCCGATCTACAGCAGTATGCGCTGCACAATTAATGACATAATGAGGTTGTATTCTAGATAATTCAGTTGCCAAGCGATCTAAATCACACAAATCCAACTCTCCTCTGTCTGTAAAAACCCACTCAAATTGAGTATACCTTTGAGACAAAACCCTTAATTCAGACCCCAATTGTCCATTCGTTCCCGTAACTAGTATTTTTTTCATATATTTTTTTTAGTAGTTTGTGGTGCTTGGTGCTTGACGCTAAGCAGTACCCTGTAATAAAAGACGAAGTAAGTCAGGTACTCTGTATAACCTTCCATTCAAACAAGTAGACTTAACAACAAAACTTTACGAACCTTGCGGTTAAATCATCAAACCTTTAAACAACCTCAAACAAGTCACCGATTAAGCAGGTAACCAATTAAACCATTTTAAATCATTTTAAGCAATCATCCTCTACCTAACTACAAAGTATAATCGATTAAACACTTAACCGATTAAACGATTAACCTTTAAAACAATCTTTGCGCACCTCGCGTAACCCTTTAAAACTTTCCGGTTAAATTACAACACTGTAACCACCCCACAACTCATAACCGATAACAGATAACTCTCAACTGACAACTGATAACTCACAACCGATAACTCACAACTCACAACCGATAACAGATAACCGACTAACCTGTTAAGCAATCTTTGCGAACCTCGCGTAACCCTTTGCGAGCTTTGCGGTTAAATTACAATACTGTAACCACCCCATAACTCACAACTCATAACTGATAACTCACAACCCGATAACAGATAACTCACAACTGATAACTCAAAACTGATAACTCACAACTGATAACTCACAACCGATAACAGATAACTGACAACCGATTAACCCGTTAAGCAATCTTTGCGAACCTCGCGTAACCCTTTGCGAGCTTTGCGGTTAAATTACAATACTATAACCACCCCATAACTCATAACTCACAACTGAAAACTGACAACCGAAAACCGACAACTTTTCAATTAAAACTGACTATTACACCCTTCAAAACTCGGCAACACCGCATCTTTTTCAGAGACAATAGCATCCTTCAAATCCATTCCCCAGTCAATATTTAACGTAGGATCATCAAAACGAATCCCACCCTCACTGGCTTTATTATAAAACTGATCGCATTTATACAACACTACCGCTGTGTCACTCACAACAGAAAACCCATGAGCAAACCCTTGGGGCACTAGCAATTGTTTTTTATTTTCTGCACTTAATCTAATTGCAAAATGCTGTCCATAGGTCGGGGAATCTTTTCGCAAATCTACAGTTACATCCACAATTTCCCCTTGTAGTACGCGAACCAATTTGGTTTGTGCATAAGGAGGATTTTGATAATGCAAGCCGCGCAAAGTCCCTTTTTGGGAAAAGGATTGATTGTCTTGCACAAATTCGATGTCGATGCCAAGTGCATTGAACTTGTTTTTATTGTAGCCTTCAAAAAAATACCCTCTCTCGTCTTCAAAGAGGTCGGGAGTTAGGACTACTAAATCTTTAATAAATGTTTCTTCTTTATTCATGCTGCAAATTTATATTTTTATTTTAGATGGGAAAGTTAAATGGTTATTCGGCTAATGGGTTAAATGGTTAATCGATTAACGTTTAACTGTTGATTTGATTACTTAGCTAACGGGTTTCTTAGCATTAAAAATGATAACTTGATGAGTGTCACTAGAAGCGCAAGCAGAAAGCTGACAGTTCCTCTTTCTTTCCCCCTACCTTAAAGGGTAGAAAAAGTAACGATGACCAAAAGTTATAAAATTGATTTTTGAAATTTGGAATTTCTTATTTTCGGCTCCCTTTAGGGTTGGGGTAAAACGAAAACTCACAGGATCTTACTTCAAAACACAACCCCAGCCCCTCTCTAGAGGGGAGTGATAACCGTAATCGAAGATTGGTTACGTATAGTTTGAATTTATTAAATTAGACTATATGCTAGCGAACCTTTCGTAATCCTTTGCGCCCTTCGTTGCAAAACTATTAAACTTTCAAACTATTTTAAACAACCTCACAAGTAACCGATTAACCAATTAAACCTTTAAACAATTTTAAACAATTTTAAACAATTTTAAACAATTTTAAACAATTTTAAACAATTAACCGATTAACCAGTTAACCAAGTAACCGATTAACCAATTAAACCTTTAAACAACCTTAAACAATTAAACAGTTAACCAGTTAACCGATAACCGACAATCCCTCATCACAAACTTTTCAAAATTAATTCGTGCATTCGTGGCAAACCACATCGCTTGCACCGAACCATTTGTGACATTTATGTCGTTATGTGTCAAAAAATGACAACCATCAAGAAACGAAAAACAGTATGCAATATCTTGCATCAAAAAAAGTATGGCTATAGTAAAAGCACCCTTTGCAATCACTGGTACGATAGACGACCTAAACTTTTATCTCGATCAAGATAAAATCAACCGCGTTCGCAAAAAAGCAGATTTGACTAAGACAACCAAAAAGAACCGAAATGCAACCAACGATCACCTCATAAAAATGCAAGGCCAAGAAATGGGTTATTGTTCTAAAACTTCCAAAATATTTCGTCGATTAACTCAAGCCTTTAATAATAACGCGAAAGACGGCAGTTATGCTGGAAGAACCAACGCCCTCTTTTTGAACATCGTAAAAGAAGACCATAAAAATGGTCGCGGCTTCCGTTTGGTGACCGAAGGCATCAAATCCAAATACGCTCAAGAACTCCTTTTAGGCTTTGAAAGCAACAAATTGCGCCCCCTTCCATTGGTAATACCTTCAAATAAATGGAACCTAAAAAAACACTGTTTTAAATATTCAAATTGTAATGTAGAAACCGATCTCAATTGGCCAGAAGAAGCAACCCATGTCACCTTCAATTTAGCAGTGGCCAATTGGAACATTGCCACCCAAGACTTCACCACGCATTATGGGGAAGCGCTATTTTTACCAAAAACCAATACCTTACAAGATATCACCATAACTGTCGCTCCACCTACAGAAGAAGACCTCCACCTCACTTTTGTATTTATTGGCTTTTCCAAACAATGCGGTAGCAAACACATCCCGCTCCACCGCAAACACAACACGGCTACCCTCATCGGATACCACTATTTCCCCCCTCAAGCCGACGAATCCACAGCCGACCCAAACGAAACTCCTACCAAAAACTTAGCCCCTCCTTTTTCCTTCGCCTAACCCACAACAAAAAACCCTTTCAGAGTTTTAAACTCTGAAAGGGTTTCAAATATAAAATCAACATTTCAAAATAATTAGAGCATTCGTGGCTTTACCTTCACAACACTTCGCGCCCTTGCGACATCGTGGTAAAACCCTATGGAATTTGGATTCCATACAACGAATTTTTTAAATTTAGAATTTATACGTTTACATTAATGGTATTCTAAATTGGGATTTGGAATTTCTAGATTGGAATTTATCTTTTGTGCTCTTTGCGTAACCCTTTGCGAACCTTGCGGTTAAATCCCTACACAGATTTTCACAGATAAAATTTAATCACATGCACTTCATACATTCTGAGGATCATAAAGACTTGTTTTAAAAAAAACTTTGATGACTTCTATGTTTCCCAAAAAATCTTCGTGACCTTACTTCTACACGGTTCCCCTTTTTGGAATTTGGAATTCTAAAATTTGGAATTTCCATTAGCATATTCGATAGGCCACATCTCCGAAGGAAACCGCACGTCATCCTCAGCCGTACGTTCCAGTGGTAACGTGGAAAATGAAATCAATTTAGAACCCAATTCTATGGACTCAATGGCATTAGCATAACCCTCTGGAATGTGCAGGACTTTACTTTCGTTAGCCGAAAGCAAAACACTTCCCACAGGCAGATCTTTCGAAGGGGATTCCCAATCATCCACTTTTACAAAATGCACCCTAATCGCACCTTGCACACAATAAAAATATTTGTTATCTATTTTATGCCCTTGCCACGCCCGCAAAAGCTGTTCCTCAGAATTACTAATAATATAAAACCTAACTATATCATCAAATTTCATCCCATTGACAAACGAAATTTGCCCTCTATGATCGGTATGGATACCCCCTTCTATTATACGGGGTTGTGAATAATGATTCAATTAAAATGTATTTCTTTAGATTTGTTAAAATTACTTTTTCACTCCAAGTAAATTACAAGAGTATTCTCTTAATAGCATCAACAACATATTGTAGCTCCTCAACAGTCATATATGGATACAATGGCAAAGAAACATTTCCAATCCAAGTTAACTGAGCATTTGGATAATCTTCTTTTACCAAATTATATCTCTCTTTATAATAAGTTAATTGATGAATTGGTTTGTAATGAACCGAAGTACCTATTCCTTGCTCCGACATTTTTTCAATAAACTCGTTTCTTGAAATTGTACACTTCTCATTCAAAACAATTGGAAATAAATGCCAAGCATGATCTTCTAATTTCCCATTACATATTGGTAAATCTATCATAGGTAGATTTACCAAATTTTCGTAATAAAACTCTACAGCTTTTTGTCGCTCAGACCTAAACAACTCAGCTTTTTCTAGTTGGCCTAAACCAATTGCAGCAGCTAAATCAGGCATATTGTATTTGTACCCTGCATCAATTACGTCATACTCCCAAGATGGGGTTTTCGATGTAAAGCGATCCCATATATCCCTGTTAATACCATGCAAACGCATCGTTTTTACTCTTTTGTATATATTTTCGTCATTGGTAACCAACATTCCACCTTCGCCTGTAGTTATTGTTTTATTCGCATAAAAACTAAAACAAGTGATGTCCCCAAAAGTTCCAATCATTTTTCCGTTATAACGAGTTGGAAATGCATGAGCAGCATCCTCCATAATCTTTATACCATGACGATTACAAATATCAATTATTTCTTGCATTTGAGCAGCCTGACCACCATAATGAACAACAATTAATAATTTTATGTTGTCATGCTTTTCTAGCGCATTTTTTAGAATTTCTGGTGTGATTAAATTAGTTCGATACTCAGTATCTATAGGAATTATTTCTGCTCCAATGTATCGTACTACTTCTCCAGTTGCAGCAAATGTCATACTTGGAATAAGTACTTTATCTCCAGCTTTTATCCCAAGAGCATCAATTCCTAAATGCAATGCGGCGGTGCATGAATTTACTGCACAAGCATATTTAACTCCGACAAAATCAGCAAATTTTTTTTCAAACTCGAGTGTTTTCCCAGCGGTAGTTAACCAACCAGAGTCTAATACTTCATTCAAATATTTTCGTTCACTTTCTCCAATAAAAATTTTAGAAAATGGAATTTTTGTTATTGTACTCATTTTATGATTACTTCTTTAATTGTATTAAAAATAATTTTAGCATCTAACATAATTGAATGATTCTGAACGTATTCAACATACATTTTAAGTTTTTTTGGCAAAATCACTTCTTTATATGTTAATTGTGGATCTAGTGAATTGGCTAGTATTTCTTCTTCATTTCTATACATTATAGATGCATTGTCAGTAATACCAGGACGAATACTATGAACAATTTTCCATTCATGAGGATAAACTTGTGTCCATTCCAGAACTTCAGGACGAGGTCCAACTATAGACATTTCTCCAATTAAAACATTTATTAGTTGTGGCAGCTCATCAATTTTTGTTTTACGCAATATTCGACCCAATGGAGTAATCCGAGATGAATCACCTGCATCAAAACTTCCATTCGTTTTACCAGAAGCAACACTCATTGTTCTAAACTTAAACAATTTAAATAATTTACCCTCTTTACCAACTCTATACTGCATAAAAAATACTGGCCCTGGCATCTTAATTTTAATTAAGAGCGCAATCAGTGTAAAGGGTATGATCAAAATAGTTAAACCAAGAAAAGAAAACAAAAAATCAATTATTCGTTTCATCAATGTTTTTTATCAATTTATACATATGTCTGTTGGGATACGCAATGAAATCATAATACACTTTATAGCCACACTTGCTATAAAATCCTATTACACTATCATTATTATTGAAATCTGTCGTCAAAGCTATTTTTGGTACACTATGAGTTTTCACTTTTTTTTCAAATTCTTCTAATAAAACTTTTCCATAACCTGAACCTTTTATATTTGGCAATATAGCTATCGATAGTAACTCAGCATATTGTTTATCATCAATTTTATTAGACTTTTTATTTAAGTTCTTTACTAACCTAATTATTATTTGTGGTCTACTTAATGAAACAAATAATAAACTTTTAAAAAAAGTAAAAGTGTTTTGTAATAAAAGTGTTTTGTGAAAACTTGCTGATTGACTTGTACCTGTGGCAAAACCATATAAATTACCATCACTATCAAACAACCCAATTCCAATACTGGTCGTGTTATTCAAAGAAGCCTTATAGTAAGTAGCAAGAAATCGTTTGCCTAACGATGTTAAGAAAAAATCTTTAAAAGATTTTTCATGCACTTCAACAATCTTTGGCACATCGGAGATATTTAAATCTCTTATTTCCATGTGAGTTTTTTTTAAAAAAATTTCAAACCTCTATTCTAAATTCTAATTTTATTGGTTGCTCGCTAGTTTTTTTGCCTAAACAATCCAATTCATTAAAAATAGATAGTTAACCAACTCTAATAATATAATTTCTCGCTATCCTAATAATGCTATTAAATCGTTTCCATACACTTTCATTGTTTGGATAATCTGCGTATGTTTTATTAGGTGCTTTCAAAATCGATTCAAATTCATCTTCACTTAGACCTAATTTTTTAATTACATAATCTCTATCCTGCTCTAACATTTCTTTAGGAGCCGGTGGCGTACTAATTTCCTCCAAAGCCTCTTCTCTTGATATTTGCCCAGAACAAACCAAAGCCGACAAGTATGACTTTCTTAAATCATAACCAAATTTAACTGGCAAATAATAGGCATGAAAAAATCTGGTAAATATAGACTCATAATGCTTACCTCCATAATCTTGCCATCCAAGCTCGTCAATAAGTGTTTGTTTTGCCTCTGCTTTGTTATAAGGTATATAATTTAAAATTGGCACCCATCTAATTCCTCTAACTAATAAATAATCAACATAATCCATTGTTGACAAACTTGGATATGTTTTCATCTTAACTTTTCCAAATTGGCGATGAATTGATTTTATTAATTTTGAATCTTTAGAACCATACAACCATGATTCAGGCATAATCGATTCTGTAACAACATTATTACCTGCAATGATATATGGAATTTTCATTTTAGCAGCTGTCTTAATTAAAAGTGCCCATATAGCATGATCAGTTGGGATTTCAATGTTAGAAATCGAAGATTTTATAAAAGAAGTCTGAATATCTCTAAATTCTTTCCAATCTAAAACATAAGTACTAAGATCAATATCAAGCCGTTTAACAATCTGTTCAACATTAGCAACTGCTAATTCAGTATTCCAACCATTATCTAGATGAACAGCAAATGCTCTAAGACCATATTTTTTTTTAATAACATAAGCTACGTAAGAACTATCTACACCACCGCTCAAACCAATTAAAACATCATATCTAGAATTTTTACCTTTTTGCTTTATTTTTTCAATTAACTTTTCTAACTTCTCTTCACCTCCCTTATCAGTATGTACATCATTAACAAGTACATTATCATAATTATGGCAAAAATTACAAACTCCATTGTTATCGAAAGTTATTTCTTTCGCTGTTTCATCCATTATGCAACGGCTACATACTTTTACTGTATTCATTTTTTCTGATTATATGATTATTCTTTTAATTCTTGCTCAAGTTGTTCAGTAGTTATATAACTAATTAGAACAGCTTTATGTACTCCCTGAAAAACGAACATTGAACCCGCTGCTAAAGCAGAGGCACCAGCTTTTATACCTTTAACAAAGTCAGATATTGTACCTGCTCCACCAACAGCAACTACAGGAATATTTAGCATACTCGAAACTTTTTCAATAAGTTCTAAGTCATACCCCAACATTGTACCGTCTTTATCGATGTTATTAATTACTAATTCACCAAACCCTATTTCCTGTATTAATTTAATACAAGCATCTAGGCTTAAATTCTGCTTTTTCTTTCCACTATTGCTATAAATTTTATAGTTACCCCATATATCTTTTTTTACATCTAAAGACGCAACAATACTTTGGCTTCCATATATTTTAATAGCCTCTTCAATTAAACCCCTATCTGTAAAAATAGTGGAGTTTAAAACTACTTTTTCTACTCCAATATTAAATAGTTGTTCAATATGTTCCATTTTTGAGATACCACCTCCGTATCCGATAGGCATAAATGCCTCTGAAACAATTTCCTTAATTTCTAAAAAATTAGGGCTTGTCCCATTTCTTGTTGCACCAATATCTAAGAGGACTAATTCATCAACTTCTTTTTGATTAAAAATTTTAACTGCATTAATCGGATCGCCGATGTATTTATCTTTTGAAAACTTTACCGTTTTAACCAATCCCCCATCATTTAATAACAAAATTGGTATTATCCTTGTCCTTAACATTACTATTTCTCTAAAAAGTTTCTAAATAAAGTAACTCCGAAACGATGACTTTTTTCAGGGTGAAATTGTGCTCCTATAAGATTATCAACTTCAAACGAAGAAACAAAATCAAATCCGTATGTGGTTTTTGTGAGTACATCCATTTCATTCTGACATTTTACAAAATAGGAATGAACAAAGTAAAACCTTGAGTCATCATCTAACCCATCTAAAATATTTGATGGTTTATTAATATGTATTTTATTCCATCCCATATGGGGAACTTTCAGTTTCGAATCTAAACCAAAATCGAATTTTTTAACTTCTGCCTCAACAAATGACAGACCAGGCAATACACCTTCATCACTAGATTCACACATAATTTGCATACCTAAGCATATCCCTAAAAATGGCTTTTTCTTAACCATAGCCATTTCTTTCAAGACATCCATCAATCCTAAATTTTTAATATTGGTCATTGCTCGGTCAAAATGCCCTACCCCTGGCAAAATAATTTTATCGGCATTTGATATAACATTAACGTCTGAGCTTATTACAGCTTTGACACCTAAATATTTCAACATATTATCAATGGACCCAATATTTCCCATGCCATAATCAATAATAACAACTTTTTGATTTCTATTTTCCATTGTATTGTATACTAAATTCGATTTATCAATTCAACATAACGCGCAGTCAACAACTTGTAATCGTAATTTTCGGAGGCGTTCCTTGCATTAGCACAAATAGCATTATATTTATCCTGATCCATTAAATAGAAAGACAAGATTGCGTCTGCATATGCTTTAGAATCTTTAAATTCTTCAGCTATCCCAATATTAAATTTTTCAATTGGACAATAATTCATTTTAACGTTTGCACAAATAGGTTTCCCACTTGCCATATATTGAAATGATTTACTTTGACTACCACCATATCGAAGAATTGAACTAGGTTTGTAATTAAGAATATTTAAGGAACTTTTACTAAGTATATAGGGTACATATTTTAGTTCTACCCATTTTTGTTTAAAAACAATATTTTTTAATTGCTTTTTTTCGCAATACTGTTCTAAAGTAGATCTATCCTCTCCATCTCCGTAGATTAAAAATTTAATATCAGTTAAATCTTTTAAATGTTCAGCTGCTTCTACTAACTGCATGACGTTATTTGCGAGTCGAATTGATCCAATATAAATAATTTTAAAAATCTGATCATTTTCTAAATCCTCATCTGAAATTTTATAGTTTATTCTATTAAAGTCAAAGTCCTGTAAATCTACTCCGTTATTAATATAGAATACCTTATTAATATCTATCTTACCGCCTTGATCTAAATCCCATTTTTTCTCTTTAACATAATCTTTACCACCTTCCATTGAAAAAATGAGCAAATCAGCTTTTTTATAAAGCCAATATTCAGCCCAATAGGCAAATTTTAATAATGGATTTTTTTTAGACACTAATCCATAAGCAACAAAAGACTCTGGCCACAAATCAACTACATCAACAATAAATTTAGCTTTAATTTTTTTTGCTACATAAAAAGTGATATTTCCAAATGGAACAGCTGCAATGTGCGAAATAAAATCAGGTTTTTCAAAACTAGAAGCATGCCACCAAAGCCTGAAATAAAACTCTAAAATACTATAGATTCTAGCTAATCCATTAGAGCTATAATTAGATGTTCGAATATGAACAAACTTTTGCCCATCTTCATATTCTGAAAATTTATAAGAAGAATTGTCTTCTATTAGATTTATATTAGTATTATGAAGAAAACTCCCACTAATTATCATTACATCAAAACCATGTGAACGTAAATACTGTGCGCGTTTAAGAGTTTGAATTCTAGCCTCATATTTAGGAGGCATTGCCGCAGGATTAATTAACCAAACTTTTTTCACTATAGATTCCAATTATTAATTGCTGTGATAACGCTTGTAATTTCATCTTCTGTCATAACTGGACTTATTGGCAAACTTAATTCTTCATTATGGATATGTTCCGTTATTGGAAATGACATTTCATTGTACTCTTTGTAACATTGTTGCTTATGAGGAGGTATTGGGTAGTGAATTAATGTTTGTACCTCGTTAGATTTAAGATGCTGTTGAAGCTCATCTCTGTTTTTAGAAAAAATTGGAAATAAATGAAAAACATGACTGCTCCAATCAGAAAGTGCTGGAATACTAACCAATGGATTGTTTATTTCACTCATATATCTTCGAGCGACAGATTTTCTTGCTTCAATATCTCTGTCAAGATATTTTAGTTTTACATCAAGTACCGCAGCCTGAATTTCATCTAATCTACTATTCAAGCCCTTATATTTACTCACATATTTTTCACTTGAACCATAATTAGCCAAAGCTCTAATTGTGTTAGCTAAGTTATCGTCATTAGTGGTTACAGCTCCAGCGTCACCCAAGGCTCCTAAGTTTTTTCCAGGATAAAAACTATGACCCGCCGCATCACCAATTGCACCTGTTTTTACATTTCCAAAATAACATCCATGAGCTTGCGCATTATCTTCTATCAGTTTGAGATTGTACTTTTTGCACAAGCTTCCAATTTTATTAGTATAACTGCATTTACCATAAAGATGGACAATCATAATGGCTTTTGTTTTATCTGAAATGACTTCTTCAATTCGATTATCATCAATTTGGAGTGTTTCAGGATCTGGCTCTACAAATATTGGAACTAAATTATTATCAGTAATAGCTAATATAGATGCAATATATGTATTTATTGGAACTATTACTTCATCACCTTCATTCATTAAACCTAATTCTAAATATGCTCGCAAAATAAGCCTTAAGGCATCTAAGCCATTTGCCACACCAATAGTATACTTTGTCCCGATATAATTAGAATAATTTTTTTCAAAATTTTTATTTGCTTCTCCTTGAAGATACCATCCGGAAGAAATTACGTTGTTAACAGCATCATGAATTTCATTTAAAAATTCATCGTTTAGTTTTTTTAGATTTAAAAAAGGGATCATATTATTTTTCAAGTTTTCTTATAAATTTTGCTGGAGTACCAAACCATAACTCATTATCCGGAATATCTTTTGTAACCAAACTACCAGCACCTACCATTGCGTTTTCGCCAATTGTAACACCTCCTAAAATTGTCGACGCTGCGCCAATAGAGGCATTTCTCTTGATTAATGTTCTTTGCAGTTGAAATGGTGTTTTGGCTCTTGGATATTTATCATTAGTAAAAGTAACATTTGGTCCAATCTGAACATTATCTTCAATCGTTATGCCATCCCACAAATAAACGCCGTTTTTTACTGTTACGTTATCTCCTATTACAACATCATTTTCTATAAAACAAAGCGCACAAATATTACAATCATTGCCAATTTTTGCATTTTTGAGCACAACAACATACTGCCAAATATTTGTACTTTCAGGCACTTGTTCACTAAAGCATTCTGCTAATTTATGTACCATTTATTTTTTATATTTTATAAATTCTTGAAAATCTCTAATATAATCAGATTCATCATATACATGCGAAGCCAAAACTAAACATACCGAGCCAGACGAAAAATCATCCAATTCACGCCAAATTCCAGGCACAATTAACAGACCCACATTAGGGTTGTTTAAAAAAAAAGTCCTTTTAATGTGTCCATCATTCAGCGTAATACTAAAACTTCCACTAGCAGCAACAATTAATTGATGTAATTCTTTATGACCATGACCTCCTCTACTTTCATTACCTGGTACATCATATAAATAATATATCCGTTCTATAGGAAACGGTATATTTTTATTTCCTTCTATTATAGTAATATTACCCGCTCTATTGTGTATTTTATTTAATTCAATTAAACTGCATCCATAAACGGTACTCTCTCTCATAACTGCTTCGTTTTTAAAAATAAGTCATAATCTCTAATATAATCTTCGTCAGAAAAAAACGTAGAGCTTGAAACCATTGCCAGAGAATTAGTTGAAAAATTATTCATTTCCCTCCATAATGTTGAAGGTATATAAAGACCATAATATGATCTATTTAATGTAAAAGTTTTCTTTTGCTTTCCATCATCCACAACTACATCAAACCCACCAGATAATGCAACTATAAATTCATGTTGTTCCAAAAAAGCATGCCCACCCCTACTGTGACCTCCCGGCACATCATATATCCAATAGGTCCTTTTGATCTTAAAAGGAATATGATTACTTGATTCTAAAAAAGATAGATTACCTCTTTGGTCCTCAATTTTAGGAAGTTCAATGATTCTAACGTCCTCTAAAAGCATAATAGACTAGTTAAGTATTAGTTATTTTTTTTAAATAATCAGAGGCAACTTTTCTGTCAGTTAAAAGAGAAGCTGTTTCAATAGCTTTACTTGCCAAATTCATTTTATCATCATAGGACATCTGATTAATCGCTATAAAAATATTTTTTAAAGCTTCTACACTTCTTGCCTCACAAAGAAAACCATTTTTACCATGTTTTATAACACCATCTATTCCTTGCCCAATCGTACCAATGGTAATACATCCTTTACTCATTGCTTCAACATAGACTAAACCAAATGCTTCTGGTTTGCTAACCATAACAAAAACGTCATTGTTGATCATTTTTCTTTGCACTTCGTCTCTAGACAATTTTCCAAGCATTGTAACACACCCTTCAAGTTTGAGCTCAATAATTTTTTGTGCAATTTTTTCCTTGAGCATTCCTTCACCTAATATTTCAAGGGTAAAATTCCGTTCAGGAAAAGCCAAATTCACAGCTTCGAGCAAAATATCAATATTTTTCAAAGGTATCAACATTCCTACGAAACAAATTGAGATCTTTTCTCTAGTAAATTTGCCTTTTGGTGTTTCAGATAAAATATAATTTTCAGGAATTCCAGATGGACAAATAAAAGTAGAATATTCTTTACCGAATAAACTAAAAAAAATATTTCTCATCTCATTAAAGCGAAACCCTATATAGTCCAAATTATTTAACAACTTCTTTGAACTCGAACCAAATAAATCTGAAATTACTTTAGGATTTTCATGCAAAACTAATGAAGTTTTAGCATTTGGATAACACTCTTTAAGTTCTGTAATTAAAGGTAATTGTGGATTAAAAAAATGTGAAATAATGATGTCTGGTTGAAAATTTTTATCCAAATTATCTGAGTAAATAATTTCGGCTTGCTTTCGGATAGTACTATTAAAAAACTTAAAGTGCGGAAATATTTTAAAAATTGGTTGACTAATAACATTGATCCCTTCATGAACAAATTCAACCCTTTTATTCAATCGCTCAACTGGAACAAAATCAGTTTGGAAGATTTTCTTTAGCAATGTTTTCATGGTTTTTGCAAAAAAGTAAAAAAAACTTGGAAAAACGGATCTAAAATGAACAACCCTAACATCATGTCCTAGCTTAACCCATTCCTTGACATAGTAATGTACAACAGGAGTGTCGAAAGTACTATTTGGATTTGGATACTCAGATGTCAATATTAATAATTTCATCTTATATTTATATATTTTTTAGAAAAAGAATAGAAAAAATTGAACTTTATGATTTTTTCCAAATCATCTTGTTGATTATACCCGTATAACTTTGGATAATTTTAATTACTTTGGTCGAAACATTCTCGTCTGCATACGCTGGGACAACACTACCCATTTCTCCATTCTTATGCATTTCAACAACTAAATTAACCGCCTGCAAAATCTGTTCGGCTGTTATCGAACCTATTGTAAAAACTCCTTTTTCCATTGCTTCAGGTCGTTCAGTTGATGTTCTTATGGAAACTGCAGGAAAGTTAAAATACGCACTTTCTTCTGGTAATGTTCCACTGTCAGATACTACACAAAAAGCACTTTGCTGCAATTTATTATAATCAAAAAAACCAAGTGGTTCATTCAAAATAACATTGTCGTGAAATTTAAAACCAGTTCTTTCAATATTCTTTTTTGAACGAGGGTGACAACTATAAAGTATTGGGATTTTATATTCCTCCGCCATTATATTAATAGAGTTCATTAGGGAGTTAAAATTACTTTCAATATCTATATTTTCTTCTCTATGAGCAGAAAGCAAAATATATTTACCACCTTTCAGTCCTAAATTTTCTAATACATTACTATTATTTATTTCCTTTATACTGTCGTTAAGTATTTCTGCCATAGGAGAACCAACCACATGAGTATACTCAGGTTTAACACCAGATTCAAGGATATAACGTCTGGCATGCTCAGAATAACACAAATTAACATCGCTTGTGACGTCTACGATTCGACGAATAACTTCTTCCGGCAAATTCTCATCTTTGCAACGATTTCCTGCTTCCATATGAAAGATTGGAATTTTAAGGCGTTTAGCCGAAATCACACTCAAACATGAATTAGTATCTCCTAAAACAATAACAGCATCAGGCTTAATTTCATTCATTAAATCATAAGATTTCGCTATTACATTCCCCATTGTTTGCCCAAGATTCTCACCAACTACATTGAGATAATGGTCTGGTTCATTTAAGCCTAAATCTTTAAAAAAAACTTCATTTAATGAGTAGTCATAATTTTGCCCCGTGTGAACTAAAATATGATCAAAATATTTATCACTCTTTTTTATTATTGATGACATTTTAATAATCTCAGGTCTAGTTCCTACAATTGTCATCAGTTTTAGTTTTTTCATATTATTTTATTAAAAATATTATAATGCTGATACATATCTTTATGATTTTTAATCCATTCAGCTAGTTCAGCAATCATAGTTTCATAATCTGGAATTAAGAAGTTAAACTCATAATTTGTACGAATAAGTGATTTGTCCACGAATATTCCTTCAACAGGATTTATTTTTAAAGAATCACCTTTAAAATAACGATTGAAAAGATTTAAAAGTTCAAATTTAGAAATAGAATGATCTGGCACAGCATTATAAAGTCCGTATGCTTTTTCCAAAGCCGCTTTTTCAATAGTTTTAGCCAACTGAAGTGTTGTTTGACCTGTCCAAATAGACTTAGTATAACCATTAACTTCATCATTTTGATTCATAAACCAGTTTAAAAGACCAATGCCCTTTAAATTAATATCCGGTCCTACAATTGAATTTCTAAACGTAAGATTCTTTGAATCAACAAGTTCACCTAAAGCTTTAGATCTATCATAAAAAGATTCACCATCACAAAAAGCATCTTCAGTATAACTACCTTTCTTACCAGAAAAAACACAGTCTGTACTCATATGAATTATTTGTGTTTCTGAATTAGCAGTTATTTTTGCTAAAAAATGAGGCAAATAAGAATTTATAAAAGAAGCAGAAGCCTTATCGTTCTCTGCAAATTGATTTAGCATTCCAAGACAGTTAACAACAGCATCAAATTCATTTTCAAAAATAATCTTTTTTAGTAATTCAGTGTCAAAAGCATCTCCTACTACACTATCCACATACTTTGATTTTGTTCTAGCAAAACCAAGAACTGAATGACCTTGTTCTTTTAAATATAAAGATATTAAATGGCCTGCCATACCATTGCATCCTAAAATAAAAAAATTCATATCAATTTATTTCTATTTGTTAAGTCTTTCTCTTATATAATCAATTGAAAGCAATTTACTTTTCACCTGCTCAATATCTAAAAGTTCAGTATTGTTACTATTGAATTCTGTCAATAAGTTTCTTCCAGTGTCTCCGTCAACAAAATACTTCGCATAATTAAGATCACGATTATCAGATGGAACTCTATAAAAATTACCCATATCAACAGCATGAGCACATTCTTCATTGGTTAAAAGTGTTTCATACATCTTTTCACCATGACGAATCCCAATTGTCTTAATATTCTTCTTATCATAATCAAACAATTCACAAACAGCTTCTGCAAGAACTCTAATTGTACAAGCAGGAGCTTTTTGCACTAGTACATCCCCTGTTGTTCCATTTTCAAAAGCAAAAAGAACAAGATCAATTGCTTCATCAAGTGACATAATAAAACGAGTCATTGAAGATTCCGTCAATGTAATAGGCTGACTATTAAGGATTTGATCAATCCATAAAGGAATAACTGACCCCCGAGAAGCGATAACATTGCCATATCTAGTACAACAAATTTTAATTTTATCAGGGCTAACAGTTCGCGACCTTGCCACAATTACCTTCTCCATCATTGCTTTAGAAGTCCCCATAGAATTAACTGGATAAGCTGCTTTGTCAGTTGATAAACAAATTACAGTTTCTACTTCTGCTTCAATAGCAGCTGTAAGCACATTGTCTGTACCTATAACATTAGTTTTTACGGCTTCCAAAGGAAAAAACTCACAGGATGGGACTTGCTTCAAAGCAGCAGCATGAAAAATATAATCAACACCATGCATTGCATTTTTAAGACTTGCCAAATCTCTAACATCACCAATGTAATATTTTATCTTATGAGCAGTTTCAGGCATTTTAGATTGAAACTCATGCCTCATATCATCTTGTTTTTTCTCATCACGAGAAAAAATACGAATCTCTCCAATATCAGTGTGAAGAAAACGAGATAATACTGTATTTCCGAACGAACCCGTCCCTCCTGTAATTAACAGGGTTTTATTTGTGAATAATGACATATTTGTAATTAAATAATTTAAATTTTGGGAAGATCTTCTAATCTGTATTTCTTACTTCTTATTAGTACTTGTCTAGTATTCTTAACAAGTGAAAGAATAGTTTTAAAAGAAAATCTATTATAAAAATTGTAAACAAAATTAGTCGCAAGGGAAGCGTCAAAAATATTTTTAATTCCCAATTCTGTTCCTTCAAATCTAATCGAATTGGTAATCACGAATCCAAAAACTTCATTATTTACATAGACTTTTCGCTTCGTAGTACTTAATAACTTATTGAATAAGTCTAACAAATTATGCTGTATGGCAATTTCTCTCAATATTTTTAATTCTCTAACTAAAACATCTTTTTCAAATGTTCCACCTTGAATTAATTTAAATGATGCACGAATTAGTTCTTCGTAAGAAATCGGATCAAATTTACCTGGCCAACCAGGTAAGTCTTGTGCGGTTAGCAAATAATCTGCTGTCATTAAAGTAACTAACGGTGAATATTCTTGAGAAGCCAACTGTTTATGCATTTTTTTTTGAACATTATCCTTGAAGAATTGTTGTGCTTCTTCTTTTGATTTTTTGTCAGTTCGTTGATAGTTTCTTCCTTGTGACTTAACCGTAGTTCCTCCTATGGATAGTGGTTCAGATGTAAAAGCATAGTCTTGAACTTCTCCTGCTAAAACAACACCAGAAAACCCATCCGGAGTAGCACAATAATAAAAACTATTATCGCTAGTTCTAGACTTTACTCTATCTATCAATGCCGTTGAAACTACCGCTTTCATAAATAACATTGGACACTCATCAATTTGATATAAAAATGTACGTGATATTTTATTCAGAAAATTTGTTGAATTAACAAACTCTATTCCTGTATTTTTTTTTCTTTTAACATAGAATATATTTTTACCATTCTCATGATCAGGATAAGTAAATCCAGCTGGGGTCCATGTTAACAATTCTCTTTTTGTACTCAATAAAATCTCATACATACGCCATATACATCCGGGCACAAGTGCATCATCTCCTCCTAAGGCCATTACATATCCGTCTTTAACTTGTCTTAGCGCAAATTCAAAATTCTCTCGCATACCTAGATGTTGCTGGTGAGCAAATAACTTTATACGAGAGTCTTGTTTCATCAGTTCACGAACAACCTCAACAGAATTATCCTCACTCCAATCATCTGATACAATTATTTCAAAGTTGGGATAATCTTGAATCATACAAGTTTTTAACGTATGTATCAAATATTCAGCCCTATCTTTCTGGGGTATTATAACTGTAAATAATGGATAATCTATATATCTATTGCTCATTATGAAAATTTAAAAACTATTAATTATTGATTAATATAACATTTTAGACATAAAAAAATATATCATATTTTCCTTTGCCTTTTAAGACTGTAAGCATACACTAATCTGAAAAAAAGGAATACAAAAAAATAAACAATAAGCTGTAAATTTCCTCCAACATCAGAAAAAGGATATAATTTCATCCCTCCTAACATACAAAGACTCATTACAAAATGAAGAAGGATCAATTGGTGAAAAAGAATCACATTATTGCGAACAATTGTTTTATTCAAAGCAAATATTACAAAAAATATAAAAATAAAAGGTGTGATAATTGGACCAAAATCTAATGTAAAATCACCTACAAATCCGATAAAAACTTCGTCATTAATTTGTAAATTTGGGTATTTAGATCTTCTTTCCCAAAAATTATCAGGTACATTTTCAAATCCTAAAATTTTTTTAAAAAGAGGAAAAGTTCTATCCCCATATCTTATCCCTCCATTATCAAGACCATAGTTATTAAAATAAAGATTTTCCTGACCAGCATAAAAAAAAACAGATGACTCAGAACCAGCATCACTTTCGCCGAAACGACTCACTGTTAATGCTATTATCGGAATAGATGTTGCTATTAACAAAAAAATTCCAATATTCCTTATTATCTTATTTACTTTTGGATTATAAAACTTTCGAAGAGCAAAATAAGTAATAACCATAGAAAGCATAATTTCAATAATTGGACCTCTTTGCCCCAATGATATATTACTTAAAATACTTATTACGCAAGATATAAATAGCCCAATCAGAATAATTTTATTAGGACTACTTAAAGTCAAATAGTAAAAAAACAATAAAATACCGAAGTTTCCGTATGCATTAGAAATAATTGAAGAAAAATTTGATATACTACCATCACCAAGCGAGGTGCTTTCAGCCATAGCTTCATTATATAAATCTTGACCTCCTGCTGAATCAAGTAACAATCTAATAATACTAACAGCAAAATTAGAAACAATATCTGGAACCTGTATTAGTGATGCAATTATAAAAACCATACATACCAAATTTAAATATATGTCAGGCGGTTTCTGAATTTTATTTATTTTATTATAATCATATCTCAAAATAGGAGAAAAAGTCAACATCAACATCAAAAATAAATAAATAAAAGGGAAAATTTCTATACTATTGAATTTGTAATAAGGGTTATTATACAAGCACAAAGACATAATTGCATAAAATAAATAAGAAAACAAAAGTATACTTCCAGCATCAAAACATTTCTTCTTTTTCTGGTATAAAATAATCGCAATAATCCAACCTAAAATAAAAAGAAATATATTTATATTACTTAAAGTTTTTTCTATTGTCATTTTTTAAAAATTTTACTCTTAAAGTAAACCAATAGCTCTTTTATATCTTCTTTCTCGGTGGTAGATAAACCAAACAGCAAAACCAACGATATAACACTTGTTAAAGATAAGATAATAGATGTAGGCAACCTGAATAACACATTGATATTACTTTTTGATAGGTAAAAAATAAAAATAGAGGAAAATAAAGTAATAAAAAAAGCTGGTAATAAAAAGGATCTAAAATATTCAGAGTACTTAAAATCTGAATAGAACTTTATAAGACAAATTAATCTTATACCGTGTGAAGCAATTGCAGCGACAATCATTACTACATAAGTTGAATATGCAGGAAAACCAAGTTTATACAATAAATAGGTTACAGGTACACACAAAAGAGTAAAAATTTCCACAAATATATGATATTCTTTAACTCGACCTATTGCTTGAATAATTATAGAAATAGGATTATTCAATGACATTATCAATGTGTAAATTAAAATAAGCCTAGAAAATAATACTGTTTGATAATCTGTTTTATTTAACCAAAAAAATAACACAGAATTCATTTCAAAAAAAAGAGGAAGAGAAATTATCAATAGCCCATAATATATAACTTTATTACTCAAATTAAAAATTTTATTCAAATACAAAAATGAACCTTCTGAATATGATTTTATCATTTGTGGTCTAAGTGCCATTAAAAAACTAGCTGTTACTGAACTCAAAGCAAAATTAAATTGAAAAGATATTGCTCTAGAAGCGTTAAACAATGGTCCAAAAAAAACATTAATTAAAATCGTAGTTACCTGAGCCATCCCAATACCTGCCAAAGAACCAAACAATGACCAACCGGAAAAAGTTATTAATTCTTTTAACAAAGTAGTCTCCTTTTGCTTCTTATATCGACATTCCTCATATTTAAAGGAACCCAATAGTATGTATGTCAACATAACTAAAAAAGAAATAAAAAAAAGACCAACTCCATAAACAACAAGTCTGTCTTTTGGAACTACAAAAATTATTAAAGCAGCACCGAATTTCAACAAACACTCTGAAGTACTAATAATTGCAAAAATGCTCATATCCTCATGAGCAATAACAGCTGCCGAATAAGGAACTTGAAGAAACGTAAAAATAAATGAAAAAATTGAGAATTGATAAATCCAATTTGCAGCAACAATCCTATCATCTGGTATTACTAGGTAATGATTAATAAACCACAAACCAAATGTTTCTCCAAAAAATACAACAACAAATGATAATACTATATAAATATTAACACTTGTTGAGAAAATATTTCTTAATCTGACTAACTTGTCTTCGCCTATAGTAGCTGAATAATATCTTTGAGTAGCAGTTGAAAAAACACTTGATATACTAATCAACATAGTAACTACTCCTGCGACGACATCATTAATTCCATAATCGACAGATCCAAGAGCTTTAAGAACAATTCTTACTGTATACAAATTAATAATCATAACAATTATCATTCTTGCATACAAAAGAATAGAATTTTTTGCCAAACGACTACTGTTTAGAGCATTCTTATGCATCTATATTTCTTTACTTTTTGATTTTTATACATTATATTTTCATAATAAAAAATAGAGTCTAGTCAAATAAAATTTATAAAATAATCTAGAATCTAAAGTTAAATTATAACCTAGCGTCAACTAAACTTCTATCAAGAAATGATTTAGTATCATAAATAACGCTGTTATTAGAACTTTTAAGTTCATTGTAATCGATTAATGCAAATTCATTATGCGATACCGCTAAAACTATAGCATCATACCTAGTAGTCAAATCATCCAAAAGCTGAATCCCATAATCAATTTCAACTTCAACTTTATCAGCATGTGGATCATACACATCGACATTCATACCAAACTGAATGAGTTCATTATAAATATCGATAACTTTAGAATTACGAATATCAGAACAATTTTCTTTAAATGTAATTCCTAAAATAAGCACTCGAGTCTTACTAATTGTTTGATTTTTAGCAATAAGTAGTTTTACTAACTTATTTGCTACAAATACTCCCATATAATCATTCACTCGTCGTCCTGACAAAATAACTTGAGGATGATACCCTAAACTTTCAGCTTTATGTGATAGATAATAAGGGTCAACACCAATACAATGACCTCCAACTAAACCAGGCTTATATTTCAAAAAATTCCATTTAGTTGCTGCTGCATCAATAACATCATTCGTATCAATATCCATCCGATCAAAAATTAATGCTAACTCATTTACAAATGAAATATTTATATCTCTTTGAGCATTTTCAATGGCTTTTGAAGCTTCTGCAACTTTTATACTCTTAGCTCTATAAGTTCCAGCCGAAATAATACTTCCATACAATTTATCTACTTTATCTGCTATTTCAGGAGTAGAACCAGAAGTAACCTTCATTATCTTTGTTAAAGTATTTATTTTATCCCCTGGATTAATTCTCTCAGGAGAATATCCACAAAAAAAATCGTAATTGTATTTTAACCCTGAATACTTTTCTAAAACTGGGACACAATCTTCCTCAGTACAGCCAGGATAGACTGTTGACTCGTAAATTACAATATCATCCTTTTTAAGTACCTCTCCTAACATCTTTGATGCCATTAACAATGGATTCAAATCTGGTGCTTTATATTTGTTAATTGGCGTAGGTACTGTAACAATAAATATATTACTAGCTTTTAAGTCATCTCTACATGAAGAAAAAGTAAGTCCGAGCTTTTCAGATGTCTTTGCCAAATCAACTGCAAAATTTAACCCTACAAAATCAGCTTCATTTGTTCTATCCTTACCTATTCTTAGCTGTTCTATTCTAGATCTATCAATATCGAAGCCAAGAACTTTAAATTTTTTTCCAAACTCAATTGCAAGTGGTAATCCTACATAACCTAATCCTATTATGGCAATTCTAATCTCTGATGTATTCATTTTAATAAAGTTGTATTTTATCTATAATAAAGCTTCTTGTAAAACTGTGTCTATTTTTTTTAATCCCATTCCGCTTGCTAATTAAAACTTGAAAAAAAATAATCAATATATTTAAAATTAAATTTACTTTGTCATTGACTTTCTTCACACTTTCAACAAAAATTCAAATAATTATAATTAAAAAAGTTGTTTGAAATAAAACAGAAATTCAGAAATAATAAATGTTCTTAAATAGAACAAAATTTATAAAAACTATTATAAAATATAAATGTCATTTGAAAAAGGATGATAAATAAATCCTTTGCAACAATTATTACAATTAAATCCTTAATTATCTATAAAAAAAATAATTGCCAACAAATTCAAAACACAATAATAAAACATTTTATATGATATTAAAATATTAAACTCCTTTAAATCACAAAATACGGTATTGCGATTTGCGAACATCGCCCAAAATTTAACTACCTATTTAGTTCATCTGACATTTTTTTAAATAGCAAACAGAGAATTAGTATTAACCCAGAAAGTAGTCCTCCTAATACAAACCCTTTTAACTTACCTAACTTATCATTTTTCAAAGGCAAAATAGGTCTATCAATAACTTGAATTAAAGGTGTCTCTTTTCGCAAAGTAACTTTGGCTAATTCCGATTGTTTAACTAGTTCTGTGAGAATAGCCGTATTGGCTTGTACATCTACTTGTCGACGAGCAGAAGGGGCTCTGCGCACATTTAATGCCGGATTCAAATTGAACGTATTGTCATTGGCTACAGCTACTCCGGTAATAGCACTGTTCAACTCGCCACGGATAGAATCGGTTTGACGTATCAAAATATCCATGTTCATTTTGGCTTTCTTGCTTTTTGTGGTCACATAAAAATCTGAAACCGTTTGGGCTAAATTTTCGCAAAACCGCTTAGCGAATAATTCATTGGTATCATTCACGTCAATGTTAATAATGGCAATCTTCTTGTCCTTTTGCGCTACAGATAAACTAGTTTTAGAAAGTTCGTCATACATCTCTCCTAAAATACTGTCGTGGACACGGGTGAAATAGGTTCGTTTCACGTTGGGTGAAAACTGTATCTTTTCTAATTTGGGTTTACCTTCCCATTTATCCCGCCATTCATTATTTTGGATGTAGAGTTCCGCTAAAGTAATTGGCTTACCTTCAGCATCGAGTACGGTACTCAACAAAGTTTTTTCCACCATCGCTCTGGATTTGAACAACTCGGTTAAATTGGAACCAGTAAACATACTACCGCCACCACCGCCTAGATCAAATCCCAAAGAACTAGCCAAACCTAAAGCACCACCTAAACCGCCACCACTTTTTTCATCTTCTAAGGCAAAAGATAAAGTAGCGGTATAGATGGGTTTCTTAATAAAAGAATACGTTAGTCCTAGTACTGCTCCTATTATACCTGCTAATACAATCAATTTCCATTGCGAAAGCAAATAGTGGTACCACTCTTTTCCTTTTTCAAGTAATTCTTTTAACGATATTTCGTCGTTGTTGTTATGTATATTTTCTTCCATAATTCCGTTTTATCGGTTTTCGGTTGCCTGTTTTCAGTTATCGGTTATCTGTTTTCGGTTGTCGGTTGTCGGTTGTCAGTTTTCAGTTATCGGTTATCAGTTGTCCGTTTTCTGATGTCAGTTTTCTGTTTTCGGTTGACAGTTTTCAGCTCCCTTTTGCACTGGGGTAAAACGAAAACTGCCTATAGGTGCTAAACTCTATGTTCTATTTCCCTTTGTCATTTCGAGCGGAGTCGAGAGGCTTTTGCATCCCTGAGCGTCTTGTTTGCGGCTCCCTTTAGTGCTGGGGTAAAACGAAAACTAAGTCTATGATCTATGTTCTACTCTCAATGTTCTATTTTCCATTATCATCTCGATCGGAGTCGAGAGGCGAACTTTAAAAACACACCCCCAGCCCTCTCAAGAGGGGAGTAAAACTGGAATGCTTCGCGATTTATTTATTTTTTGTATTCAATATTCTTTATATACTATTCTTGTTACTTCTCACATCAAAAGTCATATCACACAACTCATAACTGACAACCGATAACAGATAACTGAGCTTTACTTAAACGCTGTGACAATCAACAACGCTAAACTACTGATCACACTTCCTATACTCACCCATTCACCTGTAGTCATTTTCTTGGTTTCTGGCTTTTCAGGCACTACGATTTGAGACCCAGGCAAAACTTTTGGGTAGGTTCTAAACCATAAAAAGTTTCCAGTAACAGCCGCTTTCCCATTGGGGTAAATCACGTAGGCTTTTTTTCTCCAAGCCTTAGCATCGGTACCCCCTACAGCATTTAAATAATAAGCAAAACCGCGTCCTCTTTCATAAGGAATTTCCGAAGTCAACAATACATTTCCAGTCACTTTAACGCTTTCACTTAAAAAAGAAACTTCAATTTCATCCTCTGGCAACAAGGTAACATTAGAAGTACTTGCTGGTTTTTTAAGAATGGCTTTCCAATCTACTGGTATGGTAGCAAATTTTAGCTCTTCCTTTAATTTATTCTCCAATTTATTTTGGATACTGTCTTTCTTACCCAAATTCAAATTGATATTTGCTAAATCTTCAATCTGTTTAGCTTGGATAGGACGCTTAATCTTCACCCCATTAGGATCTGCCAAAGAGGACAATCCACCTGCTCTTTGAATAACATCGTATATCTTTTCTTTCTTTTGCACTAAAGCATATTTTCCAGTATAATTCACCGCCCCTTTAACCAGAACTTGCTGTGGCTTTTCATAAACTGCAACTCTACGGATATTAATCACATCAAAAGGACGCAATTGAAAATTTTTCAATTGTTCGTTAGAATCTGTACTGATTTCAAAATCAAACAACTCTACACGATTAGGATAAGTAACATCTTCCAACTCCGATTTAATCATTCTGGCAATTTCTACACGTTTAGAAGCCGCCCCTGTAAGACCGCCAGCTTGTACAATCAAATCATTTAGTGACAATTTATCAAAGTAGTCATAGGTTCCCGGTTTTTTTACTTCACCTTCAATAGAAATAGTATAATCTTCTTTAAAATCTAAAATAGAATACACCGTAACAATATCCTCTTTTTGTAAAGGAAGATTCGCCAAATCATCACCAGCTAAGGCTTTACCCAAATCTACATTCACAATTTCAGTAGTCAAGTCTGATTTTAAGCGAACAATTCTTGCGCGATTTTTGTAAGCATCTTCTTTGAGACCATCGGCCTGAGTGACTAAGTCGGCTATACGCATCCCTTTATAGTAGGAATAGGTATCAGGTCTGAACACCGCTCCTTCAATTTTGATACGATTCTCAAAACGATTCAAAATTTTGGTAACTTTAAAAACATCTCCTCCCAAAGGCTTATAAATAGCAAACTCATTAGCTTTCACATCTTTAACCTTGAACTCTTTACTGGTTTTTTGTATAACATTAACCGAAGCGGTATAGGCCAAATCCGTAAAACCTGAAGCAAAACGCAACAAATCACTAAAGGATTCTCCTGCTTTCAATTCAAAAATGCCAGGTCGTTTCACTTCGCCTTCAATCGTGACTCTTTTGGTATAAGAAGGAATACGAATCACATCATTATCTTTTAAACCTATATTATCCGATTGATTACCATTTACTAAAAATCGATAAATATCAATAGTACGATATACTTTATTGTTTCGAATCAATTCGATGTTTCGATAACTACCATTTTTTGAAGGCCCACCTCCTAAGTACAAGGCATTATAGACAGTAGCCAATGAAGAAACCGAATAATTGCCAGGTTGTTTACTGCCAATCAACGTTACTTTAATGGTACGTATACGACTCAAACTCACCCCAACTTGCGACTGACCAGAAGCAACAGTACTATATACTCTTGCAATGGCAGCACGTATTTTTTGAGTAGCAGCTTCTATTGTCAAACCCGAAACCGCGATTTGTCCTACATATTGTATGCTCACTTTTCCTTCAACACTTACGGGTATACTGGCGCTAAATTCCTGAATACCATAAACACTTACTTGCAACTCATCCCCTGGACCTAATACATAATTCACAGGAGTCGCTAGTTTCAAATCAGGTTCAAAATTCAAAGTAGGATTATCAAACAACTCCGAACCAAAAACTAAGGCGTTCAATGTATCCTTAACTTTTTTGTTGGTATAAGTCTCTTGTTCACGCAAAACAACTTTTTTATCCGTCCCCTCTTTTTTAAGTGTAGTAGTTACAGGGGTATTCGCAGCTAATCGTGTTTTTAATTTGGCAAACTCGGCAGCAGACATTCCTTTAGCCAAAGCCATAGGTTCTGCTTGCTCAATAGTAACATTATTAGCTTGCAATTGTCCTTTAATTTTTGCGATATCGGCATCTGTCAAATAATCTACCTTCAACGTACTCAAATCCTGACTTTTTAACAGATCCTGTGCCAATAGGAAAGGAGTATTAAACGCACCTAGAACAAAAACAAAAACAAATAGTATTTTCTTCATAACAAAAAGTATATTTTTTCCACGGCTTCGCCACTGTGAGTCCCATAAAAGACTCCCTATTCAAATTTTTTGCGAATTTAAGATAAATAAATAAGAATTATAGTCTTATATAAAACTTAAATTTCGCCTTTTTTTATTGGTTTGATGGTTAATGGCTTAAATGATTAACTGGTTAACTGGTTAATCGTTTAATTGTATAAACGTCTAAATTTGCCAATAATTACCCCTAACAAAACAACAATCAAAGATTAACTCCTTAATCGTTTAACTAAATAACCGCCTAGCTTTGAAACTAACCACCACTAACCGATTAATCTAATTAAGCGTCTATCTTTACCTCTAACTACCTCTAACCGATTAACCGATTAAACAATTAACCGTTTAAACCTATTAATCGTCTAACTTCACCACGAACTACCTCTAACCGATTAAACGATTAACCGATTAATCCCATTAATCGTATACCTTTACCCCTAACTACCTCTAACCGATTAAACCTTTTTCTTTAACGTTTCTTTATTATTAGCTTGATACTTATAAAGCGCGTTAAGTTTATTTAAAATAGCATCTAATTTAATTCTCATAACAGTATATTTTTGCTCGTCAATATAGTGCAAATCTAATGCTGTATTCAAGTGATCAATAGTTTCTAAGCCAGTTGAAAATGACATATTAGTAAAATGAGCTTGATCTAAATTGGAAGACCTACCTGAACCTTCTGCCAAATTTGCTGCAATACTAGCAGATGATCTATTAATTTGACTAACCAATTCAAATCGCTCTTCCTTAGGAAATGTTTGGCTCAACAATTTTATTTCAACTTTAAACTGCCTAGCCAATTGATATACTTCTAATTTCTCAAACGAATAAATTTGATACTTCATACTAGTGTTGTTTTTAATCGCCTATCTTTACCACTAACTACCTCTAACCGATTAAAGGTTAACTGGTTAATCGTCTAACTTTACCACAAATTACCTCTAACCGATTAAAGTTTAACTGGTTAATCGTTTAACTGGTTAATCGTTTAACTGGTTAATCGTCTAACTTTACCACAAATTACCTCTAACCGATTAAACTCCATAAGCGTCTAACTTTACCACGAACTACCTCTAACCGATTAAACAATTAACCGATTAAACGATTAAACTAATCCCCTCTTCTTCTTATCCACTCTCAACACACACCCCAAGGCTTCCAAAACCAGCACATAACTGGAACTTTTCACCTCTTGTACTACGGCCAGTTGGTCTTTAAACACCCCTTGCTCTAACACCACCCGGTCTCCAGCTTGCCAAGTTCGGACTTCAACCTCAAAAGAATCAGGTTCTAAAAGCCATTGTTGAATAGTCTGTATCTCTTGGTTTCTAACGATGGCGGGCTTACCTAACCAAAACAAATAGCGAATCACCCCAGATACAGCAAAAACAGCATTCCGCTCCCTCTCTTCTAGTTGAACAAAAACATAAGAAGAAAACAACGGCATTTCTACTTTTTTCTTGCGATCACTCCATTGCCGTACTCGAATAGTAGTAGGACAATAGGCTTTAATTCCCATCTCCTTCAACTTATCAGCCACCTTCTTCTCCCATTTGGGCTTTGTATAGAGTACGTACCAGTTCATTTTCGGTTTTCAGTTTTCGGTTCTCAGTTTTCGGTTCTCAGTTTTCGGTTCTCAGTTTTCGGTTCTCAGTTTTCGGTTATCGGTTATCGGTTATCGGTTGTCGGTTATCGGTTGTCGGTTATCTATCACGTAAACTGATAACTGGCGACCTTACTCAAACTTATTCCAATTATTTTCTACATATAATAGAAATTTATAGATCTGCGCTCCTAACACATCATAGTCTTTGATTAGTTTTGAAACTATTTCAAAATGCTCAGGATACAATACTAAAATTTTCTCAAGATGGTTGATTGTTTACAAATTACTACTGTGAGAATATACCAAAAATTTTATAAAATCTGCCTGATATCTTTTCCTACCAAAACCTTCTACAATATTTGTAATAACTGAATCCGAAGACCTTCTCAACTGGCTTCCCAATTCGTACAACTCATATTTAGGCAACTTCAAAGACATTTTATGCGTTTCTAAAAACAAATTCAACCCTTTTTTGTATATCTCTAAATCTTTGTAACTTTTCATTTATATAATATAGTTAATTAAAATCAATATAAAACAGTCTTACATTCTAAACTACAACTAATCATATAACGAATAACAGATAACCGACAACTCATAACTGACAACATAACTGAAAACAGATAACCGACAACTCATAACTGACAACTCATAACTGAAAACAGATAACTGAAAACAGATAACTGAAAACAGATAACTGAAAACAGATAACTGATAAATTACAAATACTGCTTTTCATAATAGGATGCATACGCCCCAGACGTCACGCTATTTAACCACTCCTGATTACTCAAATACCAATCGATGGTTTGCTCCAGTCCTTCTTCAAAAGTAACCGAAGGCTTCCAACCTAACTCTTGATTAATTTTACTAGCATCGATAGCATAACGCAAATCATGTCCTGGACGATCTTTTACATAAGTAATCAACTCTTGAGAAGTCCCAGTTGGACGACCTAACTTTTCATCCATGATTCGACACAAAACTTTTACCAAATCAATATTTTTCCATTCATTAAAACCGCCGATATTATAGGTTTCATGATTTTTGCCTTTGTGAAAAACCAAATCAATAGCCACGGCATGATCTTTAACAAACAACCAATCTCTGGTATACTTCCCATCACCATAGACAGGTAAAGGTTTATTATGAATGATATTATTAATAAACAATGGAATTAATTTTTCCGGAAAATGATACGGCCCATAATTGTTCGAACAATTCGTCAACACATAAGGCAATCCATACGTTTCGCCGTATGCACGCACAAAGTGATCCGAGCTCGCTTTCGAAGCTGAATAAGGAGAATTGGGATCATAAGGAGTAGTCTCAGTAAAAAGTCCATCTGCTCCCAAAGTACCATATACCTCATCGGTACTAATATGATAAAAACGCTTGCCTTCAAAATTGTCCTTCCACTGGTTTTTAGCAGCATTGAGCAAAATCATGGTGCCAAAAACATTCGTTTTTACAAAAGCCAAAGGATCGGTAATCGATCGATCCACATGCGATTCTGCAGCCAAATGCAAAACGCCATCAAATTGATGAGTAGCAAACAATTCGTTAATAAACACCTCATCAGTGATATCCCCTTTCACGAAAGTATAATTAGGAGCCTTTTCAACGTCCTTGATGTTTTCTAAATTACCGGCATAGGTCAACGCATCTAAATTAAAAATATGATACGTTGGATAAGTAGTTACAAATCGACGCACCACATGCGACCCAATAAATCCTGCACCCCCTGTAATTAAAATTTTTTTCATTTTCCTATATTTTTATATTTTGCTTAATCGTTTAACTGGTTATTTGGTTAACTGGTTAATCGTCTAACTACCACTAACTACCTCTAACCGATTAAACGATTAACCGATTAAACTCATTAACCGTCTAACTTTACCACTAACTACCTCTAACCGATTAAACGATTAACCAATTAAACACCATAAGAGTCTAACTTTATCGCTAATTACCTCTAACCGATTAACTGAAAACCGATAACCGATAACCGATAACCGATAACCGATAACCGATAACCGACAACCGACAACCGATAACCGATAACTGACAACAGCCTCCCCTTACAACTTCCCATCCACTGGTACCTGCAACACCCCTTTCACATCATACAACACACTTTTTTCTTTTCTCAAAGTGGCGTAGTCCATATCCAAGAAAGCTTGATGTGCCACCCCTAAAACGATAGCATCATAAGTAGTTTCGGGTATATGGTTTATTGTAGTCAAGCCGTATTCGTGTCTTACTTCTTCGGGATTCGCCCAAGGATCATAAATCGTAACCTGTATGCCATAATCAGCTAAAGCGCGAACTACATCAACGATTTTCGTATTGCGAACATCAGGACAATTTTCTTTGAAAGTGATGCCTAACAATAACAATTGAGCACCATTGATAACTACGCCTTTTTTAATCATTAGCTTTACTACTTGAGCCGCTACATACTCCCCCATGCTGTCATTCAATCGGCGACCAGCCAATATAATTTCGGGATGATAGCCTTTCTCTTGGGCTTTTTGTGCCAAATAATAAGGGTCAACCCCAATACAATGTCCTCCTACTAAGCCTGGTTTAAAGGGCAAGAAATTCCATTTCGTTCCTGCTGCTTTTAAAACTTCGGCAGTATCTATATCTAATAAATTGAAGATTTTAGCTAATTCATTTACAAAAGCAATATTGATATCGCGTTGCGAATTTTCGATTACTTTGGCAGCTTCGGCTACTTTGATAGAGGGCGCTAAATGCGTCCCTGCTATGATAACCGAACGGTATAAGGCATCCACTTTTTGACCGATATCGGGAGTAGATCCCGAAGTTATTTTTAAAATTTTTTCTACGGTATGTTCTTTGTCTCCAGGATTAATACGCTCTGGAGAATAGCCAGCAAAAAAATCAACATTAAACTGTAAACCCGAAACTTGCTCCAAAACAGGCACGCATTCTTCTTCGGTTACCCCAGGATAAACAGTAGATTCATAAATAACGACATCTCCTTTTTTTAAGACTTTCCCAACAGTAGTACTGGATTTATACAAGGGCGTTAAATCAGGTCGATTATTTTTATCAACAGGCGTAGGTACCGTAACGATATAGTAGTTACAATCTTGAATGGCTGTTAGATCACTAGAACACAACAACCCTTTTGTGGCGGAATCGAAATTAGGAACTAAAACAGCTTGTAAAACTGCGTCCTCAACTTCTAAAGTACTATCGGTACCTTGTTGCAATTCGGAAATTCGGTTTTGATTGATGTCAAATCCAACTACAGGATATTGAGTAGCAAAAAGTCTAGCCAAAGGCAATCCAACATATCCTAGACCAATTACAGCAATTTTTATATTTGTATCCAAAGTATTACTTATTTAAACCAACAGTCCTTTTCTGAAAGTTCTATAGGATTGCAAATATAACAAAATCTAGAGCGAAAGGCTTTGCTTTTCATTAGCACAAAAAAAACAAAAACGCAACAACATTACAAATCACTGTCTACCAACAAATAAACCATGATAATTTAAAAACCTAAAAGACAAAAATCACTAAAATTAGTGATAGTCTGTTTTATGTTTAGCCGTTTAATTAGTAAGTTATTACATCCTTAATTCAAACACTAGTAGAAAAGAATCAAGTTAATTTTTTCACTACTATGAATATTCAAGAGAAATTATCAATATATATTTTGTATTTAATTACCAAGGGCTTGAGAAAAACTAAAACGTACATTGTTAGCATTTTCTTGCTCAACTACCAAACACCGACTTCCTTTCTAAAACCACACATAAATTACCGCTGAAATAAATGAATTTTCATTTTCAAGAAAGAAGCTTTAGCATGCGTGATATTCATTCATAGTATTTATTGAGAAATAAACACAAAACAACGCATCGATTAACCAAAACCTCCAATACCATGCCCTTAGCGAACTTTGTGTAACTCTTCGCGAACCTAGCGGTTAAGTTTTCAGTCCACAACAACTATAAACCACAAACAGATAACCAATTAATCTGAAACCTCACAACACTATTCACTGGAGAATCTGCGGTCAAGTTTCAGTCCAAACAACTATAAACCACAAACAACAAACGAATAATCAATTAACCGATTAAACAGTTAACCGATTAACCCAAAACTCCCAATACCATACCCCCTAGCGAACTTTGTGTAACTCTTCGCGAACCTTGTGGTTAAGTTTTCAGCCTACAACAACTATAAACCACAAACAACAAACGAATAATCAATTAACCGATTAAACAGTTAACCAATTAACCCAAAACCTCCCAATACCATACCCCCTAGCGAACTTTGCGTAACTCTTCGCGAACCTTGTGGTTAAGTTTTCAGCCTACAACAACTATAAACCACAAACAGATAACAAATTAATCAGAAACCTCACAACACTATTCACCAGAGAATCTTGCGGTCAAGTTTCAGTCCACAACAACTATATACCACAAACAACAAACGAATAATCAATTAAACAGTTAACCAATTAACCCAAAACCTCCCAATACCATACCCCCTAGCGAACTTTGCGTAACTCTTAGCGAACCTTGCGGTTAAGTTTTCAGTCTACAACAACTATAAACCACAAACAACAAACGAATAATCAATTAAACAGTTAACCAATTAACCCAAAACCTCCCAATACCATACCCCCTAGCGAACTTTGCGTAACTCTTAGCGAACCTTGCGGTTAAGTTTTCAGCTTACAATAACTATAAACAACAAACAATGAACTAATAACCAATTAACCGACTAAACAAATAAACCAACCATGATTGCTACGCCCCTATCCCTAAGTATACAAAACCAATGGCTTTCATCTCCTCGGCGTTCAAAATATTGCGCCCATCAAAAACAAAGGCTGGTTTTTGCATGCTATCGTAGATTTTTTGCCAATCATAACCTCTAAATTCATCCCATTCTGTTAAGATAGCTATAGCATGGGCGTTTTGGCAAGCGTCATAGGCAGAAGTCGCGCTTGTAATATGTTCTTGATTTTGTATAGTATGCCTAGATGCTAAGTAGTCGAGATCGGCAAGTACTTTTTTAAACGACACTTTAGGATCATAAACCGAAAGGCGGGCTTCCTCATTAATCAAGTCGTCTGCCACATAAATAGCAGCCGATTCACGTGTGTCATTAGTATCTTTCTTAAACGCCCAACCCAAAAAAGCTATTTTTTTATCGGCTACTGTATTGTACAGTGTTTGCACAATTTTATTTGAAAAACGTCTTTTTTGATGATCATTCATAATGATGACCTGCTCCCAATAATCGGCCACCTCATGTAAACCGTAAGATTTGGCAATATAAACCAAATTCAAAATATCCTTTTGAAAACAAGACCCTCCAAAACCTACAGAAGCCTTCAAAAACTTAGAACCAATTCTGCTATCCATTCCGATAGCTTTAGCTACTTCATTCACATCGGCACCTGTTTGTTCGCATAATTCTGACATTGCATTGATAGAAGAAATTCGTTGTGCCAAAAAAGCATTGGCAGTTAACTTAGACAATTCAGATGACCATACATTGGTCGTCAAAATCTTTTCTTGTGGTACCCAATTCGCATAAACAGCTACTAAAGATTGTATAGCTTGTAGTCCTTCTGGAGTGGTATCACCACCAATCAATATTCGGTCTGGAAACAACAGGTCGTTTACCGCAGTACCCTCCGCTAAAAACTCTGGGTTGGATAAAATTTGAAAATGAACCCCATTGCCCGTATGATCTAAAATACTTTTAATCGCTTCGGCGGTGCGAACAGGCAACGTTGATTTTTCTACTACAATTTTGTTATCTTTCGCTACTTTGGCAATTTGACGGGCACACAACTCGATATACTTTAAATCAGCTGCCATCCCTTTTCCTTTGCCATAAGTTTTCGTTGGCGTATTCACAGAAATAAAAATCAGTTGTGCTTCGTCTATGGCTTTTTCCACATCCGTAGAAAAAAACAAATTTCGACCTCTGGCTTCTTGTACTACTTCGGCCAAACCTGGCTCATAAATGGGAATATTATTTACATCTGCATCATTCCATGCCGCGATTCTTTCTTGATTCAAATCCACCACAGTCACTTGGATATGGGGACATTTTTGTGCGATAACCGCCATCGTTGGTCCTCCAACATATCCGGCGCCTATACAACATATTCTTGTAATGGTCATTTTTTGTTATTTATCTTTTAATTCTAAAACTTAAACCTACTTCTCTTTTTTACAACGGATGGAAACCATTGCTACATCATACTGTATTGCTTTTGCAACTATTTTAGGTTGTTCCAATACCACTGAACCGCTTCTTTTAATCCTGCTTGCAAAGAGAACTTAGGATCATAACCCAATATGCGTTTGGCCTTGTCGATACTTGCCAAAGAATGAGGAATATCACCCGCACGATTAGGGCCGTACTCAACTGCAATGGATTTTATTCTCTCATCAAATTCTCCTAAATAGGTTTTTAAATAACCAACAAGATCATTAAGCGTATTACGATCCCCAAAAGCCGTATTAAAAACTGTATTTATAGCCTCAGGATTTGTAGTAGTCATAGCCAATTCATTCATTTGAATAACATTGTCGATATAGGTAAAATCTCTAGAATAATTCCCATCACCATTAATCTTTGGACTTTCAAGAGTCATTAATTGTTTTACAAACTTAGGAATCACTGCTGCATAAGCCCCTTGCGGATCTTGTTTCCTTCCAAAAACATTAAAATACCGCAACCCAATGGTCTCCATACCATACGTTTTCCCGAATATTTCGGCATACAATTCATTGACATATTTGGTAATCGCGTACGGCGATAATGGTTTCCCAATAACCTCTTCTACTTTTGGCAATCCTACCGAATCTCCATAAGTTGAGGAACTAGCCGCATAAACAAATCGTTTTACCTTCGCCTCTCTAGCCGCAACCAACATATTCAAAAAACCAGATACATTAACCTCGTTAGTTGTAACCGGATCACCTATAGAACGAGGCACAGAACCAAGAGCTGCCTGATGTAAAACATAATCCACACCTTCGACTGCATTTGCACAATCGCTGGCGTAGCGAATATCACCTTCAATCAATCTAAACTTAGGATGAGATGCAACCGCTGAAAGATTGTGTCGATGTCCTGTAGCAAAATTATCCAACACCACAACCTTATATCCTTTTGATAAAAAATATTCGGTTAAGTTAGAACCAATAAAACCAGCACCTCCTGTGATTAAAATCGTAGCCTCCATTATACTTTCCTTTCTTTTTTCAACCAATCTAATACTTTTGCAATCAACTTTTTCTCTGGCTCACGGTCATGATAGCCTTGAGCATAAGTATTGTTTCCGTAACCATAGCCATAACCATAACCATAGCCCGTTCCGTATCTTGCCTTATTTTCAAAACCATTCAATACAATGCTTACGTTCTTCAATTCTCCTCTTTTAACTCTATTATTCAATAAAGTTATCATATCTTTCTTTGAAAAATTCTGACGTACAATATATAATGTCGCATCACAGTATTGATCTAACTCCAGCGCATCCGAAACCAATCCCACAGGAGGTGTATCCAGGATAATATAATCATACTTTTGCTTTAACGCCTCCATCATTTCCCCCATGCCTTCACTAATAATTAACTCACCTGGGTTAGGAGGAATAGGCCCCGAAAGAATAACGTCCAGGAAAGGCACATCAGTAGCATTGGTAATCTCCTCTAAGGTATTTTGATGAATTAAATAATTAACAACCCCTTTATCATTATTCAAATTAAACTCTTCGAAAAGTTTAGGCTTACGTAAATCTAACCCAACAATTACTGTTTTCTTTTCGCTCAATGCAAAAACGGTCGCTATGTTAATAGAACAAAATGTTTTGCCTTCACCACTAACTGAGGAAGTAATCATTAATGTTTTTGCCCCATCTACATTCTGTTTTTTATACATAAATTGTAAAGAGGAACGTATCGCTCGAAAGGATTCTGACAACGCTGATTTGGGTTTATCAAATACCGCTAAACCTGTCTTGTCTCTATTAACACCAACAACTCCTATAAGAGGTATTTGGGTCAAGTTACCCAATTCGTCTGTATTTTGAATCGAATTATTGATAAAGAAAATAATCAAAACAATTATCAACGGAATTAAAATCCCTAAGAATAGTGCCAAAACATAATTAACAGATGTCTTGGGCCCTATAAGCCCACCTCCTACATCCTTAGCAGGGTCAATAAAATGAATATCGGACAAATTAGCTGCTTTTACAATATCAGCTTCGCTTCGTTTTTGCAAAAATGTATTATAAATATTGTCACTCAAATCATATTTACGTTTGATTTTTATCAATTCTTGTTGGTCTTCAGGCAATTGCTTTATCACACTTTCTGATTCTCCAATCTTACTATTTATGGTGGCTAAATCATATTGTAACGATTGCTTTGCGGTGACAATATTTTCTAATAAAACATTTTTTACCGCCATCATTTGGTTGTCAAAATCTTTGAAAATTTTCTCGCTTTTTACAGCATAAGCCATTTCTGAACGTTGCGTAGATAAAGCTATCAATTTAGAGACGTTTACAACAATATTTGGGTCTTCAATCCCAGCCACAGAAGGGGCTGGAAGTTTAGAATAATCAACACTGTTTTTCAAATAAGATTTCAACGAATTATAGTAAGCCATTTTTCGTGTAATTTCATCCTTCTCAACATCATATTTAAGGATTTTATCCGAAAATTTAGCTCCTCCATCTTCTACATCAATAATATTTTTATCTTTTCTGAACGATTTCAATTCATTACCCGTTTCTTTTAATTGGGATTCCATAGACACCAAAGTACTATCGATAAAGGCAATTGTATTAGTAGCAAATTGATTCTTACTGTCTAACTGTCTTTTTATCAGCATTTTTACTGTAGCATTTAAATAGTCAACCAAACGTGCTTTGTTGGTACCTTGCATACTCAAAGTTAATATGGATCCTCCTTTATCATCTGCTCTTACACCAATCCCTTTGTAAATTGAAACAGTAGCATCAAAATCATTAAAACGCACAAAATATTCGTTCCCTTTATAGAACCCAGGATTTTCTTTAATTTGTAACTTCCAATTCAAAAAAGGTAACGCCACCACTTCTCCTACCCTATATCTTTTCTTAAACTCACCTACAGCGACTGCAGTAGTAGTATTAGCATTATCCACATAATGAATCAATGAAACAGAATTGTTCTCAAATGGGATTTTAATCTCATATACTGATTCAGACACAAACGTAATGCTAATGAGAGTACCTGCCAATTGTCCTTTCTTTTTATCCAAAATCAATTCGAAGGGCACAGCACCATATGCATCAATCAGATTGTATTCTCCTTGAACCAAATAGTCTATGTAATATTGTAGTTTTTCGACCACCAACTCATTATGAGATCGAGATTGTAGTGTAGTGGTTATGGTTTGAACTTCATCTGAAACACCTCCCCAATTAAAAGTCAAACTAGTATTTGATGTAAACAAAGGATTACTTTCTTCCTTAACAGAAATTACCGTTTCTAAACCATATATTTTTTCTTTTCGAATATTTACTTGATAAGCAATAAAAAAAGAAATAACTAAACTTATCAAAAACCACTTCCAGTATCCTGCTATTTTTATCAAAAAGCCTTTGAAATCAAAAGTGGATTGATTTTCAAAAATGGAAAAATCTTTTAGGTCAAGCATTTTCTAGAAAAGGGATTTAATTTTTTAATAATAAATAAGTTGTAGTTACTAAAGACAACAAAGTAATAACAGTACCCAGTGATTCTATCCCAGTCTTCCCAGTTCCCCAAGACTTTTGCTTTAGTGGTTTTACGTAAATATAATCATTAGGTTGAAGATAATAATAAGGCGAATTGATTACATTTCTATCGGTAAGGTCTACATCGTGCATTTCAACACCTGTTGGAGTTTTTCTCATAATAGTTACTTCTTTTCTATTACCAACCATAGTTATATCTCCTGCATTGGCAATCGCTTCAAGTATATTTACATTTTCTTGATAGAGTGTTTTTGTTCCTGTATTTCCCACTTCGCCATTAATGGTATATCTAAATCCAGAAAGTTTCACGTTTACAAAAAGATTAGCTTCTTTATTAAAGTATTCCTCTAGTAACTGTTTTTCAATTTTTAAGCGCACTTCTTCTAATGTATAACCTAATACATTTATCTCGCCTAAAATTGGAATACGAATATTACCATGATCATCAACACGATACCCATTAAAATACAAACCGCTTTCAGAATTTTGAACCATATTTTCGTTTGTATTAGCACTTGCATTAAATATAGAGACTAGTTTAGGATCAATGGCTTTTAGATTGATACTTAATATATCATTGGTTTGCAAACGATACGGTTTCAATTCAATAGCTGCAATAGCTTTTTCAGGAGACTCAGACTCTTTTTGCTGTAAATAAGTTAAATCTTTTGTTGGTATACAAGAAGTTAAAAGCAAACCACTCATCATCACCAAAAAGAAAATCAATTTGTTCATGCTGTTTATTTTGTTACAAATATAGTTTATCATTCACAATTAATAGAAAACTAAAACTATTAATTGGAACCCGTTGCCTTGAATGAAGACTCAAATGGAACGCGTTGCAAAATACTTCGTCCAAGTGTTACCTCGTCTGCGTATTCTAACTCATCTCCCACCGCTATTCCTCTAGCTATGGTCGAAACAATCAAATCTGTATTAGCAATTTGTTTGTAAATATAAAAATTGGTTGTATCTCCTTCCATAGTAGAGCTTAACGCAAAAATCAATTCTTTTACTTGTCCAGAATTTACCTTTTCCAACAACGAATTAATGTGTAATTGGCTAGGACCTACACCATCAATTGGAGAAATTTTACCCCCTAAAACATGATATACACCTTTGTATTGTCCTGTGTTCTCAATAGCCATAACATCTCGAATGTCTTCGACAACGCAAATTAATTGGTGATTTCTGGTATGATTGGAGCAAATTTGACACAATTCTGTATCAGAAATATTATGACACTTAGAACAAAATCGAATATCATTTCGCATACTAGTCAAAGCCTCTGCTAGAAAATGCGTTTGATCCAAAGGTTGTTTAAGCAAATGTAGCACCAAACGCAAGGCTGTTCTCTTCCCTATTCCTGGCAATTGAGCCATTTCGTTTACCGCTTTCTCTAATAATTTTGAAGAAAATTCCATAGGGACAAAAATACGTTTAAAATTGAAAAAAAAACTAGTCCTAAAAACAAACTCGCGTTTTACATTTACCAGAATGTATTACAAACACTGGTACTTGTTCAACAGAACTTGACAACTCTCTTTAATTCTATTTTTGCTTTCTTGGGTTAAATTAGAACTTGAAGGAAGACATAATCCCACTTCGAACAAAGAGGCAGCTATTTTTTTTCCATAATATGGATATTTTTCAAATACCGGTTGCAAATGCATAGGTTTCCATAAATGTCGTGCTTCTATATTGTATTCTTCTAAAAACAAACGAAAAATTTCAGGAGTTAACCCATTGGTCTTTTCCTTATCTATCAAAATCGTAGTTAACCAATAATTGGAAAAAAAAACAGCATTTGGCTCAGAAAAAACAAGTATTCCTTTGGCATTAGAAAACAGTTCATCATAAAATAAATGATTGTCTCGCCTTGCTTTCAACCGCTCTCCTAATACTTCTAATTGCCCTCTTCCAACTGATGCTGCTATTGAACTCATAGCATAATTATACCCAATTTCACTGTGCTGATAATAAGGTGCTACATCACGAGCTTGGGTAGCCAAGAAAAATGCTCTCTCTTTTTTCAACTTATCCGAAAGTATTAAAGCCCCGCCGCTAGAGGTGGTTATAATTTTATTACCATTAAAAGAAAAAACACCTATATCCCCGAGTGTACCACATGGCATCCCTTTATAACTACTCCCCAATGCCTCGGCACTGTCCTCCAAAACAGGAATAGAGTACTGCGCTGCAACTGCACGTATTTTTTCAACTTGAAAAGGCATCCCATAAAGATCAACCACAACTATACACTTAGGTTTTTTACCTTTGGAGAGTCTATCCTTTATTGCTTCATCTAAGGCAATCGGACACATATTCCAAGTTGAGGGTTCGCTATCAATAAAAATAGGTGTAGCACCAATATAAAGAATAGGATTTACAGATGCAGAGAATGTCATCGTTTGACACAAAACTTCATCACCAGACTCCACACCTAGTAACAACAAACCTAGATGTATCGCTGCTGTTCCAGAATTTGTAGCATAAACATAAACCTTGTCTTCAAGATACTGTTCTAAATCTTTTTCAAATTCACGGACAACACTTCCGCCAGAAGTAATTGCCTTGAGCTGCAACGCCTGCTGCACATAAGACAATTCCTTTCCGCTAGGATGAGCTTCAGACAGAAAAATTCTATCTATATTCATAAATACTACTAGCTTTAAATATAAAAAAGAGTTCCTTTTTTCTTTTTATCAAACCATCAAAATTGAGACAGTAAACAAACTTTACTAAATTCTTATCCTTTAATAAATAGAATTACAAATTCATTTGCCTACTCAAGAAGGATTAGATTTTTAATACTGATTCGTAGCCAACAAAACCAAAGTACAAGCCACTTCAGCTTGAATACCATTCAATTCTAATAACTGATACAACTCTGGATTTTCAGTTCCCGGGTTAAAAACTACTCGTCTAGGCTGAGCATCAACTATATAATTATAATACGCTCTTTGACGTACTGGATTTAAATACAAGGTAACGGTATCAATATTTTTTAAAGGTATTGCTTTGGTATGAATTTTAACACCTGCTACTTCACCAGCGTTTTGCCCTATAGCTATTACTGAATGCCCTTTTTGTACCAACATTGAAATAGCTTTATAAGCATACTTTTCTGGTTTAGAAGTAGCTCCTAAAACTACTGTCTTTTTACTTTTTGTCATTTCTCAAAATATATATTACAAAAGTAGCCAAAAATAAGTGAGCCCTAACTCTTTTACCCTTCGAAAATCATTGTATTTAAGAAACAATTAAATAACAAACCAGTAAGATTTATCATTCTAAAAATTGTAGCTTTGTGATAAAATCTTAGGTATGGAATTATTTATTTATCTATTTGCGGCTTTATTTTCTGTACTAAATCCGATTGGGACAGTACCAATTTTCGTGGGGTTAACACAAAATGATGCACAATCCGAACGTAACAGACTCTCGCTTTGGACTTCCATTAACGTTTTTATCATCTTAGTTGTCTCTTACTTAATTGGTCAATACGTCCTTACTTTCTTTGGCATAAGTATTGACTCTCTAAGAATCGCTGGTGGAATTGTAATCGTAAGTTCTGGTTTCTCTCTATTATCTGGAAAATTCAACAAAAAAAGGGGGATCAACAAAAAAATTGAAAACGAAGCACAACAGAGAAACGACATCGCATTGACTCCATTAGCTATTCCAATGCTCGCTGGACCAGGTTCTATGTCATTACTAATCGCTTTTTACAACCAACACAAATCGACCAACGAGATTTTGATTTCGATTGCGGCCATTCTTGCCATTTCGGCAACAATTTATATTATTTTAAGAAGCGCACACTATCTAGCAAGAGCGTTAGGAGCTTCAGGCATTGTTGCCATTTCTCGTATCGTTGGATTTATTGTCATCGCCATTGGAATACAATATATTGTAAGTGCCTTAATTAATATTATAAAAGCTAATTTTTAAGCAAAAAAAAACCTGTCAAAAAAGAATTTCTGACAGGCTTTTTTTATAACGTTTTAACTAGGCTCTTGGCAGAAAAATCTCTGCCATCATACAACGAGCGCTTCCGCCACCACAAGCCTCAATAGTGTCTAAACTTGAACTTAAAATAGTAACATGTTCTTCTAGTAGCATAATTTGTTTTTTGGTCAATGCTTGGTGAGCAGCAGCACTCATTACTAAATATCTTCTGTCGTCTGCACCTTTTACCTCAAGCATGTTACCTGCAAAATTATTCACTTGATCTTCTGTAATCAAAATCACTTGCTTATCATCGTTTTTGAGACTATCAATCACCATCTTGCGTTCTTTTTTATCATCAATTGCATCGGCACACAAAACGGCAAAAGTTTCTCCCAAACACATCATCACATTAGTATGATAAATCAGTTTTCTTTCTTCATTTACGGTTTGAAAAGCTTCAAAAATTATTGGTGCAAAATCAAAATCTTCACAAAACTCAATAAATAGTTCTTCATCAGCCCTTGGTGATAATGCGCAATACGCTTTACCATTGGCACGATCTAACAACAAACTCCCTGTTCCTTCCAAAAATATCCCATCTTTTTCAGCCTCAGTATAATCCATGATTTCATTAATCACAAATCCCTCGTCTTCCAAAATATCTAGAATATCTTCTCTTCTTTCCAAACGACGATTTTCTGCAAACATTGGATACAAAACAACATCTCCATTTTCATGAAAGGAAATCCAATTGTTTGGAAAAATACTGTCTGGGGTGTCTGGAGTTAATGTATCATCAACAACAATAACGTTCACTCCAACAGAACGTAATTTTTTCACAAAAGCATCAAATTCCTCCTGCGCCTTAGCATTAACAGTAGCTGGCAACAACCCATCTAATACTTTTTGGTAATAATTATTTACTGCCGTTTGCTCATTCATTCTAAAAGCAACTGGACGTATCATCAAAATTGAATTGGTAGTCTGTTTCATTTTTTTTCTAATTTATTTGATTCAAATCAAAACTTTGAACCTATAACATTTTTTTTAATCTCTAACTAACGGAAGTGTAGAACAACGCAACAATCCTTCTTGCTTTGCAATCTCCGCATAAGGTATTTCTTCAACTACAAAACCTTGATTTCTTAACCAGTTGTTTAATCTAGTGAAATTCCTTTCAGAAACCACCACATTGGGAGCAATAGAAAACACATTAGAATTCATATCATACATTTCGTCTCTGGTAATATGAAACAAGTTTTCCTTACCAAAAAGATTCACTAAGAACAAATAATCAGCCTCTTCTCTAAAGCCATTTTTATAAATAATACCTTTATCGTTTCCTACTGGCTGAAAACAACAATCCAAATGCAAGGCATTGTCTCTTGCTTCCAATTTTGATTTAACTAAATCAAAATCTTTGACTATTTTGTTTGGAAAAAGTTGTTTAATAAATTCTACTCCTTGCCAATTGGTTCTGGCGGTTATATAATCTTTATAATCGCTTCCTTTATAAGTTCCAATAAAAATATACTCATTCCAAAGCATTACATCTCCACCTTCTATATGAACTTCCTCAGGAGGCCTAACCACCTTAGAAGGGTCAATTTGATCAATTATATATTGAATAGCATCTAACTCCCTTTCTCTATCTGGCAAAATATTGGATTTAATGAAAACATCATCAATTACAAATCCAATATCTCTCGCAAAAATTTGATTATAATTAGGAATCAGTTCAGGCCTTAGAACATCAACCTCATATTTTTGAAAAACGGCATTAAAAGCATCCATTTCAGAAACCATGTCTTTTTCAATAGGATAAGTACCTGCTAAAATATGCTCCAATGATTTTGGATCATAGGCCTCATCAATTGTAGGGGTTGGTCCATTACTATTTGCTAATCCTAAAATCACCTTTCTTAAGCGCGCCGTTTCATTTTTTACATTTAAATCTAACATTCTTATTTGCAATTGTTTATAACCAAAAAAGCTTCGCAGATTCGCGAAGCTTTTTAGTCAAATATATTATCTTTTATCTACACTTTTAAATTCCCGTAGTGGGTACCCAACATAAACTTGTCTTGGACGACCAATTGGTTCTTTATTTTCTCTCATTTCCTTCCATTGCGCAATCCAACCTGGTAAACGACCAATAGCAAACATTACCGTAAACATATCTGTAGGAATCCCTAAAGCTCTGTATATAATTCCAGAATAGAAATCCACATTAGGATACAAACTTCTTGATTTGAAGTACTCGTCTTCTAAAGCAGCTATTTCTAGTTTTTTAGCTATTTCTAGAATTGGATCTTCAACACCTAAAGTAGCTAATACTTCATCAGCTGCCTTTTTAATAATTCTAGCTCTAGGATCAAAATTTTTATATACTCTATGACCAAATCCCATCAAACGGAAAGGATCGTTTTTATCTTTTGCTTTTGACAAATACTTTTCAGTATCCCCACCGTCTTTATGAATTTCTTCAAGCATTTCTAAAACCGCTTGATTAGCACCACCGTGAAGAGGCCCCCAAAGTGCTGAAACTCCAGCAGAAATAGAAGCAAATAAACCAGCATGAGAAGAACCTACCATACGCACTGTTGATGTAGAACAATTCTGCTCGTGATCTGCATGTAGAATAAACAATTTATCTAAAGCACTTACTACAACAGGATCTGCTTTGTAAGGACCTGTTGGTAATTCAAACATTAATCGCATAAAATTCTCAACATACCCCTTTGTATTATCATAATAATTCAATGGGAATCCCATGCTTTTTCTATACGTCCATGTAGCAATAACTAAAAATTTACCCATAGTTTTGCAAACAGCCTCGTACATCTCCTTCTCATTTTCAACATTAACCGATTTCGGATTAAATGCTGTCAATGCACTAGTTAATGCTGATAAAACTCCCATTGGATGCGCAGTTTTTGGAAAACCATCAATGATATTTTTCATTTCTTCGTTAACCAAAGTATGTTTACGAATATCATTTTCAAATTGCTCTAATTGTTCTGTAGTTGGTAATTCTCCAAAAATAACAAGATAAGACACTTCTAAAAAATGTGCTTTTTCAGCCAAATCTTCTATTGAATACCCCCTGTAACGAAGAATTCCTAATTCACCATCTAGAAAAGTAACTTCACTCTTACAAGAACCAGAATTTTTGTATCCTGGATCAATTGTAATTACCCCAGATAAGTCTCTTAATTTACTAATATCAACAGCTCCTTCATTTTCACTCCCCACTATAAATGGAAGCTCAAATTTATTGCCATCAATTTCTAACGTTGCTATTTTTGACATAATATTATATGGATATACTTTTAATTAAATATTTCCCAAATCTAATGAATTTAGAACTAAATTAAAAACGATTTCAATCTCTAACTTGTTAAATGTTTACAAAAAAAGCCATCTGAATTAACAGATGGCTTTTAGTATAAAAAACTGTTGTTTTTATTTCACATTAAAGGCATTTTTACCAGGAAAATAAGCTGTAGCTTCAAGTTCTTCCTCAATTCTTAACAACTGATTGTATTTTGCCATACGATCAGAACGAGATGCTGATCCCGTTTTAATTTGACCACAATTCAAAGCAACTGCTAAATCAGCAATTGTATAATCTTCAGTTTCTCCAGAACGGTGAGACATTACAGAAGTATAACCAGCATTCTTAGCCATGTTTACAGCAGCAATCGTTTCAGTTAAAGTACCTATTTGGTTAACTTTTACAAGAATTGAATTGGCAATTCCTTTTTCGATACCAGTAGATAAACGCTCAACATTAGTAACAAACAAATCATCACCAACTAACTGCACTTTATCACCAATTTTTTCGGTTAATAATTTCCAACCTTCCCAATCATTTTCTTGCATACCATCTTCGATAGAAATGATTGGATATTTTGCTGTAAGTTCTGCTAAATACTCAACTTGTTCAGCTGATGTTCTAACTTTTCCAGTTGGACCTTCAAATTTAGAATAATCATACTTTCCATCAACATAGAATTCAGAAGAAGCACAATCTAAAGCAATCATAACTTCATCTCCAAAAGTATAACCTGCGGCTTCAACGGCTTTTTTGATAGTATCCAAAGCATCCTCGGTACCACCAGCTAGATTAGGTGCAAACCCACCTTCATCACCAACTGCAGTAGAAAGCCCTCTATCATGCAATACTTTTTTAAGGTTATGGAAGATTTCAGTACCCATTTGTAAAGCATGAGTAAACGAAGTTGCTTTTACTGGCATAATCATGAACTCTTGAAAAGCAATAGGAGCATCTGAATGAGAACCACCATTAATGATATTCATCATTGGCAATGGTAAAGTATTAGCCGAAACTCCACCTACATATCTATACAAAGGAAGTCCTAATTCATTAGCGGCAGCTTTTGCCGCTGCAAGAGAAACTCCCAAGATAGCATTTGCACCCAATTTTGATTTATTTGGAGTACCATCTAAATCAATCATTAATTGATCAATCTTATTTTGTTCAAAAACAGAAGTTCCTACTAATTCTTCAGCTATAATAGTGTTTACATTATTAACAGCAGTCAAAACTCCTTTTCCTAAAAAGGCTTTACCACCATCTCTCAACTCTACCGCCTCATGTTCACCAGTCGAAGCTCCTGATGGAACTGCAGCTCGTCCTATAATCCCATTTTCTGTAACTACATCTACCTCAATAGTTGGATTACCTCTTGAATCGAAAATTTGTCTTGCGAAAATTTTAACAATAATACTCATTATTCTTATATTTTATGTTATTAATTTGTATTTTACTCAAAATTACGGAAATAAAATGATAATCATAAATAAAGAATGGACTATATTTTATAATTTATTAACGATAACGTTTTAGCTTTTTGCTTTCTCTATATTAGCAATAAACTGATCAAATAAATAAGAAGAATCGTGTGGACCAGGACTAGCTTCAGGATGATATTGAACAGAAAAACAGTTCTTGTTTTTCATTCTCATTCCTGCAACAGTAGCATCATTCAAATGTAGATGGGTAATTTCTAATTCGGGATGTTTTTCTAATTCTTCCTTATTAACTGCAAAACCATGATTCTGAGATGTAATTTCACCTCTACCTGTAATCAAATTAGTTACAGGATGATTTATACCTCGGTGTCCATTAAACATTTTGTAAGTAGAAATTCCGTTTGCAAGAGCAATAACTTGATGTCCCAAACAAATTCCAAACAATGGTTTGTCATTTGCAATTATTTGTTTTGCAACATTGATGGCACTATGAAGCGGATCTGGATCACCAGGCCCATTAGACAAGAAAAAACCATCTGGATTAAAAGAATTCAAATCTTCATAAGTTGCGTCGTAAGGAAAAACCTTTATATAACAATCTCTTTTTGCTAAATTTCGTAATATATTTGTCTTTATACCCAAATCTAAAGCAGCAATCTTAAACTTAGCATTTTCATTTCCATAAAAATAAGGCTCCTTAGTAGAAACTTTTGAAGCCAACTCGAGACCTTTCATATCAGGCACATTAGAAAGAGCCACTTTCAATTCTTCAATAGGCGTTCCATCTGTACAGATTACAGCATTCATAGCACCATGCTCTCTGATGTATCCAACAAGAGCTCTAGTATCAACATCGGAAATACAAATCAAATTTTGATTTTTGAAATAACTCTCAAGACTCTCGGAAGCATCAGAACGAGAATAATTAAAACTAAAGTTTTTACAAATAAGTCCAGAAATCTTAATAGAATTTGACTCAACTTCTCTATCATTTACCCCATAGTTCCCAATGTGAGCATTTGTAGCCACCATTAATTGACCATAGTAAGACGGATCAGTAAAAATTTCTTGATAACCAGTCATTCCGGTATTAAAACAAACCTCACCATAAGCGACTCCACTCAAACCTATAGATTTCCCATAAAAAACAGTCCCATCACTGAGTAAAAGTAAAGCTTGTTGTCTAGTTGTATATTTCATATGTAGTTAAAAATTTTGCAAATTTAAATTTTAAAAGAAGGCGAAACAATTTAAATCTACAATTAGTATATAAAAATCGAATCTTAAAAAACAAAAAAAAAGGATAAACTATAAATAGCTTATCCTTGATTTATTTATCGAATGATTATTTTCATAATTATTCAGCAGCTTCAGCAGTTGGCTCAGCACTTGCAGGAGCTTCAACAGCTTCCTCACTTTTTTTGGCTTTACCACCACGACGGCTTTTTGCTTTTTTAACTTCTTTTTTACCTCCGTTATAAAGTTCGTTAAAATCTACTAATTCAATCATCGCCATATCAGCGTTGTCTCCTAAACGATTACCAACTTTAATAATACGAGTATATCCACCTGGACGGTCTCCAACTTTTGCAGCAACATCTCTGAACAAATCTGTTACAGCATATTTGCTACGTAAATAAGAGAAAACGATACGACGATTGTGAGTAGTATCAGCTTTAGATTTTGTTATAAGCGGCTCAACAAATTGTTTAAGCGCTTTGGCCTTAGCAACAGTAGTGTTAATGCGTTTGTGCTCAATAAGAGAACAAGCCATATTAGCCAACATAGATTTTCTATGTGAGGTCTGTCTGCTTAAGTGATTATTTTTTTTTCCGTGTCTCATTGCTTTATGAATTTAATCTCACCTAAAAGGCGGATTAGATTATTCTTTATCTAGTTTATATTTTGTTAAATCCATACCGAAAGTAAGGTTCTTTACCGCTACTAATTCATCTAGTTCAGTCAAAGATTTTTTACCGAAATTACGGAACTTCATTAAGTCATTTTTATTAAAAGATACTAAATCACCAAGTGTATCAACTTCAGCCGCTTTCAAACAATTTAATGCTCTAACAGACAAGTCCATATCAACAAGCTTAGTTTTAAGCAATTGTCTCATATGCAATGACTCTTCATCATAAGATTCTGTTTGTGCAATTTCGTCAGCCTCAAGTGTAATTCTTTCATCAGAAAACAACATGAAATGGTGAATCAAAACTTTTGCAGCTTCAGTAAGAGCATCTTTTGGATTAATGGAACCATCAGTTTTAATTTCAAAAACTAATTTTTCGTAATCTGTTTTTTGCTCAACACGGAAGTTTTCAATAGCATATTTTACATTCTTTACAGGTGTAAAAATAGAATCTGTAAAAATAGTACCAATGGCCGCATTCTGTTTTTTGTTCTCTTCTGCAGGAACATAACCTCTACCTTTTTCAATAGTCAAATCAAAACTTAATTTGATTTTACTGTCTAAATTACAGATAACAAGTTCTGGATTCAAAACTTGAAAACCTGAAATAAATTTTTGAAAATCACCAGCTGTCAATTGATCTTTACCTGAAACAGAAATAGTAACTGATTCATTATCTATATCTTCAATCTGACGTTTGAAACGTACTTGTTTAAGATTTAAGATAATCTCGGTAACATCCTCAACAACTCCTGAAATAGTGGAAAACTCATGATCTACACCTTCGATACGAACAGATGTTATTGCATATCCTTCTAATGCTGAAAGCAAAACTCTTCTAAGTGCATTACCAACAGTCAATCCATAACCAGGTTCCAAAGGTCTAAATTCAAATTTACCTTCAAAATCGGTTGAATCGATCATGATAACTTTATCGGGCTTCTGAAAATTAAATATTGCCATAAATTTCGACTAAGTCAATTATTATTTGTTGTACAACTCTACGATTAATTGTTCTTTAATGTTTTCAGGAATTTGAAGTCTTGCAGGTACAGAAACAAAAGTTCCTTCTTTAAGATCATTATTCCAAGTAATCCATTCATAAACATGACTTGAATTAGACAAAGAACGTTCGATAGCTTCTAATGATTTAGACTTTTCACGAACAGCAACTTTATCACCAGGTTTAAGGTGGTAAGAAGGAATATTAACAACTTCACCATTAACAGTGATGTGTCTATGAGAAACGATTTGACGAGCACCTCTTCTAGAAGGAGCAATACCCATTCTAAAAACTACATTATCTAATCTTGACTCACACAATTGTAATAAAACCTCACCAGTTACACCTTTAGTAGCTGATGCTTTTTCAAATAAATTTCTGAATTGTTTTTCTAAAATTCCATAAGAATATTTAGCTTTTTGCTTTTCCATCAATTGGACAGCGTACTCAGATTTTTTTCCTCTTTTTTTAGCCATCCCGTGTTGCCCAGGAGGGTAGTTTCTTTTTTCGAAAGCTTTATCATCTCCGAAAATTGCTTCGCCAAATTTACGGGCGATTCTTGTACTTGGACCAGTATATCTTGCCATTTTAATTTGTTTAAGATAGAGATTATGAATTCAGGTCTTATCCTTCGATAATCTATATTCTATCTAGGTTATACTATAAATAAATTTGAGTATTAAACTCTACGTCTTTTAGGAGGACGACATCCATTGTGAGGCATTGGAGTAACATCGATAATTTCGGTAACTTCAATTCCACCATTATGTATAGAACGGATAGCAGACTCACGTCCATTACCTGGTCCTTTAACATATACTTTAACTTTTTTAAGACCAGCCTCAAGAGCTACTTTACTACAATCTTCTGCTGCCATTTGGGCTGCATATGGAGTATTCTTTTTAGAACCTCTAAAACCCATTTTACCAGCTGAAGACCAAGAAATAACTTCACCTTTTTTGTTTGTTAACGAAATGATGATGTTATTGAAGGTAGCAGAAATATGAGCCTCTCCCGTTGATTCAACGATAACTTTACGTTTTTTTGCAGTTGCTTTAGCCATATTACTTATTATTTAGTTGCTTTTTTCTTGTTAGCAACAGTTTTTCTTTTACCTTTTCTTGTTCTAGAGTTGTTTTTAGTTCTTTGACCTCTCAATGGAAGACCAGATCTATGACGAATACCTCTGTAACATCCAATATCCATCAAACGTTTGATGTTTAAAGAAACCTCTGAACGTAATTCACCTTCAATTTTGAAAGCTGAAACCGCCTCACGAATTGCTCCAATCTCATCATCGTTCCAATCTTGAACTTTTTTATCTTGGCTTACTTGAGCTTTCTCTAAAATCTCAATCGCTCTACTTTTTCCTAATCCGAAGATGTAGGTAAGTGCTATAACACCTCTCTTGTTTTTTGGGATATCTACCCCTGCTATTCTTGCCATAATTATCCTTGTCTTTGTTTAAATCTAGGATTCTTTTTGTTGATTACGTATAATCTGCCTTTTCTACGCACAATAATGCACTCGGCGCTTCTTTTTTTAACTGATGCTCTTACTTTCATTTGGAATATCTTTAATATCTATAAGTAATTCTTGCTTTTGACAAATCGTAAGGACTCATTTCAAGTTTCACCTTATCACCAGGTAATAATTTGATGTAATGCATACGCATTTTACCAGAAATATGAGCAATTACGACATGTCCATTTTCTAACTCTACACGGAACATTGCATTAGATAATGCTTCGATTATTGATCCGTCTTGTTCTATTGCTGATTGTTTTGCCATAAAATTAAGCTACTGCTTTTCTATTTTTACCACTCTTCATCAAACCATCATAGTGTTTATTCAACAAATATGAGTTAATTTGCTGCATTGTGTCAATAGCAACACCAACCATAATGATTAATGAAGTACCTCCAAAAAACATTGCCCAAGATTGTTGTACATCCATAAGACTTACGACAATAGCTGGGAACACAGCGATTAAAGCAAGAAATAAAGACCCTGGGAAAGTAATTAAAGACATCACTTTATCAAGATAATCAGATGTTTCTGCACCAGGTCTTACTCCTGGAATGAAACCTCCACTTCTTTTTAAATCATCAGACATTTTATTTGTAGGTACAGTGATTGCGGTATAAAAGAATGTAAAGATAACTATTAAGCTAGCAAATACAAAATTATACCAAAAACCAAAGATGTTACTAAATGCACTAACAATTGTTTGAGAAGTTTCTGATTTAGACAAACCAGCAACAGCTGCTGGAATAAACATAATAGCTTGGGCAAAGATAATCGGCATAACACCAGAAGCATTTAACTTCAAAGGTATCCATTGTCTATTACCACCCAACATATCTTGTTCAAAATCACCAGATGCTGTTCTGCGAGCATACTGAACAGGTATCTTCCTTACTGCCATAACAAGCAAAACACAGGAAATAATTACTAATAGCCAAATAATAACTTCAATAACCAAAAGCATTGGACCTCCATTATTATTGGTAACTCTTGTAGTAAATTCTTGAATAAAAGCCTGTGGCAATCTTGCTAAGATACCTACCATGATCAAAAGTGAAATACCATTTCCAATCCCTTTATCAGTGATTTTCTCACCTAACCACATTGCAAAAATTGTACCTGTTACTAGGATAACAACTGAAGAAAATAAGAATTCAAAAGAATTAAAACCTAATAAAAAGGCATTACTTGGTAATGTTCTGTAAAGATTGTAGATGTAAGTCGGCCCTTGAACTAAAGTGATACCAATAGTCAACCAACGAGTAATTTGATTGATCTTTTTTCTACCACTTTCACCATCACTTTGCAATTTTTGTAGATAAGGAATAGCTATCCCCATTAACTGAACAACAATAGATGCTGAAATATAAGGCATGATACCCAACGCAAAAACTGAAGCTTTCGAAAAAGCACCACCAGTAAACATGTCAAGTATTGAACCGATACCATCTTTTGTTTGACCTGCTAAACCAGTCAATTGCGTTGCATCAATTCCAGGTAAAGTTACATGTGCGCCAAAACGATAAACTAAAAGAAGACCTAAAGTAAAAAGAATTCTATTTTTTAGTTCCTCAATCTTCCAAACATTACTTAATGATTCAAAAAATTTCTTCATATTAGTTGAAAAATTATAATGTTACAGCTTCACCTCCAGCAGCTTCAATAGCAGCTTTTGCAGTAGCAGTAAATTTGTGAGCAGATACCTTTAATTTTGCTTTTAATTCACCTCTTCCTAAAATCTTAACGATCTCATTCTTAGTAGCTAGACGATTTGCAACAAAAACTGACATATCAACAGTATCAGTTACAAGACCATTATCCACTAATAATTGAAGTGTATCTAAATTAACACCTTCGTACTCTTTACGATTGATGTTTTTGAAACCAAACTTAGGAACACGTCTTTGAAGTGGCATCTGACCTCCTTCAAAACCAATCTTTTTAGAGTATCCTGAACGAGATTTAGCTCCTTTGTGTCCTCTTGCAGAAGTACCACCTTTACCAGAACCTTCACCTCTACCTAATCTCTTATTTTGATTGTGTGTAGAACCCTCAGCAGGTTGTAAATTACTTAAATTCATACGAGTATTTGTTATTTAATTTCTTCTACAGAAACTAAGTGTTTAACTTTATTTATCATCCCAAGGATAGCAGGATTTGAATCATGCTCTACAACTTGTCCCATTTTACGTAAACCTAAAGCCTCTAAACCTCTTTTTTGAGTAAGAGGACAGTTAATTTTACTACGTACTTGTTTTACTAATAATTTAGCCATAATTTCCTTAAATTAACCTTTAAAAACTTTCTCTAATGAAACCCCTCTTTGTCTTGCAACTGTATGAGCACTTCTCATTTGTAATAAAGCATCAAAAGTTGCTTTAACAACATTATGAGGATTAGATGATCCTTGAGATTTTGATAATACATCGTGAATTCCCACTGATTCAAGAACTGAACGAACAGCACCACCAGCAATAACTCCTGTACCATGTGATGCAGGAATCAAAAACACACGCGCACCACCAAATTTACCTTTTTGTTCGTGAGGAACAGATTGTCCATTCAAAGGAATTCTAACTAAATTTTTCTTTGCATCTTCTACTGCTTTAGCAATAGCTTCTGAAACATCTTTAGATTTACCTAATCCGTGTCCAACCACTCCATTTTCATCACCTACAACTACAATAGCTGAAAAACCGAAAGCTCTACCACCTTTTGTAACCTTAGTAACACGATTTACACTTACCAAACGATCTTTTAATTCAAGACCACTTGGTTTTACTAACTCTATATTCTTGTATTTATTAGACATACTATATTAGAATTTAAGCCCAGCCGCTCTTGCGCCTTCCGCTAATGATTTAATACGACCATGATATAAATAACCTCCTCTATCGAAAGTTACTGTTTCAATACCAGCTTTCAAAGCTTTCTCTGCAACCAATTTACCAACTGCAGTTGCAACTTCAATATTCGTACCTTTTCCTATTTCTTTTTCTCTTGAAGAGGCAGCTAACAAAGTAACACCATTTACATCATCAATTAATTGCGCATAAATTTCTTTGTTACTTCTAAAAACAGAAAGTCTTGGTTTAGTAGCAGTACCACTAATCGTTTTTCTAATTCTGAATCTAATTCTCTGTCTTCTTTCAGGTTTTGTTAATGACATAATCTTATTTTTTAAGCTGATTTACCTGCTTTTCTTCTTAATACTTCACCTACAAATTTAACCCCTTTACCTTTGTAAGGCTCTGGTTTACGGAAACTTCTTATCTTGGCAGCAACTTGTCCTAATAGTTGTTTATCAAAAGAAGTTAACTTCACAATTGGGTTCTTTCCTTTTTCAGAAATAGTTTCCAAAGTTACCTCAGGAGCAATTTCTAAAATAATATTATGAGAAAAACCTAAGGCTAAATCTAGTTTTTGTCCTTGATTTGAAGCTCTATAACCAACTCCAACCAATTCTAAAGATTTAGTAAAACCTTCACTTACACCAACAATCATGTTATTGATTAAAGAACGATATAAACCGTGTTTTGCTCTTTGGTCTTTGTGATCAGACGATCTTTCAATTGTAACTTGACCGTCTTCAACTTTTACAGTAACATCTGAAAATTCCTGTGTTAGTTGACCATTTTTTCCTTTTACAGTAATAATACCATCTTTAACTTCAACAGTTACTCCGGCAGGGATTACGATTGGACTTTTACCTATTCTTGACATCTTATCTAGTCTTTAAAAATTAGTATACGTAACAAATTACTTCTCCTCCAACATTCAATTGCTTAGCTTGTTTTCCTGTCATCAAACCTTTAGATGTAGAAACAATAGCAATACCTAATCCATTAAGGATTCTCGGCAATTTAGAAGCACCTGCGTATTTACGTAAACCTGGTTTACTAATTCTTTGGATATCTTTAATTACAGGCTCTTTAGTAACTTTATCGTACTTCAGAGCAATTTTGATAGAACCTTGAACAGTTTTGTTCTCAAACTTGTAACTTAAGATGTAACCTTGATCAAATAAGATCTTAGTTATTTCTTTTTTTAGATTAGATGCGGGAATTTCAACTACTTTGTGGTTTGCAGCCACAGCGTTTCTAACTCTCGTTAAATAATCTGCAATTGGATCTGTATACATATGTATTAATTTGCGGTAACGGTTTTCGAACTATTCGAACCTGAAACCAGTTTATAAATGTGAAAAAACAGACGTGGTTACTCACGTCTGAATATTATTATTCTACCAAGATGCTTTTTTAACACCTGGTATCAATCCATTGTTAGCCATTTCACGGAATGTAACACGTGAAATACCGAATTGACGCATATACCCTCTTGGTCTACCTGTTAATTTACAACGATTGTGCAAACGAACTGGTGAAGCATTTTTCGGTAATTTTTGCAAACCTACGAAATCTCCAGCTTCTAACAAAGCTTTTCTTTTCTCAGCATACTTAGCTACCGTTTTTTCTCTTTTCACCTCACGGGCTTTCATTGATTCTTTAGCCATATCTTAATTCTTTTTAAAAGGTAAACCTAATTCAGCCAACAATGACTTTGCTTCTTTATCTGTTTTTGCAGAAGTAACAAAGGAAATATCCATACCAGATATTTTGTTTACTTTATCAATATCAATTTCTGGGAAAATGATTTGTTCTAAAACACCTAAGTTATAATTTCCTCTTCCGTCAAAACCTGTAGATTTAATACCATTGAAGTCTCTTACACGAGGTAAAGATGAAGTAATAAGTCTATCTAAAAACTCATACATTCTTTCTCCACGTAAAGTCACTTTTGCACCAATAGGCATCCCTTTTCTAAGTTTAAAAGACGCAACGTCTTTCTTAGAAATAGTGGCTACTGCTTTTTGTCCAGTAATCTTAGTCAACTCCTCAACTGCATAGTCAATTAGTTTTTTATCAGATACTGCCGCACCAACTCCCTTACTCAAAACAATTTTTTCCAATTTTGGAACTTCCATAATATTTGAGTAACCGAACTCTTCTTTAAGAGCAGCAATAACTCTACTCTTATATTCTTCTTTTAGTCTAGGTATATATGCCATTACTATAGTACTTGATTAGATTTTTTTGAAAATCTTACTTTCTTATCTCCTTCTACTCTAATACCAACTCTTGTAGTTTCCTTTGTTTTAGGATCTATAAGAGCAATGTTAGAAATTTGTATAGAAGCTTCCTTTTTTACAATACCACCTTGAGGGTTTTTAGCACTTGGCTTCGTGTGTTTAGAAACCATGTTTACACCTTCAACAATCGCTTTGTTTTTCTCACGGTAAACACGCAAAACTTTACCTTCAGCACCTTTATGGTCTCCAGCTATTACTCTTACAATGTCTCCTGACTTTATTTTTAGCTTTATCATCTTATAACGAATTAAAGCACTTCTGGTGCTAATGATACAATTTTCATGAATTGTTTTTCACGAAGTTCTCTTGCTACCGGACCAAAAACACGAGTTCCTCTCATCTCACCAGCTGCATTTAACAATACACAAGCATTGTCATCAAATCTGATGTATGAACCATCGGCTCTTCTTACTTCTTTTTTGGTACGTACAACAACTGCAGTTGAAACAGCTCCTTTTTTTACGTTTCCGTTCGGAGTTGCATCTTTGATAGAAACTACAATCTTGTCACCAACAGAGGCATACCTTCTTTTGGTACCTCCTAAAACACGGATAGTTAAAACTTCTTTAGCTCCAGTGTTATCTGCTACTTTTAGTCTTGATTCTTGTTGTACCATAATTATTTAGCTCTTTCAATGATTTCAACTAATCTCCAACATTTTGATTTACTCAAAGGACGCGTCTCGCTAATTCTTACAGTATCACCAATGTTACAGTCGTTTGTTTCGTCGTGTGCTACAAATTTCTTTGTTTTTAACACGAACTTACCATATAATGGGTGCTTTACTTTAGTTACTTGCGCAACAACAATAGACTTATCCATTTTGTTTGAAGTAACTACACCAATTCTTTCTTTTCTTAAATTTCTTTTTTCCATCTTTCAGCAGATTACAATTATTGTAACTCTCTTTTAGTAAGTTCTGTAGCTAATCTAGCAACCGTTCTACGTACACTTCTAATTTGAAGTGGATTTTCGATCGGAGAAATAGCGTGAGCCATTTTTAAATCGGCATAAACCTTTTTAGTTTGACTTAGTTTTTCTTGCAACTCCGCTGCAGAAAGATCTTTTATTTCTGATTGTTTCATAAAAATATAGATTATGCTTCGAAATCTCTTGCAACAACGAATTTAGTTTTAACTGGAAGCTTTTGAGCTGCTAGACGTAACGCCTCTTTAGCAACTGACAAAGGAACTCCTCCAACTTCGAACATAATTCTTCCAGGTTTAACTACAGCTGCCCAATATTCAACGGCACCTTTACCTTTACCCATACGTACCTCAAGAGGCTTCTTAGTGATTGGTTTGTCTGGAAATATTTTAATCCATAATTGTCCTTCTCTTTTCATATAACGAGTTGCAGCGATACGTGCAGCTTCGATTTGACGAGAGGTTAAGAACATTCCATCTTCATGTACAGATTTAATTCCAAACATTCCATTTGAAAGTTCATGTCCTCTTTGAGAATTCCCTTTCATTTTACCCTTTTGTACCTTACGATACTTTGTTCTTTTAGGCTGTAACATTTTTCTTTAGTTTAAAAATTTACTTTCTTTTACGAGCGTCTGGTTTTCCACCTTTATTAAAAGATTTTCTGTCTCCTCTAGAAGAATCTCCTCCTTTACCTCCGGCTTGTTTTTTATCCATGCCAGCTAGCGGAGAAAGCTCTCTCTTTCCGTAAACTTCACCTTTCATGATCCACACTTTCACTCCCATTCTACCATAAGTAGTATGAGCTTCTGCAAGTGCATAATCAATATCAGCTCTGAAAGTTGATAGAGGAATTCTACCCTCCTTGAAACCTTCTGAACGAGCCATTTCAGCACCATTCAAACGACCTGAGATAAGCACTTTAATTCCTTCAGCATTCATACGCATAGAGGCTGCGATGGCCATTTTAATAGCTCTTCTGTAAGAAATTCTGCTTTCGATTTGACGACAGATGCTTGTAGCAACTAGATACGCATCAAGTTCAGGTCTTTTAATTTCAAAGATGTTAATTTGAACCTCTTTGTCTGTAATTTTCTTAAGTTCTTCTTTCAACTTGTCTACCTCTTGTCCACCTTTTCCGATAATTATACCAGGTCTAGCAGTAGTGATAGTAACGGTTACAAGTTTCAAAGTTCTCTCGATGATTACTTTTGATACACTAGCTTTTGATAAACGAGCATGTACATACTTTCTGATTTTGTGATCTTCGGCTAATTTATCACCGTAATCATTTCCACCATACCAGTTTGAGTCCCATCCTCTGATGATACCAAGTCTATTTCCAATTGGATTTGTCTTTTGTCCCATGCTGCTTAAGAATTGCTTTGTGTGTTATTGATAGCTCCCAACACGATTGTTACGTGATTAGAACGTTTTCTTATTCTGTGTGCTCTTCCTTGTGGAGCTGGACGAAGTCTTTTCAACATCATTCCACCATCTACACGGATTTCCTTAACAAATAATCCTGCTTCTTCTAAACTAGCTTCGCTATTCTTTTGTTCCCAGTTATTGATAGCTGATAACAATAGTTTTTCTAATTTTCTTGAAGCTTCTTTAGAACTAAATCTTAATATGTTAAGTGCTCTTTCTACCTTCTGACCTCTTACTAGATCTGCTACTAAGCGCATTTTTCTAGGTGAAGTAGGGCAGTTATTTAACTTCGCGAAAGCAATAGACTTATTAGCCTCTTTTCTCGCATCTGCTGTTTCTCTTTTACGAACTCCCATTGCTTCTTATTTTTTACCTTTATTTTTTGCTCCAGCATGACCTCTAAAAGATCTAGTTGGTGAAAATTCTCCTAATTTATGTCCTACCATGTTTTCTGTAACGTAAACAGGTACAAACTGACGACCGTTATGAACTGCGATAGTTTGACCAACAAAGTCTGGTGTTATCATAGAAGCTCTAGACCAAGTCTTAACCACTCCTTTATTTCCACCTGCAATGTTTTCTTCAACTTTCTTTTCTAACTTATAATGAACGAAAGGTCCTTTTTTTAATGAACGTGCCATATCTTATTATTTCTTTCTACGTTCTACGATATACTTGTTACTCGGGTTTTTCTTAGAACGTGTTCTATAACCTTTAGCTGGTATTCCATTTCTTGAACGTGGATGTCCACCAGAAGAACGTCCTTCACCACCTCCCATTGGGTGATCTACAGGGTTCATTGCAACAGGTCTTGTTCTAGGTCTTCTTCCTAACCATCTTGTTCTACCAGCTTTTCCTGATACTACTAATTGATGATCTGAATTAGAAACTGCTCCTATAGTAGCCGAACACGTTAACAAAATCAATCTTGTTTCACCTGATGGCATTTTAATAGTTGCATATTTTCCATCTCTTGCCATTAATTGAGCAAATGTACCAGCTGAACGAGCAATTACAGCTCCTTGACCTGGTCTCAATTCAATACAAGAAATTACAGTTCCTAGCGGAACTTTACTTAAAGGTAAAGTGTTACCAATCTCAGGTTGAGCATCTGCACCAGAAACAACTTTCTGACCAACTTTCAATCCATTTTGCGCGATAACATAAGTTTTCTCACCATCAGCATAAGCTAATAAAGCGATAAAAGCAGTACGATTTGGATCATACTCAATCGACTTAACCGTAGCTGGAATTCCATCCTTGGTACGTTTAAAATCGATAATACGATATCTCTGCTTGTGACCACCACCCGTATAACGCATGGTCATCTTTCCTTGACTATTTCTACCTCCAGTGTTTTTTATCGGCGCTATCAAAGAGCGTTCCGGCTTATCAGTTGTAATAGCGTCATAACCATTCACAACTCTAAATCGCTGACCTGGGGTAATAGGTTTTAATTTTCTTACTGACATTTTTCTATCTTAGATATTGTTGTAAAAATCAATTGTTTCTCCTTCTTGTACTTGTACAATTGCCTTTTTCACAGCATTTGTCTTTCCACTGATTAAACCACTTTTAGTGTATTTAGTAGTTCTGTCTGGTCTAACATTCATAGTGTTTACACTAACAACATTTACTCCATAAGCAGCTTCTACAGCTTTCTTAATTTCAACTTTGTTAGCCTTTCTGCTCACCTCGAATCCAAAACGGTTCAAAACTTCACTTTCTTTGGTTACTTTTTCCGTTACTATAGGTTTAATTATGATGCTCATATCCTAATTATTTACTTAAATTTTCTTCAATTACTTCCAAAGAACTCTCTAAAAGCACTAAATTATTTGCATTTAAAATAGCATAAGTACTTAATTCTGAGCTACTTACAACGCTAGAAGCCTGCAAATTACGTGAGGACAAATATACATTTTTATTCGTATCACCCAACACAAACAGTGATTTTTTGTTTTCTAACTCTAAAGCTTTCAAAACATTAATGAAATTTTTAGTGCTTGGCTTTTCAAAATTAAAATCTTCTAAGACGATAATATTTGATTCTTTTGCTTTAATAGAAAAAGCAGATTTTCTAGCCAATCTCTTCAAATTTTTATTCAATTTGAATGAATAACTTCTTGGTCTAGGACCAAAAACTGTTCCACCACCTTTAAACAAAGGACTTTTTGCACTACCCGCACGAGCAGTACCTGTTCCTTTTTGTTTTTTAATCTTACGCGTACTACCTGCCACTTCAGCTCTCTCCTTAGCCTTGTGAGTACCTTGTCTTTGATTAGCTAAATATTGCTTAACATCAAGGTATACCGCGTGATTGTTTGGTTCAATTGCGAATACTGAATCAGAAAGTTGAACTTTTCTCCCAGTATCTTTTCCGTTGAAATCTAATACTTTTACTTCCATTACTTCTGAATGATTACATAAGAGTTATTATGACCAGGAACACATCCTTTAATCACAAGTAGATTCTTATCAGTAACTACTTTTAACACTCTAAGGTTTTGAACTTTTACATTTACTCCTCCCATTCTTCCTGCCATACGCATTCCTTTGAATACTCTAGACGGATAAGAAGAAGCTCCTACAGAACCTGGCGCTCTTAAACGGTTATGTTGACCATGAGTTGCTTGACCAACACCACCAAAACCGTGACGTTTCACAACCCCTTGAAAACCTTTACCTTTAGAAACACCTTGCACATCCACAAATTCCCCTTCTTCAAAAATAGACACATCAATAAGATCACCTAATTTTTGTTCAGTTGCAAAATCTTGAAATTCAACGACTTTTTTCTTAGCAACAGTTCCAGCTTTTTTAAAGTGACCTAAAGCCGCTTTTGTGGAATGTTTCTCGTTTTTGTCATCGAAACCAAGTTGCAACGCTTCATACCCGTCAACCTCTTTGGTTCTGACTTGGGTAACAACACATGGACCAGCTTCAATTACTGTACAAGGAATATTCTTCCCGTTTTCATCAAAAATACTAGTCATGCCGATTTTTCTACCAATTAACCCAGACATAAATATTAATTATTAATTATTAAAATATAAATATAGAACGCAGCTTTTGAGCAAATCCTATTTTTTTTCGAGGTGCAAAGGTATAACTTATTTACACACAATCCAAAAAATATTTTTTTTGCCCAAAAACAGCGTTCTTATTACTTTAGAACTACTTAAACTTTGATTTCAACTTCAACTCCACTTGGTAATTCAAGTTTCATTAAAGCATCGATAGTTTTAGATGAAGAAGAATAAATATCAATTAATCTCTTATATGACATTACTTCAAATTGCTCTCTAGCTTTTTTGTTAACGTGCGGAGAACGCAATACTGTAAACAATTTTTTGTGAGTTGGCAACGGAATTGGACCAGTTACAACAGCACCAGTAGTTTTTACTGTTTTTACAATCTTTTCAGCAGATTTATCCACCAACATATGATCGTAAGATTTTAATTTTATTCTGATTTTTTGACTCATTTTCTTAAAGATTATGCGTTTCCTTTTGCTTTTTTGATAACTGCTTCTGAAATGTTAGAAGGTGTTTCAGCGTAGTGTGAAAATTCCATTGTTGATGTTGCACGACCAGAAGATAAAGTTCTTAAAGTTGTAACATACCCAAACATTTCTGACAATGGCACATCAGCCTTAATAGTTTTAGCACCATTTCTATCACCCATGTCATTTACCTGACCTCTACGACGGTTAATATCTCCTACGATATCTCCCATGTTTTCTTCTGGTGTAATAACCTCCATTTTCATGATTGGCTCAAGAATAATAGCTCCAGCTGCTTTCGCAACTTCTTTATACCCCATTCTAGCTGCTAATTCAAAAGAAAGCGCATCAGAATCCACTGGATGGAAAGATCCATCTAACAATGTAACTTTTAAACTATCAACCTGATAACCAGCTAACGGACCAGTTTTCATAGCTTCACGGAAACCTTTTTCAACAGCAGGAATGTATTCTTTAGGTACGTTTCCTCCTTTTACTTCATTCACAAATTGCAATCCTACAGGTACTTTACCATCCACTTCATCAGCAGGCTCAACTCTAAATACGATATCACCGAATTTACCACGACCTCCAGATTGTTTCTTGTAAACCTCTCTATGTTGAGCAGTTTTTGTAAATGCTTCTTTGTATTCCACTTGTGGCTCACCTTGATTTACCTCTACTTTGAACTCACGTTTCATACGATCAACCAAGATATCCAAGTGCAACTCACCCATACCAGAGATAATAGTTTGCCCTGAAGCCTCATCCGTCCTAACAGTAAATGTTGGATCTTCTTCAGCTAATTTCGCCAAAGCCATACCCATTTTATCTACGTCAGCCTTAGTTTTAGGCTCAATAGCAATACCAATTACTGGCGCAGGGAATTTCATTGATTCAAGAATAATTGGATGCTTCTCATCACACAATGTATCTCCAGTTTTGATATCTTTAAATCCAACAGCTGCTCCAATATCACCAGCCTCGATATATTCGATTGGGTTTTGTTTGTTGGCATGCATCTGGTAGATACGAGAAATTCTTTCTTTATTTCCAGAACGCGTATTCAACACATAAGAACCAGCATCTAATCTTCCTGAATAAGCACGGAAGAAAGCCAAACGACCTACGAATGGGTCAGTTGCAATTTTAAACGCTAAAGCAGCAAATGGCTCTTTCACATCTGGCTTACGCAAGATTTGAGTTTGATCTTCTTCTAACAATTCCGCATCATCAGGGTGAATACCTTTAATTCCCTCTTTATCCAATGGAGAAGGCAAGTATTTACATACCGCATCAAGCATAAATTGAACACCTTTGTTTTTGAAAGAAGAACCTGCAATCATTGGGATAATTGCCATATCCATAGTTGCAGCTCTTAAAGCTGTATTGATTTCCTCTTCAGTAATAGAGTTCTCATCCTCCATATACTTATCCAAAAGATTTTCATCATAAGTAGCAATTTCCTCGATTAGAATTGAACGATAGTGTTTCACTTCGTCAATCATATCTGCAGGAATATCAACAATATCAAAAGTCGCTCCTTGTGTAGCATCATGCCAAACAATAGCTTGATTTTTAACCAAGTCAACCACTCCTTTAAAATCATTTTCTTCACCAATTGGTAAAGTGATAGCCACCGCGTTTGATTTCAACATATCCTTTACTTGTTGACAAACTGCTAAGAAATTAGACCCTTGACGGTCCATTTTATTAACAAACCCCATACGAGGCACACGGTATTGATCAGCTAATCTCCAGTTAGTTTCAGATTGAGGCTCAACACCATCAACCGCACTAAATAAGAAAACCAATCCATCTAATACACGTAACGAACGATTTACCTCTACTGTAAAGTCAACGTGCCCAGGAGTATCGATAATATTGAAGTGATACGGTTTAGATTCTGGTAAAATTTTACCTTGTTCAGTTGGAAAATTCCATTCACAAGTTGTAGCCGCAGAAGTAATAGTAATACCTCTTTCTTGCTCTTGTGCCATCCAGTCCATTGTTGCAGCACCATCGTGCACTTCACCAATTTTGTGTGATTTTCCAGTATAGAATAATATACGCTCAGTTGTTGTTGTTTTACCAGCATCAATGTGAGCAGCAATTCCAATATTTCTTGTATATTTTAGATCTCTTGCCATTTCTCTATGAATTAAAATCTAAAGTGAGAGAAAGCTTTGTTAGCTTCTGCCATTTTGTGAGTATCCATTCTTTTCTTAACAGCCGCACCTTCTTCTTTAGCCGCAGCCAAACATTCAGAAGCTAACCTTTGAGCCATTGATTTTTCGTTTCTTCTTCTAGAATAAAGTATCAACCATTTCATAGCCATAGAAATTTTTCTATCAGGTCTAATTTGCATTGGAATTTGAAATGTAGCTCCACCTACTCTACGACTACGCACTTCTACGTGAGGCATAACGTTAGTTAAAGCATCTTTCCAAATTTCTAAAGCTGATTTTTCATCATTTTGCTTTTTAGTTTCAATGATATCAATTGCATCATAAAAAACTTTAAAAGCTGTTGATTTCTTACCATCCCACATTAAGTTGTTCACAAAACGCGTTACCAATTGATCGTTAAATCTTGGATCCGGTAAAAGTGGTCTTTTCTTTGCCGCTCTTTTTCTCATGTCTTTTTTTTAATTTTTTGTCATTAGCATAACTTTATTAACAGAATTAAAATTCCATTACAAAAATCACACATTTAACTTTTTAAATTACTTTTTTGCTTCTTTTGGGCGTTTAGCACCGTACTTAGATCTTCTTTGCGTTCTTCCAGCAACACCTGATGTATCAAGTGCACCACGAACGATGTGATATCTAACTCCTGGTAAATCTTTTACCCTTCCACCCCTAACTAATACTATCGAGTGCTCTTGTAAATTGTGTCCTTCACCTGGGATATAAGCATTCACTTCATTACCATTTGTCAAACGCACACGCGCAACTTTACGCATTGCAGAGTTTGGTTTTTTTGGTGTAGTAGTGTAAACACGCGTACAAACCCCTCTTCTTTGAGGACAAGAATCTAAAGCAACCGATTTACTCTTCTTAGTTATCTGAGTCCTTCCTGTTCTTACTAATTGTTGAATTGTTGGCATAATTAATACTAAAAATTTCTTATTATATTAAATTCCCGCTTTTTACGGGGTTGCAAATGTATAAAATATTTTTCACTATACAAACCTTAATTCATTAATTTTCAATATCCTTATTTTAGATTATGAATTCCATAAGATTACACAGATATTTGCGTTAGATTTATTTGAAACCAAACAACTTGAAACATATTCTAAACATACTCATAATTTTATCCACTTGCCAAATAAGCTTTGGACAAAAAATATTTTTAAAAATAAAAGGCTCAACAGAAGCCGAAAATAAAATTATTGACTCTTTACAATACCATCAAATCCACACAAACTTATCATCAATTGAAAAAGAAATCCTTTTAACTTCAAAAAAACTTGAAAAATTGGGTTATTTAGAAAACAGCTTAACTGAATTAGTAAAAAAAAACGATAGTACCTACAATGCATATTACGAATTAAAAAAACAAACAAAATACATTCATATATATATAGGTAAAAATTCACCCATAAAACAATTCACAGAAAAAACCGCTAACCAAGACACATTAATTTTAAAATACCCAGAAACCATAGACTTTTTAAACGCTACAACAATTAAACTTGAAAAACTAGGCTATCCAAAAGTCAGTGTTTATTTGGAGAACATAAAAGCACAAAACAACATACTTTTTGCAGATCTAAAAACAAAACTTGGTCTTCAAAGAAAAATTAACCAAATAATCATAAAACACAAAGAAGAGGAACAACAACAAAAAATATTCCCATCAAATCACTTAGCTCAAATCAATAAAAAATTCAGAAACAAAGTTTTCAACCAAAACTCTATTCATGAAATAAAATCCGAATTCGACAAATATTCATTTATCAAACAAACAAAGCAACCGGAATTATTATTAAGCAAAGATTCTACAATAATTTATGTATATCTTGAAAAAAGAAAATCCAACTCTTTCGATGGATACATTGGAATCAGCAACAATGACGAAAAAAAAACCATATTAAATGGATACTTAGACATTCAATTTCAAAATATTCTAAAAAAGGGAGAGGATTTTTTTATCTATTGGAAAAGCGACGGAAATGATCAAAAAACATTTCGCACCGGAATAACCTTAGACTATTTATTAAAAACACCAATAGGCATAAACGCACAACTCAACATATTCAAACAAGACAGCACTTTTCAAAACTCAAAAACACTTATCGACATTAATTACTTAATAGCACACAAAACAAAGATTCACTTCGGTATTGAGTCAACCATCTCCAGCGATATACAAAATAGCAACAACAACATCAGTGACTATAAAAATCGATTCATAACCGCAGGTCTTGTACATCAAAAAAAAGAGACAGAAAACCTATTATTTGAAGAAAAAACTAAATTAGACTTCCGAATAGGCATCGGAAACAGAAACACCTCAAACCTTACCAATATCACAAAACAAAAACAACAGTTTGTAAATCTAAACATTACACACAACATCATTATCAATCCCAAAAACAGCATCAATATTAGAAATCAAAATTTTTTCTTAAACAGCAACAACTACTTAACAAATGAATTGTATCGATTTGGAGGACTATATTCAATAAGAGGATTTGCAGAAAATAGTTTACAAGGAAATTACATGAGCGCAATACTAACTGAATATAGACTCCTTCTCAACGAATCATTATACATCCACTCAATACTTGATTATGCGATATTTAAGGACAAAAGCATTTTAAAAAGTAAAAATAATTTTAACAAAATAAATGGCTTAGGACTTGGCATAACAATACAAACAAAAAACGGACTTATTAAATTTTCCATAACAAATGGCATAAATAACTATAACGATATAAAATTATTTAACAGTATAGCAAACATATGTTATAATGTTAAATTTTAATGTTAGAGTTAAAAAAAACAAAAAAATATTAGGAATGTTAACAAATTATTATGAGTTTTGACGCACTAATTCAAAACAATTAAATAATGAAACTAAAGTTCAATGGACTCTTAGTACTTCTAATGGTACTAGTGACGCAATTAACATTTGCGCAAGAAAGATCTGTTTCAGGTATTGTTTCAGATAACGCAGGATTACCGATACCCGGTGTGAGTGTGCTAATCAAAGGATCAAAAACTGGAACCCAAACTGATTTTGATGGTAAATTTACCATTAAAGCAACCCCTAGCCAAATACTAATATTTAGTTATGTAGGGATGAAAAACGAAGAAGTAGTAGCCAAAACAACTACTTTAAACGTTAAAATGCAAAGCATTACTACAGAATTAGAGAGCGTTGTAGTAACTGCTCAAGGTATCAAAAGAGAAAAGAAAGCCCTAGGTTATGCAGTCAGCGAAATCAAATCAGCTGATATTGAACAAAGAGCTGAAGGAGATGTCGCTAGGGTTTTGAATGGAAAAGCTTCAGGAGTTGTAATTAACCAAACTAGTGGTATCTCTGGTTCTGGTACAAACATCAACATCCGTGGTTTAAACTCGATTTCTGGTAACACTCAGCCATTATTTATCGTAGACGGAGTTCCATTTGCAAGTGACACAAACGCTAACGGAAATTTCCAAGATGGAAACTCTGGTTCAAGCCGTTTCTTGGATTTAGATCCAAACAATATTGCCAACGTAAACATCCTTAAAGGATATGCTGCAACCACCCTATACGGTACAGCAGGTCGTAATGGAGTTATCCTTATCACAACAAAAGGTGGAGCAAACAGTAAAGGTTCGAAAAAGAATGAAATTACCGTGAATCAATCTTTATTTATGAATCAAATCGCTTCATTACCAGATTACCAAAACAAATTTGGTAATGGTTTTGACCAAGCTTACGGAAACTTCTTCTCTAACTGGGGTCCGGGATTTTACAAGGATGGTTTAGGCGGATATGGCGCTGCAGGATCAGGAATTCAAGCTGATGGCACTGTTGCACATCCCTACAACAGAGCAAATTTAGCTGCTGCGTTTCCAGAATATCAAGGAGTATTTATTCCTTATGCACCTGTAAAGAATAACGTAAAGGATTTCTTTAGAATTGGCGCTGTTGTTAACACAAGTATTAACATTGCAGGGCAATCAGAAGATGGAAATACATCTTATAATTTCAACTTCGGTAATTTGAGTGATGAAGGATTTACTCCAGGTAACGAATTAAAAAGAACATCTTTTAGTGTTGGAGGAAGATCTAAATTGAGTAACAAATTCACTATTAGTGGAACTATGAACTATTCTAGAACAGACTTCTTGACACCACCTGTAGCAAGAAGTAATGGATCTGGAGTGCAAGGAACAGGATTATCTATCTTCGCGGATATTTTCTACACTCCACGTAACGTAGATTTGCAAAATTGGCCTTATCAAAATCCTATCACAGGAGCCAACGTTAGTTACCGTCTTTCAAGTGATATCTTGAACCCATATTGGACCCTAAACAACTCATTTGTTAGACAAATGACAAACAGAACTTTTGGTACAACCTCCTTAAATTATGATTTAAATGATAACATCAAATTAAACTATAGAGTTGGTTTTGACTTTTACAACGAGCGTAATGAAAACGGAACTAATGTTGGAGCACCAAGAGGACCTGTACAAGGAAATTACAGAACATTTGACAACAACAATATGATTTGGGATCACAACTTCTTAGTAAGTGGTAGCTATCAATTAACTGACAAATTAGGACTAAACTTCCAAACGGGTGCAACTTCTAGAAGTGTAACTTATGATAGACAAGGAGTTAACAGTGTTGGACAACAAGTATTTAATGTTTTCAGACACTTCAATTTTGGCACTCAAAGCCCAATTCAATATACAGAAAAACAAAACATTGTAGGTCTTTATGGCCAAGCCGATTTAGAGTATGATAAGTATTTATATCTACAACTTTCTGCTAGAAAAGACTGGGTATCAAATACATTTGAAAACTCAATAACCTACCCTGCAGCTTCTCTGTCGTTCATACCAACTGAAGCATTTGAAGGACTTAAGAGCACCAATGGCCTTAATTACTTAAAATTGAGAGCAGGTTACGGTACTTCTGCTGGATTTGCATCTTCATATCCAGTTTCTAACAACATAGACGGTTCTGCAAGAGATTTCTCGGACATCTCGGGTGTAATTAATCCAGCACAACAAACGGCTTCAAGATTAGGAAACCCAAATTTAAAGCCTGAGCTACTTAGCGAATATGAATTTGGATTTGATTCTAAATTTTTAGACAATAGAGTGTCACTTAATGCTTCTTATTTCAGAAGACAAACTAAAAACTTAATCACTGAAACTCCTATAGACCCGAGCACAGGTTACCTATCAACATTTACTAACATTGGTAGATTAGAAGGTAACGGTATCGAAATTGATTTAGATGTTGATGTTATCCGTAACGATGGTAATGGTTTCAATTGGAATATCGGTGCCAATTTCTTCAAAGGAGAAATGATTGTTAAAGATTTGGGAGATCTAGAAAGAGTAACTATCGCTGGTTTCACTAACTTAGGTAACCAAGCCATTGAAGGAGAACAAATCGGTGTAATGGTTGGTTCAAGAGTAAAAAGAGATGCTAATGGCAATTTCGTAGTTAACAATGTTGGTGATTATGCAACTGAAGCTGGTCCATTTATAATTGGTAATCCAAACCCAGATTTCACATTAAACACCACTAATACAATAAGCTATAAAAACTTCAACCTAAACTTCTTGATTAGTTATGTAAGTGGTGGAGACATTTATTCTCAAACAACAGCTGCTTTGCTAGGTAGAGGTTTAACAACAGATACAGAAGATCGTTTACAAACGTTTATTTTACCTGGAGTAAAAGAAGACGGCACACCAAATGATATCCAAATTAATAACTCAACCTACTACTTTAACAACGTAGCCTTTGGCCCAGACGAATTAAGTGTTTATGACGGTTCAGTTATTCGTTTAAATGAAATATCTTTGGGGTATAACTTACCAAAGAAAGTTTTAGAAAAAACCCCTTTTGGAAGTATAAGCTTTACACTTTCAGGCTACAATTTATACTACAATGCATTTAATACTCCAGACGGTGTAAACTTTGATCCAAACGTATTGGGTACTGGTGTTGGGAATGGTAGAGGTTTTGACTTCTTGAACGGACCTAGTGGAAAAAGATATGGTTTTAGCATAAAAGCTACATTCTAAAAATTAAAAAAATATGAAAAAAATATTAAAATCAACAGGATTAATTATCGCAATGGTAAGTATGGTCACCTTCTCCTCTTGCGAGACTACAGACCTTGACCTTAGAGAAGATCCAAATGCTTTATCTGTAAACGCAGCAAACCCTGACTTACTATTAAACAAAATACAAACTCAGTTTGCTAGTACAATGCAAGGTTTTGGAACAGTAGGATCTGAAGTAAGCCGCTTAAAGTGGATGTTTGGTCGTAATTACCAAGATGATGCTTACAGCGCAAGTACCTTTAATGGTGATTGGGAAGATTCCTATCAAGTAATTTTGAAGAATATCCAAGTAATGACTCCACTTGCTGAAGCTAAAGGATTAAAAAAACACATCGGTATAGCTCAAGTAATAGAGGCATACACTATTGTTACATTAGTAGATTATTTTGGAGACATTCCTTATAGTGAAGCATTAAGCAGTACCAATTTAACTCCAAAATTGGATTCAGGTAAAGATGTTTATGCTTCAGCTTTAGTATTACTAGATAAGGCTATTGTAAACTTTAAAGCTACTGCTCCAGCAAGTCCAAAAGATTTTTATTACAATGGAAACTGGACTAAATGGGAAAAATTAGCAAACACTATAAAATTAAAAATTTACTTACAAACTAGATTAGTAGATGCAACGGCTATCAGTAAATTTAATGCAATAATTGCTTCTAACAATTTCATCGGAACTGGTGAAGATTTTGAATTTCAATGGGGTACAAGTAACGCAAATCCAGACTCAAGACACCCAGAATATGTAAACAATTACACCCCTTCAGGAGTAGAAGCTGGTTACCAAGCCAACTGGTTAATGCAAGAAATGAAAAATGGAAAGTCAGTTCGTGACCCACGTTTACGCTACTATTTCTATAGACAAGTTAGTACAGTTCCAGTAAGTGAACAAGATTTAAGATGTACTGTGGAACCAGCACCTAACCACTATGTTGCAGGGAATTATGTATACTGTAGAATTGATAATGATCAAGGTTATTGGGGAAGAGATCATGGAAATGATGAAGGAATCCCAAATGATAGAACAAAAAGAACAGCCTCTGGTTTATATCCAGCAGGTGGTCGTTTCGATGACAATACTTTTAGACCAATCAATAGTATAAGCCTTGGAGCTTTAGGAGGTGGTATTACACCAATCATTTTGGCTTCAACCGTTGATTTTTGGAGAGCTGAAGCTGCTTTATCACCTGGTGGTACAGGAGATGCAAAAGCGTTAATGTTGGCGGGTGTTACAAAATCTATTGCTAAAGTACAAAGCTTTATATCAAAAGATAAAACTGCTATCACTAGCTTTGTTCCAACCTCTGCTGATGTTCAAGCCTATATTGATGCTGTGGATGCAAGATATACAGCTGCAACTGACAAACTAGATGTAGTTATTACAGAGTTCTTTATTTCTCTTTATGGAAACGGAACCGATGCTTACAATGCTTACAGAAGAACTGGATTACCAAAAAAGATTCAACCTAATATTGAAGAAAAAGTTGATGGTTTCATTCGTTCATTCTTATACCCTGCTTCAGTAACAGGAACAAATCCAAACATTAAACAAAAAGCAAAAGTAACACAACGCGTTTTCTGGGACAATAATCCTGAAACAGGTTTCCCTTTTGGTAACTAAAAATAAATTATTATGAAAAAAATATTTAAATCATTAAGCGCAGTATTGCTCGCCGTTACTTTATTTTCTTGTAACGAAGGAGACAATCCTATTGACACTGTACTGAACGATGTAACAAGTGGTGCTGCTTTAAGAACTGCAAAAATTGGAAGCTCAAGCATTCCTTTAGGAGATGCTACTGGTAAATTTCAAGTAACTTTAGAAGTACAAGATGCAAAGAACGGTAACGATACAGACAAAATTGACGTATATGTATCTTTCAATGATAATTCTCCTGCAAATGGCTCCAACCCTAAACCAGAGGTTTTATTAAAGTCAATTCCTTCATCTGCGTTTGTTGCAGGTGCTAGAGAATTACCTTATGCAGATGTAACGGTTACAATCAGTGAACTACAAACCAGATTAGCCCTAACTGTAGCTCAATATACTGGTGGTGATCAGTTTGTAATCCGTTTAGCCCAAGTTTTAAAAGATGGACGAGTATTTACACGTGCTAATTCGAACTCAAACGTTGTGGGTGGTGCTTATTTCTCATCTCCTTTTCAATACAACGCTAATGTTGTTTGTCCAATTACCGAAAGTTTAGCTGGTACTCATACTTTTGTTTCTTCTAATATGAAAAGAGGACCATCAGGTTCTGCATGCGGTGGAAGTACAACTGGAACAGTTACTTTTGGTTCAACAGCGACACCAGGTGTTTACACAATTAGCGATATGTCCTTTGGACAATATGGTTACTGCTGGGGAGATCCTGCTGCAACTTCTTCAACTGCAAGAGTTACATGGTTTTGTGACAAACTAGTAGCCTCAGGCACTGATTTTTATGGTGAAACATACACTTTTACTATTAAATCTGCTGCAGGTAACAAGATTACCTTAGACTGGATAAACTCCTATGGTGATTCAGGAACTGCTGAAATTACAAGAGCAGGAGGAGCAAATTGGCCAGCAATCTTCGCCAAATAAAAAACTTAATATTTTTAAAAACCACTCCAAAATTTGGAGTGGTTTTTTTTATATCCATTGTCTAATAAAACATAAACTATCTAGTTCCTCCTGCCCACCAAACTTTTTCAGTGTAAACATAAGATCCGTCGCCAAATGCTTCTCTCACGTGTACATTGGCTGATACATCTGAAGCACCATAACTAAATCGTTGTGGAAACAAGTCAGGTCTAGCATTTACTAATGGTATCAAATCACCATCTCCCATGGCAGCTAAACGACGGGTGTCATTATAATCTTCAATTCCCTCGTTTTCATAGAAAGAAATGTGCTTTTCAACCATAATTTTTTTCAACAAATCTCTACCTGTTAATGTTCCTATAGATGCAATGTACGCATCTGCCTGAGCTTGAGTGAATGTAATTACTTGTTGTTTTTTGTAAGCCGCTGAAATTGCTTTATTCAAAGTAGCTTGTGCTTCAGCGTTTTTACCTAATCTAGCTTGAGCTTCTGCTTTTAAAAATAACAATTCATGATAGCCTAACACATAAATTGGGTTTTTCTCGCTCATGATTCCTGAAATTGAATATACCCCTTGTGCTTCAGCTGGTAAAGCCAAAGAGTTATCCATAGGATTAACTACTCCATTTTTCTTTGTAAAAAACACGGCAGTTCTAGCATCGGCTGGACCATTTGCTTGCATTAAGTCATAAAAACTTTTAGCTACACACAATCCACCTCTATCCATTTCAAAACGAGCATAAGGATTTGGAATTTCGCTATTAACCAATTTGAATTCTTCGCTAGCATTGGCAAAAGAAGCATCTACATAATCAATAACCGCTTGATAGTTTGGCTTTACTAATGACAAACGCATCGTATATCGAGCTAACAACCCTTTAGCGGCTTTTATCCATTTTGAAGAATTACCACCATATATTACATCTTGAGCACCTAAACTAGCATATGAGGTCGTTTTACCTAAATTTACCACAGCTTCATTTAATAATCTGAAAACCTCTTGATAAATTACTTCTTGCTTGTCTAACTTAGGCTGAAGATTTTGAATATTTAAAGCTTCGCTATGAGGCACATCACCAAACAAATCGGTTAGCAAAGCTAAATTGTAAGCATATAGAATCTGTGCTACACCTAAAGTTTGATAATTTCCTTGTTCTGCTCCACCTGCACTACATTTTTCAATGATAATTTTTAGAGCACGCAATTGTCTGTAACTTGTATTCCAAGAATTATTATAAGTAGACGATTTTTGTGGTTCTCCATCTCTGATTTGTGCTTTATAGGTTTGATTGTGATTTCCTGCATTCAACTCTGAGTATACCCCAGCATAAAAAGAGTTATCCGCTCCTGTTAGTTGAAATGCAGAAGCCACCATGACATCGGTAATGATTAACCTACTTGGAACATCCGTGGGTTCATTGGGATTAGAATTGATATCATCCATGATATCTTCTGAACAAGACTGAAACAAAAACAGTCCCATTAGAGTAAGCAAAGTGATTTTAATATTTTTCATCGGTTGATTTTTTTAAATTAAAAAGTAACATTTAAACCCACACCATAACTTTCGGCTTGAGGCAAGGACCATTGTTCAAATCCACCAGCCATATTGTTATTTCCTTGAGAAGCTTCGGGATCTAAATTGGGTAATTTAGACCACAATAAAATATTTCTTGCGAAAACTGACGCTCTCAAATCAATTTTTTCTTTAAAGATTTTAGGAAATTGGTAAGCAAATGTTACCTCTCTTAACTTTACAAAACTGGCATCAAAAACAGCACTTTCTGTAATATCAGATAATCTAGAATTCAATTGCTGAATTCCATTTACGCCAAGAGCAATATCGTTCGCAGTTCCATCTTCTTTAACACCAGGATAAATGTATCCAGCTTCTCTGTTTGCCGTTGAAGCATCTACCCCATAGTAGCGCATCAAACTATTGGAACCACTGTACATTTTTCCACCATTTTTCCAATCGAAAGTTGCCCCCAAAGACATTCTTTTATAAGAAACTTGAGTAGAACCTCCAAGTGTAAACTTAGGCATTACTTCCCCAATAGCTTTCTCTTCTCCAATCATTGGCAATCCATATTGGTCTACCATGATATTGTTGTTATCGTCTCTTTTGTAACTTGTTCCATAAATCACAGGAAACATATCGCCAACATTCGCTCTAATTTGAGGTGATACAAAACCACCTAAAAAGATACTTTCAACCCCTGGCGCTAATTCATCTACCACAGAAACTACTTTAGAGAAGTTGATGTTAAAATCCCAATTAAAATCTTCTGTTTTTACAGGATTTACATTCAACACAATTTCATGTGCATTGGTATGAATTTTTCCTCCATTGGTTACAAAAGAACTAGCTCCAACAGATCCAGCCAAAGGCACATTAAAAATCTGATCTTTTACATTTTGTCTAGAATAGGTATAATCGATACCAATTCTATTTTTAAAGAATCGCAAATCAAAACCAAACTCATAGGATTGGGTATTTTGAGGTTTCAAATTTGGATCATACACTATAGGATATGGAATAAAGGAACTTACTCCTCCAACTGGATATTGTACTGGTGGCGCACCCCAAAATCCTCCACCATAACTTGGTGTAGAATAATAATCCATAAAATAAGTACCAGCTTGTCCTACTTCAGCAAAAGACGATCTGATTTTTGCATATGATAACACTGGGCTGTTTTTCAAAGCTTCCAATTCAGTTAACACAAAACCTAATGAAACCGATGGATAAAGGAAATCTCTATTCCCTCTTGGCATCGTTGAAACATAGTCTTGACGAACTGTAGCCCCTAAATACAACATGTTTTTGTATGACAATTCACCATTACTGAAAAAACCAACAGTTCTATTTTGTCTTCTTCGCTCAACCGAAGTTACTTTTCTGGCATTAGCTATCGTTGGCCAACCACCAAAGTTAAATCCAGTACCTAAGTCATCATAGGTTTTTCTGTTTTCGTGGTTGAATTCATTTCCTACTAACACATTGAATTTAAAATCCTCATTGATATCTAAACTATAATTTGCGGTAAACAAAGAGTTCAACACATCGGTAGTAATACCATAAAGGTTAGCTCTACTTTGTGCACCTGTTAAATCATGTTTACTACCAAATTCAAAAATATCTCTATAGTTTGTTGTATACGAATCGATACCCATTTGATATCTGAATACTAACTTATGTTTGTCATCTAAACTAATTACTGGAGCATACTGTACGTGAGCATTTCCGAAAAAACGATTGGTTTTTTCGCTGTTTTCATTATGCTCAGCAGCCCAGTAAGGATTGTTAAAAGTATTTCTTCTATAAAACACTTGATCATAAGGGTTTGTAGCCGAAGCAAAACCATTCCCTTTCAAGTCATAACTTCTTGGTGCACCATACACCCCCACTAAAGTGGCATCATTTGCAGAAGTTGTCTTGTCGATAGCCGTTTGTACATAATTGAAAGAAAATCCAGATTTCCATTCATTATTCAAATTGGTCTCAACTACTGCTTTCATATTATAACGATTTAAACCTGTAGCTGGTAACATCCCTTCTTGGTTAGTGGCACCAATACCAAAAGAATAATTCGTTTTCTCGGTTGATTGGCTCACATTGAAAGTGTTGTTTACTGTAACTCCAGTTCTAAAATAATCGTCAATATTGTTATGTGCTTTTGGAGCTACCCATGGATCTAAGCCTGCTTTGGCTCTTTGAGGCACATAATACATCCCTGGTCTTAATACTCCCCCATTTAAAGCATTTGCCACATTCCCTCCATAGGTAGGATCATTTGGTAGTTCTGAGATCTTAGGTCCCCAACTGGTAGAAGCATATGGATTAAATACACCATTAGAACCTTGTGCATATTCATTTTGTGTACTTGGTTTTTTTGATACCAACTCAAAACTAATGTTATTAGAATAACTATATACTGGTTTCCCGTTTGTTGCTAATCCTTTCCCACTTTTGGTAGTGATAAGAATAACCCCGTTGGAAGCTCTAAGACCATACAATGCAGAAGCTGCTTGCCCTTTTAAGATAGAAATAGAAGCAATATCGTTAGGATCGATATCTACTGCTCTATTGGCAGAATCGGCACCAGTAACACTATTTCCTGTAGAATAATCCGCTTGTGACGCTACTGGCATTCCGTCAATTACATATAAAGGCGTGTTGTTACCTGTAAATGAACGCGCGCCACGAATTACAATTTGTGAAGAAGCTCCAGGAGCACCACTAGAAGGCGTAATTTGAACCCCTGCAATTTTACCTTGCAAAGCGCCAGAAAGATTACTATTCCCTCCTTTATTTAATTCTGCAGCTTTCAATTCTTGAACCGCATATCCAACTGCGCGACTACTCTTTTTAACCCCTAAAGCAGTTACCACAACGGTTTCTAATTCATTTGAATTTTCAACCATAGAAACATTTAATGAAGTTTTATCCCCAACAACAATAGTAACATCTTTCATTCCCATGTAAGAAAATACCAAAACATCTCCGGTTTTAGCTTTAATGGAAAAAAGGCCATCAAAATCCGTTTGAACCCCCAAAGTGGTCCCTTTGACAAGTACATTTACACCAGGTATAGGTCCTGAATTATCAGAAACTTTCCCTGTGACCAATTTTTCTTGTGCAAAACATAGTTGCAAAATAAACACTAATGAAAGTGTTGTTATCCATTTAAATTTAGATCTCATAATGATTATTTTGTATTAGTAAAAAAACAAACATGCCATTTATTATTCAAAATCACAAAATGAGAAATCATCAAAATATTTTATGAAAACGTTGTAAAAATCAGTGTTTTTTAAACGTTAAATGTTAACATAATGCTGATTATTCAATATTTTTTTATTTACAAAATACATATTGATTTTTAATCTAAAATTCAAAAAACATCTTCCAACAATTTTAACAAGGAAAAAATTAGAGCCCCTTTTAGTACAAAAGTTTAAATTTTAACTTTCTTTAAAGTTTTATAACGTTTTGTGAATACTATTAATACTACTAAAGAAAAAGGGAAACCTCAAAACGACACCATTAATTCTGAGCAAATTCTATTAAATTCTTTACATTAATCGTAACAAAAAACAGATTACAATTCGAAGACACAACACATCTTAACACTTTGGAAACCTACCTCATATTAACAAATGATAGAATACGAAAAAGGCATTGCAATAATTCAATATTAAAATACTAATTTTGCAAGATGGAAAAAGAACATCAAATATTTGGGATAAGAGCGATCATTGAAGCGATTCAAGCGGGAGCAACTGTAGATAAGGTTTATATTCAAAAAGAAGCTAGTGGAGAATTAATGAAAGACTTAATGAAAGTCATGAAAAGAGAAAACATTAATTTCTCCTATGTTCCTGTTGAGAAACTAAACCGTTTGACTCCAAATAATCATCAAGGTGCGGTGGCAACTATCTCTCCTATTTCCTTTTTTGATTTAGAATCTTTGATTGAAACGGTTCTTGAAAATGGAAAGAATCCGTTATTCTTAGTGTTGGATGGAATATCTGATGCTAGAAATTTTGGAGCGATTATCAGAACTGCTGAATGTACTGGAGTGAATGGTATTATTATTCAAAAATCAGGTTCGGCGCCTGTAAATGGAGATACAGTAAAAACTTCAGCAGGAGCGGTATTTAATATTCCGATTTGTAAAGTAGACCATATTAAAGATGCTATTTTCTTATTGCAAGCGAGCGGCATTAGCACGGTTGCGGCAACTGAGAAAACAGACCAAAGTTTGTACGATGTAACGCTTTCTGGACCTACTGCTATTGTAATGGGAGCCGAAGACCGAGGTATTAATCCATCGGTATTAAAAATCATTGACGAGAAAGCTAAATTGCCTATGTTTGGGACCATTGGTTCATTAAACGTTTCAGTTGCTTGTGGTGCTTTCCTATATGAAGCAGTAAGACAGAGAAGTTAGATATAGAATACAATTTGTGACAAAATAATCACGAATTACTCAATTTCAAAGGAATCAAGACTCTTGTTTTGGTTCCTTTTTTGTGTGGGTACACAATCGTAATGTATGGGTAAATTGGAAGTAAAATAAGCCATTATAGGATCTATCTCTTCCTCTACCTCTGGTTTTGGTGGGTTGACAAAGTTGCCATTTTCGTCAAAACGTTGCATAAATTTGTCTTGAGACGGGTCATAATCTGGGCGCTCCCAGTCGTATTTGTATATTTTTTGATACTCTTCGGCTTTGAAAACGATGGACAATAAAAATCCAGTAATAAAACCTGCTAAATGACCTTCCCAAGAAATGGTATTATCTACTTCGGGGAAAACATACCAAATCAAACCACCATAGACCAAAACGACGGCTAAAGAAAGTGCTACCAAACGATAATATTGCGTTTGAATTCCCTTAAAGAATATAAAACTCACTAAAACATAAATGAGTCCACTAGCACCAATATGATAATTAGGACGACCTATAACCCAAGTAATACCACCAGACAAAACTATTCCGAAACATAGAACTGCTAGCGTTTGTTTAGGATAAAAATAAGATAGGGCTATCAACAAAACGAGTAATGGCAGGGAATTATTATACAGATGCAACAAATCAGCATGAATGAAAGGACTAAAAAAGACACCTTGTAAACCCGAGAAAGTACGTGGATAAATCCCATTCTTATCAAAATCGAAATGGAAACGAATTTCTAGCCAATAGACCAACCATATCGTCAATAAAAAAAGTAGCGGTAATAGGACTACGCGATTACGAAATTGAAAATGGGTTTCTTCCATAGGATAAATGCTATGCAATTGGTCTCTCAAAAATACATCCAAAATAGCAGAAATGCTAAATTGTCATATCTAATGTGTCGTGGTGGGTTTAGCCCAGATGGGAATGGAAAGCCCGGAGTGCCGCGTTCTATTTTTTTCTTGGTAGAAAAGAGCGACCAAAGGAAGCTCCTTTTATGCCTAGAAAAAAAAGAGCGCGGCGCGAGGACTTGTAATGTACAGCTGGATTGGCTCCTGAAAACTATAAAAATGTTTATTTTTGTGGTATGGAAGCACCTTTAGCAGAACGCATTCGGCCACAAGCCTTGACGGATTATATAAGTCAAACCCATCTGGTGGGGCCCAACGGCTCATTGACGCAACAAATTAAGAACGGCATTATCCCTTCCCTACTTTTTTGGGGACCTCCTGGGACTGGCAAAACTACGCTGGCGCAGATTATTGCACAGGAATCTAAACGACCTTTTTATGAATTGAGCGCCATCAATTCGGGCGTGAAGGATATTCGCGATGTGATTGAAAAAGCCAAACAAAGTGGCGGTTTGTTTACGGCCAAAAATCCGATTTTGTTTATTGATGAGATTCATCGTTTTAGTAAATCGCAACAAGATTCGCTTTTGGCGGCGGTGGAAAAAGGGTGGATTACCTTGATTGGTGCTACAACTGAAAATCCGAGTTTCGAGGTGATTCCCGCGTTGTTATCGCGCTGTCAAGTGTATATTTTGAATGCTTTTACGAAACAGGATTTAGAAGCTCTGCTGGAAAGAGCAATGAAAGCGGACGCCATTTTGGCCAGCAAAAAAATTGAATTACAAGAAACCGAAGCTTTGCTGAGATTATCTGGAGGCGATGGTAGAAAACTGCTAAATATATTTGAATTGGTAGTCAATGCGTCGGCCTCGGAACCGATAATCATTACCAATGAGCGAGTTTTGGAATTGGTGCAACAAAACACGGTTTTGTATGACAAGACGGGAGAACAACATTATGACATTGTTTCCGCTTTTATAAAATCGATTCGAGGAAGTGACCCCAACGGGGCAGTATATTGGTTGGCCCGAATGATTGAAGGTGGCGAAGACGTCAAATTTATAGCCAGACGTATGTTGATTTTGGCAAGTGAAGACATTGGCAATGCTAATCCCACGGCATTTATTATGGCTAATAATACGTTTCAGGCGGTGGCCACGATTGGCTATCCTGAGAGCCGCATTATTTTGAGTCAGTGTGCGGTGTATTTGGCAACTTCCCCAAAAAGTAATGCCTCGTATATGGCCATTGGCACAGCACAACAAATCGTAAAACAAACAGGAGATTTGCCTGTACCCTTGCACTTAAGAAACGCACCAACAAAATTAATGAAGGAGTTGGGCTATGGCGAAGAATACAAATATTCGCACGATTACGCGAACAATTTCGCCGAACAAGAATTCCTTCCTGACGCACTGAGCAACACGCCTATTTATGTTCCCGGTAATAACTCGAGAGAAAATAGTATTCGAGAGTTTTTGAAAAATAGATGGAAAGATAAGTATGGATACTAATGAAGTTAGAAGTTAGAAGTTAGAGGTTAGAAATTAGAAGTTAGAAATTAGAAATTAGAAGTAAATAAAAACGAGAATGCTTTGATGAATCAAAGCATTCTCGTTTTTATTATATGTGTGGTTGGTCTTCTAAACTAACTAAAACTTAATCGCTATTTTTTCAGACATTAGTTGGTCATTTTGATAATACTCAAAAAACCACTCGTTGTCTTTTAAAAGTAAAGCACCTTGAACACCGTCTCTAACAGCCGTAAAATAATCGCTTTTTGAGGTTTTGTACAATTTCATAACAACTTTTGGAGTCGTATCTACTAATTGATAGCCATTGGCTGTAGGTTGCGCGTAATAGACTGTAGTATTGGCTACTACATTAGTTCCTACTACAGTACTAACAGGTGCACTAGCATTGGATACAACTGGGACTGGCACAGCAACAGGCTTTGGTGTTGAAACTAAATTTGTACTTGTTGAAACCACAGGTGTTGCTCCTGGGGTATACTTATAATGCATTGCATACAATGAATTGAAAGCTTCGTTTATTACTTCTGTATATGCCAATTGATAATCCTTTTCTTTGGTATAGGCTGTAGTTGATTTAAAAATTTCCTTTCCATTACAATCTTTCAACACAAAATACATCTTGGTAGCCAAAAAAGCTTTTACATTAATAACGTCAATATACAACAAACTGCATTTGTCGTAGGGATTAGGCTCTTCTGCATAAAAGGCTTCAAAACCTGCTTTATTCAAATTAAACTTCGTTAGCGTTGACAAACGATATTCATTCGTTTTTTTTTGAAAATCAAATTTCAAAGGAACTATAACTGCTCTAAAATCATTTAGTGATTGAGCGAATGAAAAACTTGTCAAAAGGGCGAAAAAGAATAAAAAACGTACTTTCATTATCATTATTTTTAAAGTAAAAAAACAGAGGAAAAAACCTCTTTCTAATTGGTTTAAAGTTACAAGAAATTCTTTAACTCTAGTAAATGTTTCACTTGTTTGATTTCGGGCGCTACAGGAACCTGATTTGGATTGAAAAATATAGCTGTTAAACCCGCGTTTATCGCCCCATTTACATCTGCATCGAGACAATCCCCAATCATTACACTCTGCTCCTTTTTGGTATTGGCCATCTCGAGTGCGTGCTCAAAAATAATAGGATTCGGTTTCTTAACCCCTGCCATTTCTGAATTGGTAATGGTTTTAAAATAAATTTCTAAATTAGAATTTCTAACTTTTTTATCTTGAACAGCAGCAAAACCGTTTGTAATAATATGCAAAGTGTATTTCTTATGCAAGTATTCTAAAATATCAATAGTTCCTTCGAATAGAAAGTTATTTTCAGGCAACAAATCAATATAGTCAATTGCCATTTGATGAATTGCTGCGTCAGAAATAGCATATCCTAAGGCATCAAATGACAATTTCAAACGGTCATAACGCAATTGATTATGCGTAATCTTATCTTGTTGATACAGTTTCCAACAGGCTTGGTTAAATGGGATATATTTTTCTATAAATAAGGTCGTATCCACATCAGGATGATTTTTTTTGAAAATAGCATCAAAAGCCATTTCAGAATTTTTGTCAAAATCCCAAAGAGTGTGATCTAAATCAAAAAAGACATCGGTTATATTTTTTAAAAGCATACTATTATTTGAATATTCGTTTATCAAAAGGAAAATCAACTTGCTCTATGATTTGAATTTGCTTAAAATCCTTATGAAACGGATTGATTAAGAAATTGAAATCTCCTTTGACCACTGCTGAAGGTACTTTGAGTATCGCAAAATCATTTTGTTGAATAAAGCGATCTCCAATTACAGCCGTATGAAAAGAGGAAGGAAACACATTCCAATCTGATTGTAAATCAGCCATTTTGACTTCGCTAATTTCGATAGTGTCAGGAATAGAAATGGTTAGCATTACAAAATCGCTTGGCAAAGTAGCTAATGACAAATGTACTACCACTTCTGCCATAGCAAGTGCTCTACTTTCTGCTGTGTAAATGATTTCTGTGCCTTTAGAGTTCCATCTCGCACCACAGATTGAAGCACCTTTACCTGACAACTCTATGGGATACTTCTTTCGGGCTAGTCGAAAAACTTCCATTACACAAAAATACCTTGGTCGATTTTTACCATCTCTTGCAAGACCATTTCTTTACCGTAAGAATCTCGCAATAACTCAATTGGTTTTAGATTACCTAAAGCATATGAAGGAAGCGTTAACCAGCTGTAAAATTGTTCTTCTGAATCAAAAATGGTTCTGCCAACGGTGGTGACTTCGGCCAGTTCTAATATTTTTTCGGATTGCAAAGGTTTAAAAACAAAACTATCCTTGGCACGACTGCGCTGTAAAGATTTTGTAGATATTCCTAAGAAAAGCGCCCAATCTTCTTCATTAAAAGGCGTTTGTTCTTGAATCAATTTAAAAAATTCATAGGGAATCCCTTCGCGAATGGCGTGAACAATTAGCATTTTATTCTTTAAAAAATCAGCATACGTCAATTTTTTATTCAACACTTTGTAGCCACTACTTTGCTCTAATTTAGAAACAAAAGAACGCACCATTGCATTGATAGCTGTTTGAGAATTTAGTTTAATAGCTTCCATAAAAAAGACATTTGTCTGCAAATATAAGACAAATGTCCGTATTAAATACGTTAATTATAAAATTCCTTCATCAGCAAAGCTAAAATAACTATGCTCAGTGACAATTATATGGTCTAAGACAGGAATATGCAACTGTAGTCCAGCATTTTTAATTTTTTTAGTTACCTGAATATCGGCTTCGCTGGCTTGCAATTTTCCTGATGGATGATTATGTGATAAAATTATTGCTACTGCATTTTGTTCTAATGCTATTTTAAATACTAATCGCACATCAACAACAGTTCCTGTAATTCCTCCTTTGCTGAGTTGTGCTTTAAAAATAATCTTATTCGCATTATTAAGATATACCACCCAAAACTCTTCGTGAGCTAACTCTCCTATTATTGGATACATTTCTTGATACATCACTTTACTCGAAGTTACTTTTACCAATTCGAGAGGGTTTTCTTCCTTTCTTCTACGACCTAATTCTAAAGCAGCGGCAATTGTAATGGCTTTGGCTTCGCCTATCCCTTTAAATTCCATCAACTGAGCCAAAGATTGTTTTCCTAAAGAAGACAAATTATTATTGACGCTAGCTAAAATACGTTTACTCAGCGCCACTGCCGATTCATTTCTGCTTCCTGAACCTATCAAGATGGCGACTAATTCGGCATCGCTTAAGGCACTTTTACCTTTGAGCATCATTTTTTCGCGAGGCTTGTCATCTTCTGACCAATGGGTAATAGGAAAATTAGTTGCTTCCAAATGCTAAATAATTAAAATTGAACACTATACTAGTTTTGAAAAAACATCGTTTTATAATAAAAGTAAAAAAATGAAAGCAATTTATTTAATTTTCCTACTAAATTATTTTTCGACTACTACTACAAATCCAGCTTTTACATCAAATACAAGAGCCTTCTCCATACAACTTTCGGAAGCTGCGCTAGCAATTATAAATCCAAATGTCAAATATGACCCAACTTATTGCTCCATAAAATATCCAAATGGGGATGTTCCCAAAAACAAAGGCGTTTGTACCGATGTAGTAATAAGAGCCTACAGAAAACTCAATATTGATTTACAAAAAGAAGTACACGAGGATATGAAGGCAAATTTTTCAAAATATCCCAATCTCAAAAAATGGGGAATGAAGAAAACCGATACCAACATTGACCACAGAAGGGTTCCAAATTTGGAAGTTTTCTTTGAAAGAAAAGGCAAAAAACTATTAGTATCCGATAGCGCTAAGGATTACAAAACCGGAGACATTGTCACTTGGATGATTAACGGAAAACTTCCTCACATAGGAATTGTAACTCATAAGAAATCAAGTGATGGTTTACGCCCCTTACTTGTTCATAATGTAGGATATGGACAAGTGTTAGAAGACTGCTTATTCAAATACAAGATAGTAGGACATTTTCAATACGAGAAATAAAAAAAGGTGCCAAAAACTGACACCTTATCATTATTTTATCAATTCGAAATTACAACATCAAATTTTTAACTTCATCAAAATTCAACCCTCCATAATTTCCAGAACTCATTAGCAATAGTGCAGAATTCTCTAAATTTTGATTAAACAAAAAAGTCTTGAATTCGGCTGGATTAGTATAAATGATTAAGTCTTCTCTGTTGAAAGCTTTAGCTATTTGTTCATACGTCACTTCTTCGAGTTGTTTAATTTTTACGGCATCCGGAGAATAGAAAACCACGGCAACATCAGCATATTCCAGTGCTCCTTCATATTCTTTTAAGAATTCGGCATTCAAACTGCTGTAAGTGTGCAATTCCAAACAAGCTACCAAAGTACGCTCAGGATATTGTTCTTTTACGGCTTTTGTAGTGGCAGCCACTTTACTTGGTGAATGCGCAAAATCTTTGTAAGCCACTTTCCCTTTACCTTCGGCAATTTTCTCCAATCGTTTCGAAGCTCCTTTAAAACTAGCAATCGCTTCATAAAAATCAGCTTCATCTACACCCATATTTTGACAAATCCATTTGGCACCCGCAAGATTATTCAAATTATGTGCTCCAAAAACTTCAATTGGCATAGGTCCTTCTGGCGTTTCTAAAAGCGTTACTCCATCTTTTACTTCATAGCTCGGAGTAGTATACGCCATTTTACGAATCGGATTCGTAGCTTCTTCGGCCACTCTTTTCACTTCTGCATCTTCTGCATTATACACTAAAATTCCGCCATTGGTGATTTTGCCAATAAAAATCTCGAATTGATTGACATAATTTTCATAGGTCGGAAACACATTGATATGGTCCCAAGCAATTCCAGAAATTAAAGCAATGTTCGGTTGATACAAGTGAAATTTAGGCCTTCTGTCAATTGGTGAAGACAAATACTCATCCCCTTCCAAAACCATAAAATCATTTTCTTCTGTAAGATGCACCATAGTATCAAACCCTTCCAATTGGGCACCCACCATATAATCTACTGCTATGTTATGATAGTGCATCACGTGCAAAATCATTGAGGTAATGGTAGTTTTTCCGTGTGAACCTCCAATTACAACACGGGTTTTGTTTTTGGATTGTTCGTATAAAAACTCAGGATAAGAGTAGATTTTCAATCCTAATTCTTGCGCTTTTAACAATTCTGGATTATCAGCTTTTGCGTGCATTCCTAGAATTACTGCTTCAATATCAGCAGTGATTTTTTCGGGAAACCAACCCAACTCAGCAGGCAAAATTCCCTTTTTCTCCAAGCGAGATTTTGAAGGTTCGAAAATAGCATCGTCGCTACCCGTTACTTTATATCCTTTGTTGTGAAGAGCCAAGGCCAAATTGTGCATTGCACTTCCGCCAATAGCTATAAAATGAGTTTTCATAGTAGATTCCAGATTTATAGGTTCTAAATTTCAAACGAAATTTGATTAATTTTTTTCAAATTGCCCTTTTAGTTCTTGCGCTTTCTTCGGGTTGTTTAATTTTTTCAAATATAATTGATATAATTTTTGAAAAGTGACTTTTGAATTGCCAATTTCGTGCGCTTTTTTATATTGAATTTCAGCAGCCGAATAGCGGTCAAAATACTCCTCAATATGCCCACGAGACAAATAACCATCTACTGGAGAAATTTTCAATAACTCATTAGAATACTGTATCGCTTTGGCTTGACTACCACCAACTATTCCGGGCAATTGCAAATTGAGTTCAATGAGTGCCCATCTCGCCTCAATGTGTTTAGGCTCTAGGGTTATGGCTTTTTCAAAAGAGGAACGAATGTCGCCAATCATCCCTAAAGCTTTGAATTTATTCACTTCTTTAGCTTTCATCCCCATAACGCCACCACATTTGTAATGATAGTCGGCTTCATTGGGTTTTATTTTTTTTAATTTATTGTAATAGCCTAGCGCTTTGTCCCATTGCTTTTGTTTTCCTGCGATATCGCCAAGATATTCTAACGCTTTCAAATCATTTGGATTTGTTTTCAATACCGACTCAAACAAAGGAGCTGCTTGTACATACTTTCCGGCTTCAAATAACTTTTCGGCTGTTTCGAAATTAGATTGTGAAACCATAAAAAGAGGAAATAGAATAAAAAACAGTACTGATTTTTTCATTCTTCAAAAATAAATAAATTTTAGAGTAAACAGACGCATAATTTACATTCAAGATAAACTAAGACGAAATAAATAATACAAAGAAAAAATTAAAATCACATTCCCCTAACACTACCATCTTATTTTCGTAAAAACTTTATATGAAATCGATAACAACCAAAAGTTTGCCTAAGCAAACACCGAAGAGAAGCAAGTCGATAACATATGTGTCCTTTAAAAAATATAATTCACACATATGAAAAGTAAACGAAAAATTCCTCTAGTCGTAATTAGTGATGTGCATTTGGGCACGTATGGTTGCCAAGCCAAAGAATTACTACAATACCTCAAATCCATTCAACCACAAATTTTAATTCTCAATGGCGATATTATCGATATGTGGAATTTCAGCAAAAGTTACTTTCCTGTGGCGCATATGAATGTTTTGAGACAAATCATAAAACTCTCCAATTTAGGAACAAGAGTCATCTACATCACCGGAAATCACGATGAAGCTCTTCGTAAATATTCCGATTTTGTTCTAGGAAATTTTGAGTTGGTCGATAAATTAGTTTTAGAAATCGATGGTAAAAAAACCTGGTTCTTTCACGGCGATGTGTTTGATTCCTCCACAAGAGGCTATGCCAAAATCCTTGCTAAATTGGGTGGCAAAGGTTATGATTTGTTGATTCTAATCAATAGTTGCATCAATTGGTTTCGCGAATTGTTCGGTAAAGAAAAAAGAAGCTACTCCAAAACCATCAAAGACAGTGTAAAAAAGGCCGTCGCTTTTATCAGCAATTTTGAAACCACAGCCGCCGAAATCGCCATAGAAAAAGGCTACAGCTTCGTGGTTTGTGGCCATATCCATAAACCTCAAATGAAAACCATCGAAAATGAGCACGGACAAGTCACTTATCTCAACAGTGGTGATTGGGTAGAAAATCTAACCGCTTTGGAATACAAAAAAGGAAAATGGAGCATCTACCAATACCTTAAAGAACATTACAAAGATGCCGATACTTCCGAAGAAAAAACAAAGAACGACATTGTGGTCAAAATCTTATCCTAATCTGTAAAATGAAAATATTCTACGCCATCCAAGCCACGGGAAACGGACACATTAGCAGAGCCATTCAACTCTACCCTTATCTGCAAAAGTATGGCGAAGTAGATTTCCTTTTAAGCGGCACTTACGCTTCTTTAAATCCAAGCATTCCTATCAAATACCGAAGCAACGGATTGAGCCTTCATTACAGTCAATGTGGCGGATTAGACTATTGGAATATTGCCAAAAAAGTAAAGCCCAACCAAATCTACAAAGATGCCCGTTCGCTACCACTAGACCAATACGATGTCATCATCAATGATTTTGATTCCATCACTTCATTTGCTTGTAAACTACAAAAAAAACATTCCGTGTCTTTTGGTCATCAAGCCAGTTTCACTTCAAAACTAACCCCTCGCCCCGAAAGAAAAGATGCCATTGGTGAATTAATTTTCAGACATTACGCACCCGCTCCTCAAAATATTGGATTGCATTTTGAGCGTTACGATGATTTCATTTTGCCACCCATCATCAAAGACGAAATCTTACACGCAGAGCCTAAAAATGGCGGACACATTACCGTTTATCTACCTTCTTTTCAAAAAGAGTGTTTAGAAAAAGCCTTCAATAAATTACCCAACGAGCACTTTCACTGGTTTTTGAGCGACGTAAAAACAAAGCATAGAGTCAAAAACATCACTTATTATCCAGTAGACCAAGCGCTGTTCAACAAAAGTGTAATCAAATGCCAAGGCATCATCACTGGCGGCGGATTTGAAACGCCTTCCGAGGCATTGTACCTTCGCAAAAAAATCCTTTCCATCCCCATTCGAAAACATTACGAGCAAGAATGCAACGCTGCCGCTCTAAAAAAAATGGGTATTCCCGTTATTTACGAAGTCGGTCGAGATTTCGATTTGATTATAGAAAATTGGCTCACCTTGCCTATGAATTACCCAAAAATCGAGGCCAATGTCATTCCACACACTTTAGACTTCTTGTTTGACACCTATTTCCAAAAACAAAACCGCCTTGAAATGAATCAAGACGGTCTTATCTATTAAAGTTTTTAGAAGCAGAAAAAATAGGCGTTCTGGTTGTCATCGTCCCGCTATCCGTTACAATCTTTGGTGTCGAACACCGCCACCAAAGGATTTTCACTGCTATCGGGGCTAAAGAGCCACAACATTCTTTCTTGCCTTCAATTTGATTTTGAACTATTTTACGATAGTCATTTCATCAATAATATTTTGAGCTCCAGCATATTTGTCAATAATCCAAAGCACAAAACGAATATCTAAATTGATGGTTCTTTGTAGTTTTTTATCAAAAATAACATCACCAGCCATAGCTTCAATGTTACCGTCAAAAGCAACACCAATCAACTCTCCTTTTCCGTTCAATACTGGTGAACCTGAGTTTCCACCTGTAATATCGGTATCAGTTAAGAAGTTTACTGGCATATATCCCGCTTTATCCGCATATTGACCAAAATCTTTAGCTTTATTCAACTCCAATAAGCGAGCAGGCAAATCAAACTCAGCGTCACCCGCTTTGTATTTGTTCACCATTCCAGTCATCGTTGTGTAATTGTTAATTTTGGCATCGTTACGTTTGTCAGCAGGCAAAGCACGAACTTTTCCGTAAGTCAAACGCAAAGTAGAATTCGCATCTGGATACTGAATCGTATTCAATTTTGATTCTCTCAAACCTTCCACCAATTTGCGGAAAGCGATAGCAAAATCATCATCAGCTTTGGATTGTTCTGGAGATTTCGCTCTGATTTTGGTCATCAAATCATTAGAAATAACATACAAAGGGTCGTTAGTAATAGTTTCAACTTTAGGCTCTTTCAAAAACGCAAGCACTGCATCTTTTGAAGTAAAAATACTAGAAGTCACCGCTTTGTGTACATCATTGGTAAAATCACCATTATTTGCCGCTTTCATTTCAGCTACTTTTGGTGCCAAACCATATTCAGCCGCTTTAGCAGCATACAAATTCAATTGTGCGGTCAATACTTCTTTTTCAAGAGGGGCGTACAAACTTCCGTAAGCGCCATCAATTGCTGAAGTTAGTCTTGGCAACATTTCAGCTCTTTTTGCTTCGTTTTCTTTAGCATAAGCGATTAAACCATTTCCTAAACTAGCAGGTAAAGTTCCGTAAGTCGCAGTACGCAATAATTGTGTCAAATAGTTATCGTGACGCGCTTTTAAGTTGGTTTGCGCATAGTAGTTATTGATTGTAGCAATAACGTCTCCGTATTTCGCTTTGTTCTCCGCTTTGTTAGCCCAAGCATTAAATTTAGCTTCTTCTTTCGTTTTGGTTTGAGCCGTTTTAGCTTTGGTCAAAGCATCAATCATTCCTTGACGGTTTTTCCAGTAGTTTGCTGTAGACGCATATTTAGAAGCATATTGCAAATTTACCGTAGCATCTTTAGTCATAAACTTTTTCATATTGTCCATTCCAGTTTTGGCACCTTCTACCCAAGCAGGATAAGCATACTTCACGTTTTGCTCAATTCCATTAGCTGGCATCCATCTGTTGGTACGACCAGGATACCCTAAAATCATAGCATAATCGTTCTCTTGCACTCCTTTTAAGCTTATTGGCAAATAATGTTTTGGTTGCAATGGCACATTCTCTGGAGAATACTCTGCTGGATTTCCGTCTTTATCAGCATACACTCTAAACATAGAAAAATCCGCAGTGTGACGTGGCCATTCCCAGTTGTCGGTGTCTCCACCAAATTTCCCTAAACTCTCTGTTGGAGTTCCTACCAAACGAACGTCTTTGTAATCTTGGTACACAAAATAGTAGTATTCATTTCCTTGAAAAAACGGACGAACCGAAACAGTATACTTTCCGCCTTCATTGTTCTCTTTTTCAATCAAAGCAATCTCTTGTTGAATCGCTTTGTTGCGCTCAGCTTCTGTCATTTTATCATTTACTTTAGACAAAATACGTTTAGAAACATCATCCATACGCACAAAGAAACGAACGAACAACGACTTTGGTTTTAGTTCTTGACTTTTGTCTTTTGCCCAAAAACCATTTTTCAAATAGTTATTTTGTTCTGATGACAATTCTGCAATCGCGTCATAGCCACAGTGGTGATTGGTCAAAACTAGACCTTGTTTTGAAACAATTTCGGCAGTACATCCGCCATTGAATTGTACAATCGCATCTTTCAAACTGTGGTGGTTGATACTGTAAATTTCCTCGGCTGTCAATTGCAAGCCCATTTTTTCCATATCTCTATGGTTTAATCTTTCGATAAACATCAAGAACCACATTCCTTCATCTGCTTTTACAGGAAAAGCCATAAGGCATAAGGTCAAGAATAAGACAATCTTTTTCATATAGGTACATATTTTTTTTAGCATTGCGAATATAAGTCATTTTCGCATTTTAAACGACTATTCGCATTCAAAATCACATTTTACATTCTCTTTATTAACTTAATTTTATGAATTTTATAAAACAAAAAAAAAGGTGCTCTTTTTCAAGAACACCTTTTATATTAAAATGAAAAGAAACTATTCGTTCAACATTTTCCATAATTTATCTTTCAATTCGGTCAACCCTTGTTGAGCAACCGATGAAATGAACATATAAGGAACATCTTTGAACTTAACATCTAATTCTGCTTTTAGTTCTGCTTTTAATTCTTCGTCTAGCATATCAATTTTTGAAATAACCAACAAACGTTCTTTGTCTAGCATTTCTGGATTGTATTTGGTCAATTCGTTAACCAAAATATCGTATTCCGATTTGATATCTGGCGTATCTACTGGAACTAAGAACAACAGCGTAGAATTTCTCTCGATGTGACGCAAGAAATAATGTCCTAACCCTTTCCCTTCGGCTGCACCTTCAATAATTCCCGGAATGTCAGCAATTACAAACGATTGAAAATCGCGATAGGCTACAATTCCTAAATTAGGTTTTAAAGTAGTAAAAGGATAATCGGCAATTTTAGGTTTCGCAGAAGTCAACACCGATAGCAAAGTTGATTTTCCTGCATTTGGGAAACCTACTAAACCAACATCAGCCAAAACTTTCAGCTCCAGAATTACATCCATTTCAACTCCAGGTAAACCTGGTTGCGCATATCTTGGAGTTTGGTTGGTCGAACTACGGAAATGCCAGTTACCTAATCCACCTTTTCCGCCGCGGCATAAAACTTGTTTTTCTCCGTCTTCTGTGATTTCAAATAATGTTTCGCCAGTTTCTTTGTCCTTTACAACGGTTCCTAATGGCACCTCGATAAATTTATCTTCTCCATCGGCACCCGTACTTCTGTCGCCACCACCATCTCCTCCGTGACCCGCTTTGATGTGACGGGCAAATTTTAGATGAAATAAAGTCCAAAGTCCTTTATTACCTACTAGATAAATGTGTCCTCCTCGACCTCCATCTCCACCATCTGGCCCACCGTATTGTATAAATTTCTCTCTGTGCAAATGCGTAGATCCTTTCCCACCTTTACCCGATGAAACAAATATTTTTACGTAATCTACAAAATTTCCTTCTGTCATAATTTCTTTTACTTTTCAAAAAATCTAAAAAAAAATACCTGACAGCCACTGGCTGTCCTCCTTTTAATTTCAAATCTTCTGTCATTTTTTCTTGTATAAAAGTCTAAAAGTCTAAAGGTTTAAATTTGTTCTGAGAACCAACAACATTAAACATTTAAACCCTAAACCAAATTAACCATTTAAGGCTTTCACCATTACTTTATCTATCTTAACCCCATCCATATCAATGACTTCTAGCTCAAACTTTTGCCAAATCAATTTTTCTCCTTGTTTTGGAATATGCGACAACTCGGTCATTATTAAACCACTCACCGTGGTTACCTCATAATCGTTGATTAATTCATCAAGCTCGAAAAAAGTTAAGAAATCGTGTAATGAATAATGCCCATCAACCAACCAAGAACCATCTTCTCTTTCTATTAGCTGAAAATCATCTTTGTAGAACTCAGCAGCATCTCCTACCAAGGCTTCAAGTATATCATTCAAAGTAATAACACCCTGAAAAACGCCGTATTCATCGGATACAAAAGCGTAGTGAATTCCTGTTTTCTTAAAATCTTCAAGTGCAGTATAAGCCGTGGTTTGCTCCATAATAAATGGCGCTTCGGTCATAATATCGGCCAAATTGAAATTCTCATTTTCAAAATTGGCAAAGATATTTTTGAGGTTGACTACACCAACAATATCATCAAAATTTTCTTTGTAGACAGGATAAATAGAATGCAATTCTTTCAACATCAATTGTCGCACTTGTTCCTTGTTTGCGTCAAAAGGCAAGAAAACAACTGATTTTCTGTGCGTCATTAAAGAATTGACTTTCCGGTCACCAATATGAAAAACGCGCTCTACGATATCTTGTTCTATTTCTTGTACTTCGCCTCCTTCGGTTCCTTCTTTGATAATGGCTTTGATTTCTTCCTCGGTTACTTTGCCGTCTGCTGTAGGTTTGATTTGCAAAATATCTAAAATAGCATCTGTAGAAGAGGTAAGCAACCATATAAACGGAGCCGTGATTATCGAAATAAATTTCATTGGCATCGCTACAGTCTTCGCGATAGACTCTGGGTGGTTGAGACCAATTCGTTTGGGCAACAATTCCCCTAGTACTAAAGAGAAAAAGGTAAGAACAACAACCACAATCCCAACTGCAATGGAATGGGCATAGGGTTGAAAAACTTCATAGCTTTGTATAAAAAGCTCAACGTCTTTGGTGATTTTATCTCCAGAATAAATACCTGTCAAAATACCAATTAGGGTGATTCCTATTTGTACGGTTGACAAAAACTTATTGGGAGAATTGGCTAAATCTAATGCCGTTTTTGCACTTTTATTTCCTTTTTTTGCAGCTGTTTCTAATCTATTTTTCCTTGCTGAAATCAATGCGATTTCTGACATAGAGAAAACGCCATTTAAGAGTATTAGAAAAAAGATAATCAGTAATTCCAATTTTATGTTTGTTAGTTAAACTTCTTTTTAGCCCAGATGGAAGAGAAAAGCCCGGACTCTTGTGGTTTAGTTTTTGTTAGTAGCGCTAAGCGACTGAAAGAAGCTTGGGCGATGCTTTACAAAAACAAACCACAAGAGGAGGACTTGTAACGTACAGCTGGAATTGCTCCTACAAATTATCGATAACTTGTGTAAGTCTTTCGGTAATTTCTTGAATGCTTCCTATACCATCTACAGCGTGAAATTTGCTTTGCGCCTTATAATAATCCATTAAAGGAGCTGTTTTTTCATTGTATTCTTGGTAACGGTTTCTGATTTTTTCTTCGTCTTGGTCGTCTACTCTACCGCTTGTTTTTCCTCTTTCAAGCAAACGTGCCACTAGTACTTCGTCATCAGCTTCTAGCGCAATAGTAGCAGTTACCTGGCTACCGATAGTTGGCAAAAAGGCATCTAATGCTTCGGCTTGAGAAATGGTTCTTGGGTATCCGTCGAACAAAATTCCTTTGGCATCCAAATTTTTGTTTACCTCGTCAATTAGCATTTTAGTGGTTAATTCATCTGGGACTAAATCTCCTGCATCCATATAAACACGAGCTTGTTTTCCTAACTCGGTATCATTTTTCAGGTTATAACGAAATACATCTCCTGTAGAAATGTGAACTAATTGGTATTTTTCTTTTAGGAATTCTGCTTGAGTTCCTTTTCCTGCACCTGGTTTCCCAAATAAAACAATGTTAATCATTTTTGTAATTTTAAAAGTGGCAACCTTACATGTAAAGATTACCTTTTAATTAGTTATAGTTAATTTTAGTTATTCGCTTAGTTGATATACTTCAGATAAGTTTCTTCCCAATCCATCATAATCTAGTCCGTAGCCAACGATGAATTTGTTTGGAATTCGGATGCCGATATAATCAATTTTAATATCTTGCTTGTAGGCTTCAGGCTTAAAGAAAAGAGTGGCAATTTTGAAATGCTTTACATTTTGACTTTTGAACAATTCTTTTAATTCTACCAAAGTATTTCCGGTGTCTACAATATCTTCGAGAATCACAACTGACCTACCTGAAAGGTCTTGATTCAAACCTATTAATTGTTTTACATTCTCTGTAGAAGAAGTTCCTTCATAAGAAGCCATCTTAATAAAAGTGATTTCACAAGGTTTTTTGTATTTTTTCATAAAATCTGAAACCACCATAAATGATCCATTCAAAACTCCAACAAAAACAGGAGTCTCATCGGCAAAATCGTCTTGAATTTGAGCGGCTAATTTGGTAATAGCAAAATCAATTTCGTTAGCAGAAATAAACGGAACAAATTGTTTATCGTGAAGTTGTATCATTATTTTTAGGTTTAAAATAATGCGCAAAGATACAGAATTCGGATTTGACATTTAACAATTGATTTTAAATTTGTATTTTTAAATTAAAACCATCCAAAATGAGCACTGAACTGTTGTCCCATCTAGATTATGTAAGTGGTTATCGAGATAAAAGAGTGCTGGCGGCACAATTTGTTTTGAACCATCCCGCTCATTTTGAAGAATTGCTACATCTTTGCTTTGCTACTGAAGATGAAAAGTCATACAAAGCATGTTGGGTTTTGGAACAAGTGGCTTATAGTCAACTAGAATGGCTGCAATCTCATTTGGATTTTTTTTGTTCGCATTTAAATCAACTCAACAATGAAAGTGCGATTCGTCCGGTTGCCAAAGTAATGCAGTTATTGGTTGAAAATCATTTTAAAAAGAAGACCATACAACTCACCCCAAAACATCTTGAACTAATAACGGAATGCTGCTTTGATTGGTTGATTTCTGATACTAAAGTAGCGGCCAAATGCTACAGTATCCGCACACTATTCGTTCTAGGAAAATCGAATGATTGGATTTATCCTGAGTTACAAATTATCATCGAAAAAGACTATCCCAATCAATCCGCAGCCTATAAAGCCGTTTCAAAGGAGATATTAAAGAAAATAAAGTAGCGTTTTTCTATTTTCGAAAATAAACGAAATGAAAATTATCCGTACATTTGCAAAAACTATACGTATATGAACACTAAACTCACATTATCGTTAGAAAAAGATGTCATAGAAAAAGCTAAAATCTATGCCAAAGGTACTGGTAGAAGTTTGTCAGAAATGGTAGAAAACTATTTTAAAAGTTTGGTTTCTACATCAAATAATTCACAAGAAAACAAAGACGACGAGATAGATCCAAGTTTAAAAAAATTCGTTGGTATTATTGAATTACCTAAAGATTTTGATGTAAAAAAAGCTAGGGACGAGCATTACAAAGAGAAATACGGTATATGAGAAATATTTTTATCGACATCAATATATTAGTTGATATTTTTGCTAATAGAGAACCATTTGTTCATAAATCGTTATCAATCTATAATCTAGCTATTAAAAGAAAAATAAAATTATATTCCTCTTCAAATACTATAACAACATTACATTATATCTTAAAAAAATCAATTTCTGAGGAAAAAACAAGATTGGCATTAGAGCACGTTGTTGAACACGTATTGATTATTCCGGTGGATATCAATATCATCAAAAAAAGCTTAAAATCAAATCACAAAGATTTCGAAGACGCCATTCAAATCACTTCAGCACAATCTATTAACACCATAGAATGCATTGTAACAAGAGATTTAAAAGACTATAAAAATGCAGAAATGAAAGTGCTTACTCCTGATGAATTTTTAAACACACTATAAAACAAATGAATTTTTTTTCTTCTGATTTTAAACTAGGCATATTAGGTGGCGGACAATTAGGCAAGATGCTATTGTTTGACACTCGAAAATTTGACATCCAAACTTACGTACTCGATCCTAGCGACGAAGCCCCTTGCAAAATCGCTTGCAACCAATTCTTTCAAGGCGATTTGATGGATTTTGAAACCGTGTACAACTTTGGAAAACAAGTCGATGTTCTGACTTTCGAAATCGAATTGGTAAATCTAGAAGCCATAGAAAAACTAGAAAACGAAGGCAAAAAAGTATATCCTTCGCCAAAAACCTTGCGTTTGATTCAAAACAAAGGCGTGCAAAAAGATTTTTACACAAAACATAATATTCCAACCGCTCCCTATACTCGATTTGAAAATCTTGATGCTTTACAATTAGCTGTTACATCGAGCGCAGTTGGATTGCCTTTTGTATGGAAATGTACTGAATTTGGTTACGACGGAAACGGCGTAAAAGTGGTTCGAAAAGCTTCGGATTTGGATTTGTTACCCAATGTAGAATGTATAGCCGAAACGATGATTCCGTTCAAAAATGAATTGGCCGTTATCGTTTGCCGCAATCCATCGGGCGAAATCAAAACCTATCCTGTGGTCGAAATGGAATTCCATCCCGAAGCCAATCAAGTAGAATATGTAATCTGTCCTGCTAGAATCGATGAAAAAGTAGCCGAAAAAGCTAGAGCTATTGCGCTAAATGTTTCGCAACAATTCAACCACGTAGGACTTTTGGCGGTTGAAATGTTTCAAACCGAAGACGACGACATATTGGTAAATGAAGTGGCGCCTCGTCCGCACAATTCAGGTCATTACAGCATTGAAGCGAGTTATACCTCACAATTTGAAAACCATTTACGTGCCATTTTGGATTTACCTTTAGGCAATACCGATAGTAAAGTGGCTGGAATTATGGTCAATTTGGTAGGTGCCGAAGGTCATTCTGGAAACGTGGTTTACGAAAACATCGAAACGATTTTAGGTTGGAATGGAGTTACCCCACATATTTATGGTAAAAAGCAAACCCGTCCTTTTAGAAAAATGGGACACGTGACCATTGCCAATGAAAATATGGCCGAAGCAAGAAGAATTGCGGAGGAGGTAAAGAATACGATAAGAGTGATTAGTACTTAGTAAATAGTATCTATTGATTAGTAATTAGTCCTTAGTTACGTTGCTCCTTTACCTATGATTTTTTAAATTAGCTTTGTAAAAATTCAATATATGAAAATTTCAAAATTACATATCAATCAGTTTAGACATCTAGAAAATCTGGATTTTGATTTTACGTATCAAAGTGGTGATCGTAAAGGTCAACCCTTGGATAAAATATGTTTTATTGGACAAAGTGCTACTGGAAAAACAGGTTTGTTGGAATTAATTTATGAACAGATTAATTGTGCTTTACACTTAAATCTATTAAATGGAAACACTTCTTCTCCATCTATATTTAGTCACTATCTACCAACATTGAATGGCGAAATTGAATTACACTTTGATAAAAATAAATTTAATAGAAAAGCAGAAGAATTCAAATATAACGGCATAAATTATATTTTCAAAAACAAAGACGGATATGGCTCTACATTAATAGTTCCTGAACTCAAAAAAGATGTATTTTACTTTAAAGCCAATTTAATTTCAGATAAGAATATTGATATTTTTACAAAAAACCCAATTGACTTATTTGAAAAATATCGAGAAAAGATTCAACTCGTTGACACAACTTTTGTCGGTCAAGAAGATTTTAATTCCTCTTTTGATGAAAATGTTGAGCCTGAAATGTGGCTTTTCTTGTTACAAGAAATTTTACTCTATCGTAAAAATTTTACTCAAAAAATGTCTGATTTTGTTCACAAAAAACCAATTACAGACATTTCTACAATCCAATTAGAATTTGATAAATGGCAAAAAGAAAACCCTAACAAAATTGAAGAATTTGCAAAAGAATTCAATCCTCTTTTGGAAAAATTAAATTTGGAAGTTGATTTGGTTAACACCGAATATTCTATCCCAATAAAAAACAAAAAAACAGAAGAAATTATCCCAATCCAAAATACTAGTAATGGAACTAAAGGACTACTATTGTCGTTTTTACCATTATTCAAACTTGACACCAAAGATTCTATCATCTTAATTGATGAGCCTGAACGTTCCTTATATCCTGATATGCAAATGGAACTAATGGATCATTATCAGAGACTGGCACCCGACGCACAATTTATCGTAGCCACACATTCTCCATTTATTACTGCCTCTTTTGAAGCCGAAGAACGTTTTATACTCTATTTTGACGAAGAAGGAAAAGTAGCGGTTCGCAGAGGTACATCGCCAATTGGAGATGACCCGAATGATATACTCTATAATGATTTTGGCATCAATTACATCAACAAGTTTGGACAGGCAAAATACAATGAATATTTAGATTTGAAGCAAAAAATACACTTTGAGAAAGATGAAAAAATCAAAAAAGAATATGCTGAAAAACTAGAAAAAATTGGAGACGAGTATAATTTTTAAGGTATGAGAAGAATAATTAAAAACTCCAATTCTGAGGTTATTCTGAATGATATAAAATACAAAAAAGGAGATAATTCTATATTAGGAAAGATTTTATTAAAAGAACAAAAAAACTTTTGTGCTTACACCGAAGAATACATTGGAATTAACGACGCAGTAGATATTGAACATTTTAACCCAAATTTAAAATATTCAAATATCGATTCATATGAAAATTGGTATATGGTTAAACATAAACCAAATAATCTTAAAAGAAGTACTTGGATTGAACCTATCCTATATCCTTTTGATGAGCATTTTGAATCAAGATTAATTTATTCTGACGGTTATTTTCTTCACAATCCTGAAGATATTGAGGCCAAAAATCTAATTGATCTTTTGAATTTGAACGATGAAATTTTTGTAAAAAACAGGAAGAGATTCATTAATAGAAGAAAAGAGAGAATATCAGAAAAACAAATTTCAGTTTACGAGTATTTCACTGAAAAAATTGAAAATGAAATAGAATCCCTGAAATACTTAAGAGCCATTCAAGAAGAATTCAATATTGACATTTGGAATATGATTCCAGAATTATAATAAATAACAACTCAAACCCTACTCACCCCTAGTAGGAATTCCCCGCCAAGGCGGGTTAGGGGGTTTATATGAAAGTAGCCGTAATAATGGGCAGTATATCCGATATGCCTGTAATGCAAGACGCCATCGATATCCTTAACGGATTTGATATAGCAGTAGAAGTCGATATTGTTTCGGCGCACAGAACACCTGAGAAATTATTTGATTTTAGCCAAAATGCCCATAAGCGAGGTATTTCGGTGATTATTGCTGGAGCGGGAGGCGCTGCACACTTACCAGGAATGGTAGCCTCGATGTCGCCATTACCAGTGATTGGTGTTCCCGTAAAATCAAGCAATTCTATTGATGGTTGGGATTCTGTATTGTCGATTTTGCAAATGCCAGGTGGCGTACCTGTTGCCACTGTGGCCTTAAACGGTGCTAAAAACGCTGGAATTTTGGCCGCCCAAATCATTGGTAGTGCTGATAAATGCGTTTTAGATAAAATCGTCCTTTATAAAGAAGGATTGAAAGATGCCGTAAACAAAGCGGCTGAGGGATTAGCCCACCAACCCCCAAAGGGGGAGTAAAATCCGAAAAAAACACACAAAAATTATTAACTCAATACCCTACAATGCCCCCTTTGGGGGTTAGGGGGCTTATCTATGGAAATTTTAACCTCTACCTTCAAAACGAAATACAATACTGCACCCTTTTCTCAGATAAAATTGGAGGATTATAAACCTGCGTTTATCGAGAATATCGCTGCAGCAAAAGCGGAAATTGACGCCATCATCAACAATCCAGCAGCTCCGACTTTCGAAAACACTATCGAGGCCTTGGATTTTTCAGGAAATTCTTTGGACCGTTTATCGTCTATTTTTTTTAATTTGAATTCGGCAGAAACTTGCGATGAGATGCAAAAAATCGCCCAAGAAGTTTCGCCTTTGTTGACCGAATTCAGCAACGATATCACCTTAAACGAGGCCTTATTCCAAAGAATAAAATCGGTTTACGAGCAAAAAGACAGCTTGAATTTATCGCCAGAACAAGCGACATTATTGGATAAAAAATTCAAAAGTTTTTCTCGAAATGGTGCCTTGCTTTCGGAAGAAGACAAACTAAAATTGCGCGAAATCGATACGGAATTGGCTAAACTCAAATTGACTTTCAGTGAAAATGTTTTAGCCGAAACCAACAACTACCAATTGCATTTGACTAATGAAGCCGATTTAAAAGGTTTACCAGAAGGTGCTATTGAAGCAGCGAGTGCATTGGCCAAAAACAAGGATTTGGAGGGTTGGATTTTCACTTTGGATTTCCCAAGTTACCTTCCGTTTGTGACCTATGCCGACAATCGCGAATTGCGCAAAGAAATCACCATCGCTGCTGGTAAAAAAGCCTTTCAAAATAACGAATTCGACAATCAAGAAATTGCCTTGAAAATTGCCAAGTTACGCTTCGAAAGAGCAAATTTATTAGGCTATGAAACGCATTCTCATTTTGTTTTGGAAGAAAGAATGGCGCAACATCCCGAGAAAGTCAAATCGTTTTTGAATGATTTACTGACCAAAGCCAAACCCGCTGCCGAAAAAGAATTTGCTGAATTATCGGCTTTCGCCAAAGAATTAGATGGCATAGAACAATTAGAAAAATGGGATGGCGCTTATTATGCTGAAAAATTGAAGCAAAAATTATTCAATTTGGATGACGAAAAACTGAAACCTTATTTTCAATTAGAAAATGTTTTGAACGGCGCTTTTACTATTGCCAATAAATTATTTGGATTGACCTTCACGGAAATTTTCGACATCGATAAATACCACGAAGAAGTTTCCACATATGAAGTAAAAGATGAATTTGGCGAACTCGTGGCTATTTTCTACGCCGATTTTTTCCCAAGAAAAGGCAAACGAAACGGTGCTTGGATGACTTCTTTCAAATCGCAATACATTAAAGACGGCATAAACGAAAGACCTCACATTTCTAATGTTTGTAATTTCACCAAACCCACCGCCACCAAACCTTCCTTGCTAACGTTTAATGAAGTAACGACTTTATTTCACGAATTTGGTCACGGATTACACGGTATGTTGGCTAATACTATTTATCCAAGCTTGTCAGGAACCTCAGTATACTGGGATTTTGTAGAATTACCAAGTCAGGTGATCGAAAACTGGTGTTACGAACCTGAAGCGCTGGCTTTATTTGCCAAACATTATGAAACTGGCGAAATTATTCCACAAGAATATGTAAATAAAATAAAAGAAAGTGCCAGTTTTCAAGAAGGAATGGCTACGCTACGCCAATTGAGTTTTGGAATTTTAGATATGGCCTTTCATAGTAACAATCCAAGCGCGATTACTGACATCAAAGCTTTTGAAAAAACGGCTTTTGAAGGCACTTCCCTATATCCTGATGTTACCGAAAACTGTATGTCGGTTTCTTTCTCCCATATTTTCGCAGGAGGCTATTCGTCTGGCTATTACAGTTACAAATGGGCCGAAGTACTCGATGCCGATGCATTTGCCTATTTTCAAGAAAAAGGCATTTTCAATAAAGAAGTGGCGACAAAATTCAAAGACCACGTCCTTTCAAAAGGCGGCACCGAATTGCCAATGGAACTCTACAAACGCTTTAGAGGGCAAGAGCCAAAGGCAGATGCTTTATTAAAGAGAGCAGGATTGATTTAATCAATTTCAGCATTCAATTACATAACCGAAGCATTACCGCTTCGGTTTTTTTTAGAGCAATAAACGAAGTGCCAACCACCAAAAAATTGGTATCGCCTCCACCCAAAACAAGGTGTAATATTTAAACCGATATTCATTGGCAAAAGCCAAAAAAAGAGCAGTAACTAGGATAAAAAAAAGAGAAAGTAAACTAAAGTTCCCATTCAAACAATCCAAAGCTAAAAAAAGAACCAACAAGCCAAAACCAAGGCTCTTAGTTCGGTCCACTCCTATTTGCTGTGGTACGGTCTGTAATAAGGGATCATCGTTTTTTAAATCGACGATTTCAAAAATTAGGATGAGTACAAATACCAAAATAAACCGCTGCAAACCATAAACAAAGACCATAACATCCAATGAAAAATCTGCTTCTAAAGCAGGCAAAAAAACAGTAGCCAGAGTCCAACACAAAGACACAATATAAATTTTAATCCCTTTCCAATTTCTGGCATTGCTTCGATTAGGAAAAAAAGGTAAAGCATACAATAAGGTGAGTGCTACAATAAAAAAACCTCCTAATTGCGTCTGAAATCGCAACTGAAAGCAATAGTAGAGTAATCCCAAAAAAACAACCGCGCTAAACCAACCAATTACTTTTAATTCCTTCCGAATACCATTTTTTCTCCTTCTGATTAAAGACTCATACTTAATAAAATTGTAGGCGAAAATTGTCCCAAAAAACACAAATAGCGACAAAGAAAAAGGGGAAGAAAAAAATAACTGTTGTTGAGTAATACAAAACAAAGCCAAACAAGACAAGCCCACGTGTACGCTGCTATTGATGTAAAAACGAAATAAATGTCTGAAAATCTTCATTAAACAAAATTAATCAATTGTAAACAAATCATTGATTTAGTTGAAAAATCAATAAAAATTACCCAACAAAATACGTCTTGAATTATTAATAATACTTATTTTTGCACCACAAAAAAACAACACCTACTATTTTAATTCAAAAAAAGTCTGATGATTGTATAATCAAAAGTAATCCAAAACATTACACTACAGACCAATTTGTTTTAGAATATAAAAAAAACACTATTTAGTACAAATGAGAACAGATGCTTTTGCTTTAAGACACATTGGTCCAAGAGAGAATGACCTTCAACACATGTTGAAAACCATTGGAGTTGATTCTATTGAACGACTCGTTTATGAAACCCTTCCAGATGACATTCGTCTAAAAGCACCACTGCAATTGGATCCCGCAATGACAGAATATGAATTTGCGAAGCACATTCAAGAATTAGGTAATAAAAATAAAGTTTTCCAATCTTATATTGGTTTAGGATATCACCAAGCGATTGTTCCTGCTGTAATTCAAAGAAATATTTTTGAAAACCCAGGATGGTACACGGCTTACACGCCTTACCAAGCCGAGATCGCACAAGGTCGTTTAGAGGCGATTTTGAATTTCCAAACTATGGTGATTGAACTTACCGGAATGGAAATTGCCAATGCCTCACTTCTTGACGAAGGTACAGCAGCGGCTGAAGCTATGGCTTTGCTTTTTGATGTAAGAACCCGCGAACAAAAGAAAAACAATACCAACAAATTCTTCGTTTCTGAAGAAATTTTACCACAGACGTTATCGGTTTTGCAAACACGTTCTACACCAATCGGAATCGAATTGGTAGTTGGCAACCACGAAACTTTCGAATTCTCGGAAGAGTTTTTTGGAGCAATGTTACAATATCCTGGTAAATTCGGTCAAGTATATGACTATTCACAATTTATCTCAAAAGCTGCAGCTCACGAAATAAAAGTAGCAGTAGCGGCTGATATTTTAAGCTTAACCAAATTGACTCCTCCAGGCGAAATGGGAGCAGCTGTAGTAATTGGAACTACACAACGTTTCGGAATTCCATTAGGATATGGTGGACCCCACGCTGCGTATTTCGCAACAAAAGAAGAATACAAACGTTCTATGCCAGGACGAATTATTGGTGTTACTATTGATGCGAACGGAAATAGAGCCTTGAGAATGGCTTTAGGAACTCGTGAACAACATATCAAACGTGAAAAAGCGACTTCAAATATCTGTACTGCACAAGTACTATTGTCTGTAATGGCCGGTATGTATGCTGTGTATCACGGACCTAAAGGCTTGAGATATATCGCCAATAAAGTACACGCCGTGGCAGCAACAACTGCTAACGAATTGACTAAATTAGGCTACGAGCAAACCAACAGCGCTTTCTTCGACACCATTGTAGTGAAAGCTGACGCTCAAAAAATTAAACCTTTAGCAGAGCAAAACCAAATTAACTTTTTCTACATCGACGAAGCAACAGTTTCTATTGCATTCAACGAAACCACAAGCATCGAAGACGTAGCCAAAATTGTTAACATTTTCGCTGCCGCAAAAGAAACTCAAGCTCCAGAAATTACTGAATTAACAGCAACCAACCACTTCCCTGAAGAATTAAATAGAACGTCTTCGTTTTTACAACACGATGTTTTCAATAAATACCATTCTGAATCAGCAATGATGCGTTACATCAAAATGCTTGAGCGTAAAGATTTATCATTGAACCACTCGATGATTTCTTTAGGTTCTTGCACCATGAAATTGAACGCAGCTTCAGAAATGTTACCGTTGAGCAACCCACAATGGAACAACATTCATCCTTTTGCTCCACTAGATCAAGCACAAGGTTACCAAGAAATGTTGCGCAAATTAGAACAACAATTAAATGTAATCACAGGATTTGCTGGTACTACTTTACAACCTAACTCAGGTGCTCAAGGAGAATATGCAGGATTGATGGTGATTCGTGCGTACCACCAATCTCGTGGAGATCACCACAGAAATGTAGCGCTTATACCTTCCTCCGCACACGGTACAAATCCAGCATCAGCTGCTATGGCAGGAATGAAAATCGTGGTAACCAAAACTTTGGAAAACGGAAATATCGATGTGGAAGATTTACGCCAAAAAGCCATTGAGTATAAAGATGAATTGTCTTGTTTGATGGTAACCTATCCTTCTACACATGGTGTTTATGAAAGTGCAATTTGCGAAATCACCAAAATCATTCATGATAATGGTGGTCAAGTATACATGGACGGAGCGAATATGAACGCTCAAGTAGGTTTAACCAACCCAGCTACTATTGGCGCGGATGTTTGCCACTTGAACTTACACAAAACCTTCGCTATTCCTCACGGTGGTGGTGGACCAGGTGTTGGACCAATTTGTGTAGCTCCTCAACTAGTTCCATTTTTACCAACAAACCCAGTAATTCCAACTGGAGGAGAACATGCCATTACCGCTATTTCTGCTGCTCCATGGGGATCTGCTTTAGTTTGTTTGATTTCTTATGGATACATTTCTATGTTAGGTGCTGAGGGATTAAAATCAGCAACGGAACACGCTATTTTAAATGCCAACTACATCAAAGAAAAATTGAACGGTCACTATGACACTTTATATTCTGGTGAAATGGGTCGTGCCGCTCACGAAATGATTTTGGAATGTCGTCCTTTCAAACAAAAAGGAATCGAAGTAACGGATATCGCTAAACGTTTGATGGATTATGGTTTCCACGCACCAACAGTTTCTTTCCCAGTGGCAGGAACCTTAATGATCGAACCAACCGAAAGTGAAAACTTAGAAGAATTGGATCGTTTCTGTGACGCTATGATTTCCATCCGAAAAGAAATCGAAGCCGCAACTATCGAGGACAGCAACAACGTTTTGAAAAACGCGCCTCATACATTAGCGATGCTAACTGCTGAAACTTGGGATTTCCCATACAGCAGAGAACAAGCTGCTTTCCCATTAGAGTATATTGCCGAAAACAAATTCTGGCCTACTGTGCGCAGAGCTGATGATGCTTATGGCGACAGAAACCTAGTTTGTAGCTGTGCTCCTATTGAAGCGTATATGGAAAGTTAAAAACTAATAATTTTTCAACTATAAAGCCCGACATAATTTTATTTGTCGGGCTTTTCTTTTTTTAAATAAAAAAGTACTTAAAATCAAAAAAAAACTGAAACTACCGATTTCAATCGATTGAGATTTTCCAAAAAACACAGAATTCATTAAAAAATAAACAATAATTCAACAAAAAAAATGTTATTTGATAATTATATGCATGCATAGTAAATTTTATTGCTCGAATTATTTTTTAATGCTTAATTTAGCTAAGATTATACCAAAAATACCCTGATGAAAATACAAATAACCGGAATTGGAAGCTACATTCCAGCCCTAAAAATTCACAACACCGACTTTGACAAACATGTCTTTTTAAACGAAGACGGATCCGCTTTTGCTTATCCAAATGATGTAGTGATTAGCAAATTCAAAGGAATTACAGGAATCGAAGAACGTCGTTATGCAGAGGATCATTTGAACTCATCAGACTTAGCCTTTTTTGCTTCAGAAAAAGCTATTGAAGACGCAAAAATTGATCCCGAAACCATTGACTACATTATCTATGCCCACAACTTTGGCGATGTCAATTACGGCACAATTCAAGCGGACACGCTACCAAGTCTAGCGACAAGAGTAAAAAACAAATTGCAAATTAAGAATCCAAAATGTGTGGCTTACGACATACTTTTTGGTTGCCCTGGATGGATTGAAGGCGTATTGCAAGCCAATGCCTTTATCACTTCTGGAATGGCAAAACGTTGTTTAGTTATTGGAGCCGAAACCCTATCAAGAGTAGTAGATGCTCACGATAGAGACTCTATGATTTATGCAGATGGTGCTGGAGCAGCGATTATCGAAGGCTCAGATTCAGAAACAGGTATGCTCTCTTACGAAAGCGGTACTTTTGCCATAGACGAAGCCAATTATCTGTTTTTCGGAAAGTCATACAACCAAGACTTGAATCCCAACACGCGCTATATCAAAATGTATGGCCGAAAAATATACGAATTTGCACTAAGCAAGGTTCCTGCTGCAATGAAAAGTTGTTTGGACAAAAGCGGTATCGAAATCAATCAAATCAAAAAAATATTGATTCATCAAGCCAATGAAAAAATGGACGAAGCTATCATTCACCGTTTTTACAAACTCTATGGACAAACTCCTCCTAAAGACATTATGCCAATGAGCATCAACGAACTAGGAAACAGTAGTGTTGCCACCGTCCCAACTTTATACGACTTATTGACGAAAGGCCAAATCAAAAACCACGAAATCCACAAAGGAGACGTCATAATGTTTGCCTCAGTTGGTGCCGGAATGAATGTCAATGCCTTTGTATATCGCTACTAGTAGTACTTAGTAACTAGTCCTAAGCCCCTAGCTCAAATTGTGCTAATCACTAATCACTATGGACTAATCACTATTTTTCAGGAGCCAATCCAGCTATACACTACAAGTCCTCGCCCTGGAGTTTATTTTTACAAGGCGCCTCAAGAGCTTCTTTTAGTCGCTTTGATGCACCAGCAAAAATTAAACCCCAGTGCTGTGGGCTTTTCGTTTCTATCTGGGCTAAACAACGCAGGACATTCATTTAAAAAAAGCAGCCACGAATACACAAATCACTTGAACAATTTCTTGAAATAGATTGTAAATTTCATAATACGATAGTATGAATTTGTGAAATCAAAACGCCTTAAAATTTGTGCTGCATTAGTGTAATTTGTGGCAAAATAGTTAAAAGATAACACCCTATTTACAATGCCTTCAAAACACATATAATTTGTATATTTGCGCCTTGTTTCCAAAAGGTCAACACCCATTACTATGTACGAAAAAACATTTCCCAATAAACGATTCAAGCATACTTTAGAATTTTTACAAAAACACATTTCAACTTCTGAAACCATTTTTGATTTAGGCGTTCCCAACCCTTTCTCAAAAATCATGGAAGAAAATGGATATACTGTAAAGAACACCACTGGCGAAGATTTAGACAACAATCAAAACGCCTTACAATCTGAAGACTATACGGTTTTTACTGCCTTCGAAATCTTTGAACATTTATTGAATCCTTATACTGTTTTACAAAATGTAAAATGCGACAAATTATTGATTTCAATCCCTCTTCGTTTATGGTTTTCACCCGCTTATCGCAGCAAAACTGATATGTGGGACAGACATTACCACGAATTTGAAGATTGGCAATTGGACTGGTTGCTAGAAAAAACAGGCTGGAAAATTATCGCAAGAGAAAAATTCACACATCCCGTAAAAAAAATAGGCTTCCGTCCGCTATTGCGTTTTTTCACACCAAGATATTATATTGTTTATGCTGAACGAGCCTAAAAACAAATCACAAAAATGAAATTCCAATTTCCAATTTGGACTCATCCAATCATTAGGAATTTGGAATTTTAAAATTTAGGAATTTTATGAAATACTACATCGTCATACCGTCCTATAACGAAGAAGCTTTAATTGGTTTGACATTGCAATCACTGATTTCGCAAACGGTTTTGCCTTCAAAAATTGTGGTGGTCAATGACAATTCAACAGATAGAACTGCCGAAGTTGTATTGGAATTTGCTAAAAACAATCCATACATAAGTTTGGTCAATAAATCATCAGAAAACATACATCTACCGGGAAGTAAAGTCATTCAAGCTTTTGAAAAAGGATTCGAAACCTTGGACGATAACTATGATTTAATTGTTAAGATTGATGCTGATTTAATATTTCCTCCCAATTATTTCGAAACCATTATTAAACATTTCAAATCCGATGACCGCATTGGAATGGTGGGTGGTTTTTGCTACATCGAAAAAAATGGGGAGTGGATATTAGAAAATTTAACTGACAAAGACCATATTCGTGGTGCGCTAAAGGCCTACAGAAAAGAAACTTTCAAACAAATTGGCGGGCTAAAACCAGCTATGGGCTGGGATACTGTAGACGAATTGTTATGCAAGTTCTACAATTGGAAAGTAGTCACCGACGAAAGTTTGCATGTAAAACACCTTAAACCAACTGGCGCAAGCTACAACAAAGCCGCTCGATACAAACAAGGCGAAGCTTTTTACAGTTTGGGTTATGGGTTTATCATCACAGCTATTTCATCATTAAAATTGGCCATGCGAAAAGGAAAACCCCTTTTATTTATTGACTACATAATGGGTTTTTGGAAAGCGAAATCATCTGGAAAACCATTATTTGTAACACCCGAGCAAGCTAAATTTTTTAGAAACTACCGCTGGAAAAAAATGAAAGAAAAACTGTTTTAACCAGCAGTTGAAAACTAATCACTATTTTTGGTACTATTTTACAACCTATGATGCTACTTCGCTACATATCACAAATCGGAAAATATTTCCTGATGCTCAAAGAAATCTTCATCAAACAAACCAAATGGTCTGTAATGAAGAACCTTATTTTTAAAGAAATCGACGATCTCATCATCAACTCTATGGGAATTGTTTGTTTCATTTCATTTTTCGTTGGTGGCGTAGTTTCTATTCAAACTGCATTAAACCTAACCAATCCGTTAATCCCAACTTATTTAATTGGTTTTGCTACAAGACAATCCGTGATTTTAGAGTTTGCTCCTACTTTCATTTCCATAATTATGGCGGGAAAAATGGGCTCATTCATCACTTCTAGTATTGGAACTATGCGTGTAACAGAACAAATAGATGCCTTGGAAGTTATGGGGGTTAACTCGCTAAACTATTTGGTATTTCCTAAAATAATCGCCTTGTTATTGTATCCATTCTTAATTGGCATTAGTATGTTTTTAGGTGTTTTTGGCGGATGGATGGCTGCTGTTTACGGAGGTTTTACCTCAAGCGAATCGTTTATCACTGGAGTGCAGCTGGATTTCATTCCTTTTCATATTACATACGCATTTATAAAAACCATCATTTTTGCGATGCTTTTGGCTACTATCCCTTCTTTTCATGGGTATTATATGAAAGGCGGAGCTCTCGAAGTTGGTAAAGCGAGTACAGTCTCCTTTGTATGGACATCTGTATGTATCATCACTTCAAACTATATTTTAACTCAATTATTACTTGGCTCATGATAGAAATCAAAAACATAGAAAAATCATTTGGCGACAGTAAAGTTTTAAAGGGAGTATCTTGTCTTTTTGAAGCGGGTAAAACCAACCTAATCATTGGTCAGAGTGGTTCTGGAAAAACCGTTTTATTAAAAAGTTTGTTAGGCATTCATTATCCCGAGAAAGGAACTATTTCTTTTGATGGTAGAATTTACTCCGAATTATTGCCTGAAGAAAAGAGGGAATTACGAACAGAAATCGGAATGGTTTTTCAAGGTAGTGCTTTGTTCGACTCTATGACTGTTGCTGAGAACGTAGCCTTCCCTTTACAAATGTTTACACACAATACTCCTTCAGAAACGAAAGACCGTGTAGATTTTGTTTTAAAAAGAGTTAACTTGATTGATGCGCATAAAAAACTACCTTCGGAAATTTCTGGTGGTATGCAAAAAAGGGTCGCTATTGCTCGTGCTATAGTAAATAACCCTAAATATTTATTTTGTGACGAACCCAACTCAGGCTTAGACCCCTATACTTCTACAGTGATTGATAATTTGATCAAAGAAATTACTGAGGAATACAACATTACTACCGTTGTTAATACCCATGACATGAACTCTGTAATGGAAATTGGAGAAAACATCCTTTTCCTAAAAAACGGTGTCAAAGAATGGCAAGGCACAAAAGAAGAAGTTTTCAAAACCGACAACGAAGCAATTGTGGACTTTGTTTACTCTTCGAACTTATTCAAAAAGGTAAGAGAAGCTTATTTAAAAGGATAAAAAAAGGCTTGTTTCAATTTTGAAACAAGCCTTTTTTAATTTAGCAATCCATCTAATTGTTGCTAACAGCAATCTGTTACTCTTTCAATTTATTAGCAATCAATTTTATATCTTGTTCTTTGCTTTTTGGATAAATCAACAACACATCTTCTTTATCTACAATAATAAAATCGTGTAATCCATCTACAACAACTAGTTTTTTTGCCGCAGTACGAATGATATTATTAGAAGCATTTTCTAAAATCACTGTTGCATTCACTACCGCATTGTCTTGTTTATCTTTAGGCAGTTTATCATACAATGATCCCCAAGTTCCTAGGTCATTCCAATCAAAAGTTGCAGGCAAAACATATGTGTTTTTAGCTTTTTCCATTATGGCGTAATCAATAGAAATATTTTCAGCCAATGGATAATATTCTTTTATAAAATCATTCTCCGTTGGAGTATTATAACTGCTATATCCATTCATAAAATGCGCCAACATATTTGGTTGAAAGGTTTCGAAAGCTTTTAGAATGGCATTAATACTCCAAATAAATATACCTGCATTCCATAAAAAGTGACGACTTTGAATAAACTTTCTAGCCGTAGCATAATCTGGCTTTTCGCGAAACTGTACTACTTTTTTAATAGGCCTACTATCCAATTTATCATATTCGATATAACCATAACCCGTATTAGGAAAAGTAGGCAAAATCCCCAAAGTCATTAGTGTCTCTTCTCTTTCGCATAAATCAAAAGAAAGCTGCAAATTGGCTACAAATTGCACTTCATCTTCAATCCAATGGTCGCTAGGAGCAACAACAACAACAGCATTAGGATTCATTTTTTTGATTTTTAGCGAAGCAAATAAAATACAAGGAGCTGTATTTCGCATAGCAGGTTCTAAAACAATTTGTTCTTGACTCACCATAGGCAATTGCTCAAGTACAATAGCATTGTATACTTCATTGGTGAGAATCAGGATATTTTCTTTTGGAATTAACTGCGACAATCGACTAAATGTCTTTTGAATCAAGGTCTCTCCAGTTCCTAACATATCGTGAAATTGTTTTGGAAACTCTGTAGTACTTACTGGCCAAAAACGAGAGCCTACTCCTCCAGCCATCAAGATGGCATAATAATTTTTATTCATGGTATTTTATGTCTTTTAGCACATTAGCAAAAGCTAAATATACTTAATTAATGAGGCAAAAGTTCTACTTCAGCATTGGGATTAAACAAATACATCCGATTGGAACTCAACTCTACACATTCGTATCTTTTTGTTCTTAGGGCTCCTTTTTTGAAAATTTTTCCATTATGAATTCTAAAAATACTTCCATAAGGGATTTCAAAGATATAGTTTTTATCGTTTTGTTGGTCAAACTGTTTTAGCGCCAAAGCTAAAGTAGCGTCTGTATCACTGCTCGCTGCAGGATTCTTAAAGTGTCGGGCTAATAATGGCAATAGATGATTGGGGAAAATTTCGGGTCTAATAAACGGAACCATCAAACGCTGAAAAGTATATTTCCATTCTGCTCCATGGGGTTTGATGTTGCGTCCAAATTTTTCAAAAGCCACCAAATGAGCAATCTCATGAATTAACGTAATCAAGAAACGATATTTATTGAGACTAGCGTTTACGGTGATTTCGTGCTTTCCACTCATTCCCTTACGATAATCTCCGTGGCGAGTGACACGCTCATTCACAATCTTTAAATGCACTTGATTCGCAACAATCAGTTCGAAAACTGGCTTTACGGCGTGTTCTGGTAAATATTTTAAAAGGGTATCGCTCATATTAGTTCCCCCTTTGGGGGCCAGGGGGCTAAGGATTACTTGTCGTGACTTGCAATACTTTTCCGTTGTAGTATTTATTTCCGGTAAGCGTGAAGTCGAAAATGTATTGAGCCATTTCAGCAGCCGAAAGTGGGGCTTGATACCCAGGAAAAGCTTCTTCAAGCATTTCGGTTTGTACGGCACCCAACGCTAATACGTTGAAAGCAATGCCTTGCTCTTTATATTCTTCAGCCAATAATTCTGATAAAGTAATTACTGCTCCTTTGCTTGAACTGTAAGCCGCTAAACCTGCAAATTTTAAACTACCCTGAACGCCTCCCATAGAACTAATCGTTACTACGTGGCTTCCTTTTTGCAGATAAGGCAAAACGATTCGCGTAAGATTTGCTACTCCAAAAACATTGACTCTATAAATGGCTTCAAAATCAGCTTGAGTGATGGTCGCAAAAGGCTTATTCAACAAAGCGCCAGCGTTATGTATAATGGCATCCACATTTTTCCAGCTGCTATCCAAAAAATCTGTTACTTGATACAAATCCTCTTCGGTCGATAAATCGACTGACAAACAAGTGATGTTTGCATTTTCGATTAGCGCTTGAGGTGTTTTTCTTGAAATGGCCAACACTTGATAACCCGCATTGGCGAAATGCAAAGCTAATTCATATCCAATACCTCGTGAAGTTCCTGTGATGATAATCTTTTTCATAAGGCAAAAATAAGCAAATGGTCTTATAAACAAACACAGGTTGCTTTAGATTGTTCAACTTCTCATTCGTAAAAAAACGAAAAAACCATTAAAGAAGTAAGATTTGGTAAATTAGGAACTTACCGTCTTAGTTCTTTAATGGTTTAAAATAGTATAGTCTCTGTTTACGAAACCAAACCTCTCGAAATCACAATTCGTTGAATTTCGGAAGTTCCTTCATAAATTTGAGTAATTTTAGAATCACGCATCATACGCTCTACGTGGTATTCTGCCACATATCCGTTTCCACCGTGAATTTGAACTGCTTCGTTCGCTACTTCTAATGCAATTTCTGAGGCATACAATTTTGCCATAGCTCCAGAATGTGCAATATCTTGTCCAGCATCTTTTTCACAAGCTGCTTTCATTACTAACAATTTGGCAGCTGTAATTTTCACGTACATATCCGCCAATTTGAAGGCAATGGCTTGGTGTTTGAAAATCTCTTTTCCGAATGCCTTACGCTCTTGCGAATATTTCAAGGCCAATTCATAAGCTCCAGTAGCAATGCCTAACGCTTGAGAAGCAATTCCGATTCTACCACCGTTCAACACGTTCATAGCAAATGCAAATCCGAAACCATCAGCACCAATTCTGTTTTCTTTAGGAACTTTTACATCAGTAAATAATAAGGAGTGTGTATCACTACCTCGAATTCCCATTTTCTTTTCTTTTGGCCCAATTTCAAAACCAGCCCAACCTTTTTCTACGATAAAAGCATTGATTCCTTTGTGTCCTTTTTCGATATCGGTTTGAGCAATTACTAAGTAAGTAGATGCTGTTCCTCCGTTGGTAATCCAGTTTTTGGTTCCATTTAATAAATAATGGTCTCCCATATCTATAGCGGTCGTCTTTTGAGAAGTTGCATCCGAACCAGCTTCAGGCTCTGACAAACAAAAAGCACCGATAACATCTCCTTTTGCAAGAGGAACCAAATACTTCATTTTTTGCTCCTCGCTGCAATACTTCTCTAATCCCGCACAAACTAATGAATTGTTTACAGACATAATTACTGCTGCAGAAGCATCTACTTTGGCAATCTCTGTCATAGCCAATACATAAGAAATGCTATCCAATCCTGCGCCACCATATTTTGGGTCTACCATCATTCCCAAAAATCCAAGTTCTCCCATTTTTTTTACTTGCTCAGTTGGGAACTTAGAATGTTCGTCTCTTTCTATTACTCCAGGCAGCAATTCCGTTTGAGCAAAATCTCTTGCCGCCTGCTGAATCATTAAATGCTCTTCAGTAAGATTAAAATCCATGTTGTATTTAGTTTGTTTAGTAAGTATTGAAATTTTGAATCCAAAAGTAGAATTTAAATATCAAAAATTCAAACGATTTCGTGAATTTAGCTTTTGTCTAAAACATTTGACAATTATTTCTAAGAAACACTAAAAAATCATTTCCAATTTTGAATTTTCAACTTTGATTTATCTAAATAAAAGCTTCAAAAAAAACAGAAAATCATTCGTTACTAGACGTTTATAAAAGCAGAAAAAGTTAAAATCTAGAAAAAAAACATCTGGAATTGAAAAAATAGTCGTTTTTCCCATTCTTTAAACATCAATCATTTAACACAAAACTCAATAAATCTGTCTTGTTTTAAAACAAAGCATAGCTCTAAAAATAAATTGAACTTAAAATCATTAACAAATACACAATACTTTTTTCAACACAAAAAAACAGTATTGAAAAACCTTGCCTTTGATATAAATTTGCACTCTATTTTTTAATTAAGAATAATTTATGAGAAAATCAATTACATTAACAGTAGTTTTATTTTTAACTCTTTCATTTTCAAACGTATTCTCACAAGAAAAATTTTCCCTTAATGGTGTAACTGTTCCAAGAACCATCGATTTTGAAAATCAAAAATTACAATTAAACGGATTTGGAACTCGAACTAAATTTTGGACAGAGGTTTACGTACAAGCATTATACTTAACTGTTTTGTCTGAAGATGCCAAAGACATTTTAGACAGCGATACTAATATGGGCATTCGTTTGCAAATCACTTCTTCTTTAGTGAGTTCACAAAAATTATCGAAATCTCTTCACAAAGGAATCATAAAATCTATCGGTGAAGAAAATTTACCAAAATTTAAAACGCAACTGGATTTATTAGAAAAACTATTAAATCGAGAAGCTACTGTCGAAAATGACGCTTTCAATTTGATTTATTCTTCTACTGAAAAATCAATTTTAGTTTACAAAAACAACCAACTAGAAGGAAGGATTCCTGGTTTTGATTTCAAAAAAGCCTTTTTCGGAATTTGGTTGTCGGACAATCCTGTAGATGCTGAACTTAAAGACGCACTCTTAGGAAAAGTAAAATAAAAGCATCGTAAATCCCCCTTTTTTGCCCCCAAAAAAGGATATGCCGTTCCTGATATTGTATCAAGAGCGGCACTTTTTATTTAAGTACACTAGTTAACAAAATTGACTACCAACTGAATCACTTCCTTACTTTTCAAATCGTGACCCAAGCCCTCGGTTAAGACCAGTTGGCTGTTTTTCCAGTGTTTGTTTAATCGAATAGAATAATGATGATGCGTCGCTTCATCTCCTTTGTCGTGTATGATTAAAGCTGGAATGGTAAGATGCTCCGCAAATTTTGCAGTAGAAAAATAGCTAGGTAATTGCCCCAATTGCAACTCAAACCCCTTGATTATTATCTCCAAAGCTTTTGAACTCAAACCTAGCGTTTTTTTGTAAAAGTCAAAAAAATCAGAGGCCTCACCAGGAGCGCCCATTATGATTGCTTTTTCTATATTGTGAGACTTGTAATGATTTAAATAATAGGTTGTAGCAAATCCGCCAATGGAATGACTCACAATAGCAGTAACATCAGGATTCCTTTGCAAAAACATATCGATGACTTGCGCATATAAAACAACGTGTATCATTTTACCAGAAGACAATCCGTGGGCAGGAGCATCTAGCGCATAAACGGTAAAGTCTTGGTGCACCAACTGCTCCACATATTTTTTCCATCTAAACGAATGGCTTGCCCAACCGTGTACAAATAGTATTTTTTTGGAACCATTCCCCCACTTATAGGTTTGGATATTATAGTTTTCATACTCAATGACCTCAGAAATACCTTTTTGCAAAAATTGCATTTGGTGTGGCTTCACTTTATGAGCAAAGGGGTTACAAAAAAGTGCAAAACCTTTTCGTTGTAGCATTTTTGGGTGAACATAGGCTAAAATATTAAAGTAAAATCCTATATTTTTTTGAATCACTTTCTTAAATTTCATCTTATTTTGTGTTTTTTGATACCAATCGGTATCGTTTTGTGTAAATTTTTTTATAATAATACATCGGCCACAATCCAATTTTTTAGATGCTTCACTACAGCCTCAATGTCGCTATTTGAATCTTGTAACTTGCTCATCATTATCGCGCCTTCTAGCGAAGAAATCATAACAATGGCTACTAATTTTTCATTCACAATAGCATTGACCTCTTTATGTGTTTTACCATTGATAACAATCGTTTCTATTGAATTTCTAAATACGGTTAAAGCTTGTAACGCTTTGTCTTTTAATACCATTGTGGTATCATCAACTTCAGTTGACACATTCAGTAAAGGACAACCACCACTAAAAAAAGGATTATTAATATAGTCTTGAAAAAGCTCCAAAACACAAAACAACTTATCTCTTGTATTGTTTTCTGCTTTGATTCTTTTTTGCAATGTATTGAAAATCGAATGCATCATATTTTGAAACGCTTCAATTTCCAATTGCTCTTTATTTTCAAAATGGCGATAAATAGCACCTTTCGTCAATCCAGTGGCATTGGTAATGTCACTCAACGAAGTAGCCCGATACCCTTTTGTATTAAAAAGAGTAATTGCTTCTTGTAGCACCTTGCTTTTTGTAATTTCTGACGACTTCATACGCAAAGATACCGATTGGTATCAAATAATTCGAAAAATGTCAAAATTTTTTTTTCGTATGTCGAAAAAAGTAAATTTGCTTAACAAAATAACACCCATTTTTAATGAAAGATTTATTAAAGAAATTCGAAAATAAACAGCCTGAAATCATCTTCAATTGGAAAGATTCTGAAACCGAGGCCGAAGGATGGACCGTAATCAATTCGTTGCGTGGTGGGGCTGCCGGTGGCGGAACAAGAATGCGCAAAGGATTAGATATGAACGAGGTTTTGTCTTTAGCCAAAACGATGGAAGTAAAATTCTCTGTTTCAGGACCAGCAATCGGTGGTGCCAAATCAGGTATCAACTTTGACCCTAACGACCCAAGAAAAAAAGGCGTTTTGCAACGTTGGTACAAAGCGGTTTCTCCTTTATTAAAAAGTTATTATGGAACCGGTGGCGATTTGAATGTAGACGAAATCCACGAAGTTATCCCAATGACCGAAGAATGTGGGGTTTGGCATCCGCAAGAAGGCGTTTTTAATGGACACTTCAAACCTACAGAAGCTGACAAAATCAATCGCATCGGGCAATTGCGCCAAGGTGTAATCAAAGTAATCGAAAACCCAAAATTCTCTCCCGATGTAACCAAGAAATACACCGTTGCCGATATGATTACCGGTTATGGAGTGGCTCAAGCTGTTGGTCATTATTACAGCATTTACGGTGGCGATATCAAAGGTAAAAAAGCGATTGTTCAAGGTTTTGGAAACGTAGGTTCGGCTGCCGCTTTTTATTTGGCTGAAATGGGTGCTAAAATCGTCGGGATCATTGATAGAGACGGAGGATTAATCAACGAAAATGGTTTTTCATTCGAAGAAATCAGAACTTTATTCCTAAACAAAGACGGCAACAAATTGGTTTCTGAAAATATGATTCCATTTGAGGAAATCAACGAAAAAATATGGACTATTGGGGCACAAATTTTCACGCCTTGTGCTGCCTCTCGTTTGGTAACTCAATCTCAAATCGATAGTTTAATTGCAAACGGATTGGAAGTAATTTCTTGTGGCGCGAACGTTCCTTTTGCCGATAAAGAAATCTTCTTTGGTCCAATTATGGAAGATGTAGACCACAAAGTAAGCTTGATTCCTGACTTTATTTCCAACTGTGGAATGGCTAGAGTTTTCGCCTATTTCATGGAGAAAAAAGTACAAATGACCGACGAAGCTATCTTTCAAGACACGTCCGAAACCATCAAAAATGCTATCGTGAAAGCACACGCTTTAAGTGCTGCAAAAAACAACATTAGCGCGACGGCTTTCGAAATCGCTTTGAAACAATTGGTATAAAATCAACATACAAATTTCCCAAAGGTGCGGCTCATCAACCGCACCTTTTTTTATACTATCTAATTGAATTTTTAGGAGCAGCAACAAAAGGCTTTCTGGGCAGCATCGTCCCGCTGTCCGTTATATCTTTGCCTTTTTAAAGAAAAAAGGCAAAGGATGCCACTGCCATCCTTTAGATTTGCTAAATAAATTTAGAGTACTTTTAATCAACAACCAAACTGACAAAGTGAACCTTATCTTCCATCAAAGTTAGCTACTTATGCCCCGATTAGGACTTTGTCA
>NZ_JBVHCY010000008.1:195689-197651 GCF_057922445.1 Flavobacterium sp. UM26 | reverse complement strand
GCTGTAACAGGTGCTGTAGGAACAGTGACCTATTCTTGGAAAAATGCTTCAAATACTGTAGTGGGTTCTACTGCAACAGTGAACAACTTACCAGCGGGAACTTACACTGTAACCGTAACTGATTCTTGTTCTTCACAATCTAATTCGATAACTATTGGTCAACCAGCAGCAGCTATTGCTTGTTCAGTAGTTCAAGATACTGCCGTTACTGCAAATGGTCTATCTGATGGTAAAGCTACCGTAACTCCTACTGGTGGAAATGGTGGGTATACTTTCCTTTGGGATAATAATGAAACTACTGCCACAGCCTCTTCTTTAAATGCTGGACTACATACGGTAACAGTAACCGATAGCAAAGGGTGTCAAACTACTTGTTCGGTAACCATCACACAACCTGATGTATTAGCTTGCAGCGTGGTGCAAGTAGCTCCTGCTAAATGTTTTGGCGATAGCAATGCCCAAGCAACTGTTACACCTACTGGTGGAAACGGAGATTACACTTTCCTTTGGGATAATAATGAAACTACCGCTACCGCTACGGCTCTAAACGCTGGATTACACACTGTAACTGTAACCGATAAACTAGGATACAAAACCACTTGTTCGGTAACCATTACGCAACCTGAAGCAGCTATTGCTTGTTCCGTAGTTCAAGATACTGCCGTTACTGCAAATGGTCTATCTGATGGTAAAGCTACCGTAACCCCTACTGGTGGAAATGGTGGGTATACTTTCCTTTGGGATAATAGTGAAACTACTGCCACAGCCTCTTCTTTAAATGCTGGACTACATACGGTAACAGTAACCGATAGCAAAGGGTGTCAAACTACTTGTTCGGTAACCATCACACAACCTGATGTATTAGCTTGTAGCGTGGTGCAAGTAGCTCCTGCTAAATGTTTTGGTGATAGCAATGCCCAAGCAACTGTTACTCCTACTGGTGGAAACGGAGATTACACTTTCCTTTGGGATAATGGAGAAACTACCGCTACAGCTACGGCGCTAAACGCTGGATTACACACCGTAACAGTAACCGATAAATTAGGATACAAAACCACTTGTTCGGTAACAATCACTCAACCTGAAGCGGCTATTGCAGCTACTTCAATAATAACCAATAACAATAACTGTGTTGGTTGCAATATTGGAGCCATTGATATTACAGTAAATGGAGGAACTAAACCTTACCAATTTTTATGGTCAAATGGAGCTACAACAGAAGATATAGTTAATCTTACCGCTGGAAATTATAGCGTATTAATTACTGATGCTAAAGGATGTAGTATTGAATATAATTACACAATTAATGAATCTGGAATTGATATTACAAAAGATGGCACTTATGTAGACAGTAATAATGATGGAATCACTAATGTAGGTGATATTGTTTCATACAACTTTGTAATCAAAAATACAGGTAATGTAACCTTGACTAATGTAACTGTAACTGATAACAATGCTGTGGTAACTGGTGGACCAATTGCAACACTTACCGCAGGTGCAACAGACAGTACTACATTCTCTGGTGTTCATCAGTTGACACAAAATGACATTGACAATGGAATTGTTTACAATATTGCAATCTCAAAAGGCTTAGACCCTGAGGAGAAAGTTGTAACCGATACATCTATTGACTCAACACCTTGCTTAAAATGTCCAAGATCCGTAGAATGTCCTGATTGTACCATCACTGAATTAAATCAAAGTCCAAGTATCGACATTACAAAAGATGGGGTGTATGTGGATAGCAACAATGATGGTAAAACCAATGTGGGTGATATTGTTTCATACAACTTTGTAATCAAAAATACAGGTAATGTAACCTTGACTAATGTAACGGTAACTGATAATAATGCTGTGGTAACTGGTGGACCAATTGCAACACTTGCTGTGGGTGCAACTGATAGCACTACATTCTCAGCTTCACATACCATTACACAAGAAGATATCAACGCAGGATTG
>NZ_JBVHCY010000008.1:0-195589 GCF_057922445.1 Flavobacterium sp. UM26 | reverse complement strand
TGCAACACTTGCTGTGGGTGCAACTGATAGCACTACATTCTCAGCTTCACATACCATTACACAAGAAGATATCAACGCAGGATTGGTTTACAACTTGGCTTTGGCTACTGCTAAAGATCCAAAAGACAAACCCGTAACTGATACATCGTCTGACCCTACTCCTTGCACTACTTGTCCTAAAAATCCTGAGTGTACAGATTGTACTATTACTGAATTAAATCAAAATCCAAGTATCGAAATCACAAAAGATGGGGTTTATGTGGATAGCAACAACGATGGTAAAACCAATGTTGGGGATATCGTTTCATACAACTTTGTAATCAAAAATACAGGTAACGTTACTTTAACCAATGTAACAGTTACTGATAATAATGCTATAGTAACTGGTGGACCAATTGCAACACTTGCTGTGGGTGCAACTGATAGCACTACATTCTCAGCTTCACATACCATTACACAAGAAGATATCAACGCAGGATTGGTTTACAACTTGGCTTTGGCTACTGCTAAAGATCCAAATGACAAACCCGTAACTGATACTTCTTCTGACCCTACTCCTTGCACTACTTGTCCTAAAAATCCAGAATGTACTGATTGTACCATCACTGAATTAAACCAAAGTCCAAATATCGACATTACAAAAGATGGGGTGTATGTAGATAGCAACAACGATGGTAAAACCAATGTTGGGGATATTGTTTCATACAACTTTGTAATCAAAAATACAGGTAATGTAACCTTGACTAATGTAACTGTAACTGATAATAATGCTGTGGTAACTGGTGGACCAATTGCAACACTTGCTGTGGGTGCAACTGATAGCACTACATTCTCAGCTTCACATACCATTACACAAGAAGATATCAACGCAGGATTGGTTTACAACTTGGCTTTGGCTACTGCTAAAGATCCAAATGACAAACCAGTAACTGATACATCATCTGACCCTACTCCTTGTGCTACTTGTCCTAAAAATCCAGAGTGTACTGATTGTACTATTACTGAATTGAATCAAAACCCAAGTATCGACATCACAAAAGATGGCGTATACGTAGATAGCAACAATGATGGTAAAACCAATGTAGGCGATATCGTTTCGTACAACTTTGTAATCAAAAACACAGGTAATGTTACCTTGACTAATGTAACGGTAACTGATAATAATGCTGTGGTAACTGGTGGACCAATTGCAACACTTGCTGTGGGTGCAACTGATAGCACTACATTCTCAGCTTCACATACCATTACTCAAGACGATATCAACGCAGGATTGGTATACAACTTGGCTTTGGCTACTGCTAAAGATCCAAACGACAAACCCGTAACTGATACTTCGTCTGACCCTACTCCTTGCAATACTTGTCCAAAAAATCCAGAATGTACTGATTGTACCATCACCGAATTAAATCAAAGTCCAAGTATCGAGGTTGTTAAAACTGCTATTACAACAAGTTTTGCAAAAATTGGAGATATAATCAATTATGTAATTACAGTTAAAAATACTGGAAACGTTACTTTGAACCAAGTAATGGTTAAAGACCCATTGACAGGTTTAAATACAACCATTGAAGTATTAGCTACAGGTGAAACTAGAGAGTTTCCTCAAAGCTATACGGTAACACAAGAAGATTTGAACAAAGGCTCAGTGCTTAATGTGGCGTCAGCTACTGGCAAAGACCCAAAAGGAGGTACTGTTTCTGATGAAGACAGCGAAATTGTTAGCGAAAAAGAAACTCCAATTGATGCCGTAAATGATACTACTGGACCAATTGTTGGAATAAATCAAATTACAACTAATGTAATTAATGTTTTCACTAATGATACGCTAAACGGAACTGCTGTTAATCCAAATGATGTGATACTTTCAACAGACAATTCTAACCCATACTTACATTTAAATGAAGATGGTTCAGTTGATGTATTAGCAAATGCACCTGAAGGCACTTTGACACTAACCTATCAAATATGTGAAAAATTGAACACAACCAATTGTGATACTGCAACAGTAACTATTACAATTGTAAAACCAATTATGACGGTTACTGCAGAAGCTATTTGTATCAATGATGTTCCTTATTTAAAATACACCACTACAGCAGTAAACTTTACTCCTACTAACGGTGTTACATTAACTTGGTTAGATGGAACTAATAAAATAGTTAGTACAATGGAAAACTTACCATTAAACGGACAAGTTTTATGGCCAGGTGCTACCGTTGACTCAAATGGTGTAGGAACAGATTGGCCTGGTTGGTTGCTTGTTGATAATAAATGGATTCAAGGAGCAGATGGATTCGAAAACATCAGACCTACTGCCTCTGTAACTTTTGCATTGAATCCAGAAGTTACTGTGATAGTAAATTATCCACCTGCTGACCCTTTCTGTACTTCAAGACCAACATTCAAAATTGATGCAGTAAATGATTCTGCATATACTCCAGATGGTTTCTTTGGTGCTACAAATGTGTTGAATATATTCAAAAATGATACATTGAATACAGTTGTATTAAATCCAGCTGATGTTAATTTAACCTTAGTTACACCAGATCCAACTGGCTCATTAATCCTAAATCCAGATGGTTCTGTAGACGTAAAACCAAATACTCCTACAGGAACTTATGTATTGACTTATCAAATTTGCGAAAAAGCTGATGTTAATAATTGCGACACGGCAATTGTAACGGTTGATGTTGAATTATCGTTACCACCGGCTCCACCCGTTCCTGTTTTAGCCGTTGATGATACTGCTGGACCAATTAATGGAGCCAATGGAGCATCAAATATCTTGAATGTTCTAACAAATGACAAGATTGGTCTAGAAAATGCGAGTTTAAGTACCGTTACTTTATCTCTTGTAACTCCAGATCCAACTGGCTTTATGACAATGAATACGGACGGTTCCATAGATATAAAAGAAGGAACTCCTTCAGGAACCTATGTTCTTACTTATCAAATATGTAAAATTGGTTCAACTAGTAATTGTGACACTGCTACAGTAACTGTAACTGTTATTTGTAATGAAAATACAAAAGTTTATGGCAAAATTTCTAATGTAGATACAAATACTCCATTGGCAAATGTACCTATTACCTTAAAGCCATTAAACGGAACTCCTGGACCAGTACTTTTTAAAGTTACCAAAGCAGACGGTTCTTACTCATTTGACAATATGGTAGCTGGAGAGTATGTTTTACAAGTTCAAGATGCCAACTTGAATAGTGCTTATGAGTTATTCAACACTACTCCTAGTTTCTTAATTATTACTGTTGAAAAATGTAATTACTTAGAAAGAAACTTTGGTTATGGTAAAACAGATCTTCCTGTTTTAGGTGACTTTGTTTGGTATGATTTAAACAATAATGGCAAACAAGATGAATGGTATGATGCCAATAACGACAACTTGGTGACCCAAAATATTCCAGATGCCAATGGAGCAATTGACTATAGCAAATGGGAATGGATTGATTTCAATGGAGATGGAAGTTATAAAGGAATTCAAAACACAGGAGAATTAAACGCTGCTGGTTTTGGAAACGGGACAACCAATATTCCTAACATCTATATCACAGGACCAAATGGCTTCTCAAGAACTGTTACAATGGGAATTCTAGGATATTGGAGAACAAGACCTGCTGCTGGAGCATATGGCGAGTATAGAATTGAATTTAAAGAAGACCCATTGTTTGAAGCTGCATCACAAGCTATGGCTGCTACTGGTCTCGTAAAAGTTTTACCATCTACCGGAGGCAAAGCAATTAATCCAAAATCATACAAAACAAGTAGCTATATCGATTGTGGTTCTACAACAAATAATGTTCTTTTTGCTACACTAACAGAACAAAAGCGTGTAAACTTGGATGTTGATTTCGGAATTAGTTGTAAAACTTTTGCTGGATTAGATGCTATTGATGATAATTACAGTTTTGTACAATGCAGTCAAACTGGTGTAATCGGAAATGTAATTACTGCAAATGATTTACTGAATGGAACTAATGCCACAACAAATGATGTTAATTTTAAAGTATTAACTGGTTCTAATCCATTCATCACATTTGATAATGTTGGAAATGTAACTATTTTGAGTGGAATATCAGTAGGAAAATATGTATTTACTTATCAAGTATGTAATACTCAATTCCCTACAGATTGCGATACAGCTACCGTTACCATAGAAGTTACTCCTATTGCTGCAATAACAATCAATAGCAGTGCTTGTAATGCTGATACGTCTGTGATAGATTTAAATTCCTTGTTACCAACCAATATTCCTTCTGGTGGAACTTGGATTGACTCAAGTAATTCAGCTGCACTAAATGGAAGTATTTTCTCTGCATTTGAACTAGCTGTTGGAGATTATCAGTTCGAATATAAAATTACAAATGGAGATTGCCCAAGAAATGTAATAATCAATATGAATGTTAATTTTGATTGTAAAGTTTTAGGATGTGGAACTGTAATTGTACACAATGCCTTTACTCCAAATGGTGATGGTTTAAATGAGATCTTTAAAATTGAAAACATTGATGATACCATCTGTTATCCTGAAAATAGTATAGAAATATACAATCGTTGGGGTGTATTAGTTTTCGAAACAAAAAACTATAACAATACCTCAAACTATTTTGACGGAATTTCAAGAGGAAGAACAACAATTAGCCAGTCATCAGGCTTACCAACAGGAACTTATTTTTACATCTTGAATTACACTTCTTACGACTTGAACGGTAAACCTGTACAAAATAAAAAAGATGGTTATTTGTATTTATCAAAATAAATATGTAATTTACTTATAATTAATAACATACAGCAACAAAAAACCTATTAACCTACTGGATTCTGAAGAATTCAAATGCTAAAAAATAGCTATTATGAAAACAAAATTTATCACTTTCATTGCGATATTACTGGCTACGGTGAGTTATGGACAACAAGATGCACAATTCACCCAATACATGTATAACACCATCAATATCAACCCAGCCTATGCAGGAAGTCGAGGCGCCATGAGCATCTTTGCTTTGCACCGAACTCAATGGGTAGGTTTGGATGGAGCACCAACCACAAATACCGCTTCAATAAACACTCCGATAAATAATAGCAACTTGGGATTAGGTGTTTCATTTGTAAATGACAAAATCGGTCCAACGAATGAAAACACTATTTCAGCAGATCTTTCTTATACCATTCCCACCTCAGAGAATTTCAAACTTTCTTTTGGAATGAAAGCAACTGCAAATATCTTTAATCTCAATGTAAACAAACTCAATCCTGCTGATCAAGGTGATCCTCAGTTTCAAAATCTGAGAAACGTTTTCACTCCAAACATTGGTGCTGGTATTTACTACCACTCTGACAAAGCTTATTTAGGATTATCGGTGCCAAATTTTATTCAAACCAATCGATACGATGATAATGAAGTAGCCATTTTTAAAGAGAAGATAAACTATTATTTAATTGGAGGTTATGTATTTGATTTGTCAAATGATATCAAGTTCAAACCCGCATTTTTAACCAAATTAGTAGAAGGATCACCGTTGCAAGTTGATGTTTCGGCCAACTTTATGTTTGTAGAGAAAGTTGTGGTTGGTGTGGCCTATCGTTGGAGTGCCGCCATGAGTGCAATGGTTGGATTTCAAGTCACTGATGGTTTGTACATTGGATATGGATACGATTTAGAAACTACTAATTTAGAAAATTATAATTCAGGTTCACATGAGATTTTCTTGCGTTATGAAATCTTCAAAAACAATGAAAAAATTACAACTCCAAGATTTTTCTAACCATGAAATTAAGAGTAACCTTATCAATTGTTATTATTTGCTTATTCTGTCCATTATTTATGTATAGCAATAATGATGTCTTTCAAATTAATTTAAATTCAGTTGATAAAAATAGTAATGAGAATGAAAACAAAGTGTATGAAGTTACAGAAATCATAAATATGCCATTTGGAAGCTCTAAAATTACCTATACCGTAAGCAACAAAAACTTAATTAACACCAATGATTTGGGACCGGACAATGTAAGAATCATCAAAGAAAAAACAATACATAAAATAAAAACAATACATAATCCTTCTGAAACTAAAACTAGTGGAAAAACTTCAAATGGAGATTTTAATACTAGCAGCAGTGAGATCAAAGACAATAAAACAATTATTATCGATCCGCTTGAAACCTATGAAAGAATGGTGGATAAAGGAGTTAAATCAATAGATCTTTTTAAGAAACTAGGCGATTACTATTTTTATAAAAATGATTATGTAAAAGCTACAAAATATTATGAAGCCTTATTTAAAATGACTAATGAAGTAAATCCTGATTATTATTTTAGGTACTCTAACGCTTTAAATAATATTGGTAAAAAAGTACTATCAGAAGAGTTATTAGAAAAATATAAAACATTAACCGCCAAGCAATAAAACAATACGTTGCAAGATTTAAAAAATTAGATCATGAAAAAACCGTTACTTCTTTGTCTTGCTGTGACCTCCTTTTTTTGGAGTTCTAGTTTTGCTCAAAAAGCCAAGATAGCTTCCGCAGATAAAAAATACAACAGTTACGCTTATGTAGATGCCATACAAACGTATGAACGTATTGCTGCCAAAGGCTATCAATCGTCAGAAATGTTCGAAAAATTAGGAAATGCATACTATTTCAACTCTGATTTTGAAAAGGCAGCTCAATGGTATGAACAATTATACCAACTCTCACCAGAATTAGAACCTGAATATTACTATCGCTATGCCCAATCATTAAAAGCCATTGGAAAAGAAAAAGAAGCAGAAGCTATATTGAAAAAATTTGAGGGAAAATCTGGTCAAGATAGTCGAGGCAAACGCTTGAAAAACAACACTAATTATCTGAATGAAATCAAAGCAAACGTTGGTCGATATACTATAGAGAATGCTGGAATCAATTCTAAATATTCAGATTATGGAAGCGCAATCGTAGAGAATCAATTGGTCTTTGCCTCTGCTAGAGATACTGGAGGGGTAAGTCAACGCATCCATACTTGGACCGGGGAACATTTCACAAATCTATATTCTGCAAATGTAGATAGCGAGCTTACTCCAAGTAATCCTGTTCGTTATGATGCTAATGTTAATTCAAAATTTCATGAAGCAACACCTGTATTTACTAAAGATGGCACCACCATGTATTTTACTAGGAATAATTTTTTAGATGGCAAAAAAGGAAAAGATGCTAACAAAGTTACATTACTTAAAATATACAAAGCCACTATGGTCAATAAAAGATGGACTAATGTGACCGAATTGCCATTCAATAGTAACAATTTCAGTACGGCACACCCCGCATTAAGTCCTGATGAGCAAACGTTGTATTTTGCTTCTGATAGACCTGGAACTATTGGACAGTCAGATTTATACAAAGTAAGTATTAATGCAGATGGAACATACGGAACTCCTGTTAATTTAGGCACAGCAATTAATACTGAAGGAAGAGAAACTTTTCCATTTGTAACCAAAGACAATCAATTATATTTTGCTTCTGATGGTCATCCAGGATTAGGTGGATTGGATATTTTTACTGCTAAAATTAATCCAAATGGTACTTTAGGATCCATAGAAAATGACGGAGCTGAAGTGAATTCACCTAAAGATGACTTTGGATATTTTAGAGATAGTGCTACAAATAAAGGTTTTTTTACATCCAATCGTGATGGAGGAATGGGCTCGGATGATATTTATAAATTCAATTTCAAACCTAGCTGTAAACAAATTCTAAAAGGAAGCATAACTGACAGTAAAACAGGAGCTTTGTTAGCCAATACTGCTGTTACATTAATTGATAATCAATACAATGCCGTTGGAGAAACTACTACCGATGCTTCAGGCAACTACAGTTTTGAGGTGGCATGTGGTAAAAGTTACAGTGTTAGAGCGATCAAAAAAGAGTACAACCCAAAAGAAGTTAAAATCAATATTCCAACAACCACTGGCGAAACCAAACTCGATATTCAGTTAGAAAGCAGTATTTGCCAAGTAGCCGTAGGAGATGATTTAGGTAAATGTTTTGGAATCAAAATGATTTATTTTGATTTGGATAAATCTAATATTCGTAAAGAAGCTGCTTTGGATTTAGCTAAAATATTAGATGTTTTGACCCAAAATCCAACTATGAAATTAGATATTCGTTCTCATACCGATTGTAGACAGACTGCTAAATATAATATGGCTTTATCAGAGCGAAGAGCACAATCCACAATCGCATGGCTAGTTTCAAAAGGAATTGATAAATCTAGATTAACAGGTAGAGGTTATGGTGAGTCGCAACTTATCAATGATTGTGGTTGTGAACCAACCAATAAGTCTAACTGTACAGAAGAACAACATCAAATGAACCGAAGAAGTGAATTTATTATAACTGCGCTCTAATTATTTTTTCAAAACTAAAAAAGCTACTTATCAAAAGTAGCTTTTTTTTTAGATAAACCAAAAGTAAATCTAAATCTTAGCAAAGATATTTACATAATATTTTTTTCCAGTAGCTGCATCTTGTCGGATTGATATTCCAAAATGCGTAAAATCACCTACTATATTTTCCTTATGACTTGGACTCTTTAACCAAGCATCAAAAGCTCCTGAGGGTGTAGCATAATTATAGGCAATGTTTTCAGATACATTTCTAGCACCTAAAACCTTAATAATCTCATTAGATCTTGATACAAAGTCATTGTGATTAACAACATTATTTGCAATCATATAATTTGCATGCTCTTCTGATTTAACAGAAATAAAATTAATTTTTTCTAGAGTATTTAAACCCATAGATTTTCTATAGTTGTTAATCAAAGTCAGTGTTTCAAGTTCTGTAGCAGAATAATTATAAGCAACTGAATTACCGATATCTGTTTTAGTTTCAGTATCTGCTATTTCTTCTGTTTCATTTGAACAAGAAGTCAAAATAAACAATCCTAAAAAAAGTAATGAAACAAATCGTAGTGTAGTTTTCATGACATTTGGTAATTTAAGTTTTAAAGTAGATTTGGGAAAAACTTCTTTAAAGTATGAATACTTTTATTTAATTCTTTATGTAAATTTAATAAAAATATCGTTGAAATACCAAATTTTATCGACGAACTACATGATTACCATATATTTATAATTTATTTCTTATATTATGGTGAAAGTCTGTTGATAGTCCAAGAAAAATCTTCCTGTAGCACATATTGTATTCTATCATGTAGACGATTAGGGCGTCCTTGCCAAAATTCGACCTCAAAAGGAACCACCAAATATCCACCCCAATAATCAGGTCTTGGAATTTGTTTTCCTTCATACTTGAGTTCTAATTCTTTTAAATTCTTCTCTAGAAAACCCCTTGAAGGAATTACTTCACTTTGATTAGAAACAATTGCTCCCAATTTACTTCCATCAGGTCTTGAATCAAAATATCCATCAGAAACACCTTCACTTGTTTTTTGAGCACGACCTTTGATTATAACTTGTCGTTCCATACTATGCCAAAAAAATGACAAACATACATTAGGATTCGCAGCTATAGCTCTACCCTTTTGAGAATTATAATTTGTATAAAAAACAAAACCTTCTTCATTAAATTTTTTTAATAGCACAACCCTTGATTTTGGAAATCCATCCAAACCAATAGTAGCAACAGTCATAGCATTAACTTCATCTACACCACCAAAATCCTCTACTTCATGAAACCATCGGTTAAATAAATTAATTGGATCTTCAGGAATAGCAGATTCTAATAACTCACTTTTATCATAGGATTTTCTGTAATTACTTAAATCTTTCATGATCATATTTTTTAAAGAAAAGAATAAATTAAGATATTCTCTTGTTATTGATTATGTAAAACGTACCTATATTAGATTTCGAAAGTAGTACCATCATCTGCTAATTGCACATTAGAAAAAACTGTTAAGGCTTCATCCTTAAAGGCATTAATACTTTCGTATCGTGTAGAATAATGACCTAAAAGTAAAGATTTTACATTTGCTTTTAAAGCAATTGTGGCTGCCTGAATTGCAGTGGAGTGCATCGTTTTTGTTGCTAATTGTGATTCACTTTCTAAAAAAGTTGTTTCGTGATATAATAAATCTACGCCTTTCACCAAAGGAATTAGTGACTCTGTATATACTGTATCTGAACAAAAAGCATATGATTTTGTTGGCTCCCCAGGAAAAGTTAGCTGCTCATTATTAATAACTTGTCCATTATCTAATGTAATATTGCCTCCCTTTTTAATCTTTTTATAGTAACAAACATCGATTTCCAATTCTTTAATTACATCGATGTTTAATCTTCTATCTCCTTCTTTCTCCCTAAACAAAAAACCATTGGTATACACTCTATGTTTTAATGGGATAGTAAAAACACTAACTTTTTCATCTTCAAAAATCAATTCACTTTCTTTTGAGTGTAACTCATGAAAATGAATCGTATAATTGGTCCAAGAATGTGAAAGTTTCAATTGAAGTTCGATAATCTCTTTTAAACCTTTTGGCCCATAAATATGTAAATCAGCTACTCTAGACAAAAGAGAAAAAGAAGAAATTAAACCAATAAGTCCATAAAAATGATCTCCGTGTAAATGTGAAATAAAAATATGACTGATTTTGGTGAACTTGACTTTGTTTTTACGCAATTGAACCTGGGTTCCTTCACCACAATCTATTAAAAAATACCTGTTTTTAATTTCCAACAATTGAGAGGTTGGATTAGTAAAAGTTCGAGGTGTCGCAGCATAGCAACCTAGTATGGTTAATTTCAAAGTAAAGCGTGTTGGTAGTAAATTATGTAGATACCTTATTAAAAACCTAAATCTCTCTCAATTTCTTCCATTTCAATAATATCATTTGCTTCTAGCAAAGAGGGAACTACTGTTATGGATTGTGGAACTGCATTGAAATCAATACCATCTGCAACAATAACCAATGATTTTTTTACTTTTTTATGGCTTTTGGCCAAAGGCAAAAAAAGTTTTATGGAAGCAATATCAACTGTTTTATCACTGGATACATCCAAAATCAAGTTAAAATCTTTGAAACTGGCATATTGATTTGTTACTTTTTCAATAAAAGTAGTTACAGCACCTTCTGTATCTTTAATAGTTATTGTATGTCCTTTTGTATCTACTTTCATCTTATTGAATTTTTGAAGCTAATAAATAAATTACAGCCATTCGAATTGCTACTCCATTTTCTACTTGGTTCAAAATAACAGATTGTTGAGAATCTGCCACATCAGAAGTAATTTCTACACCACGGTTTATAGGTCCTGGGTGCATAATTACAATCTCTTTACTTAATGAATCTAATAAGTTTTTATCGACTCCGTATTGTTGAGCATATTCACGTGTAGAAGGAAAAAAATTAACATCCATTCTCTCATTTTGGACTCTCAACATATTTGCTACATCACACCATTCCAATGCTTTACGCAAATCTGACTCAACCGTCACTCCAAGTGATTCGATATATCTTGGAATCAATGTTTTTGGACCACAAACTTTAACTTCTGCACCTTGCATCTGCAAAGCATATATGTTTGACAAGGCTACTCGTGAATGTAAAATATCTCCAACAATAACCACTTTCTTTCCTCCTACATCTCCCAATTTTTCTCTGATTGAATAACTATCCAAAAGAGCTTGTGTAGGATGTTCGTGAGCACCATCTCCAGCATTTACGATACTTGCTTTTACATTTTTTGATAAAAAATAAGCAGCTCCAGGATTTGCATGACGCATAACAACCATATCTACTTTCATCGATAAAATGTTATTAACAGTATCAATTAACGTTTCTCCTTTCTTTACGGAAGATTGGGCGGCAGAAAAACTGATAACATCTGCAGATAAACGTTTCTGAGCTAGTTCAAATGATAACTTGGTTCTAGTACTGTTTTCAAAAAAAATATTAGCTATGGTAATGTCTCGTAAAGAAGGAACTTTTTTGATGGGTCTATTGATAACTTCTTTAAAATGATCAGCTGTTTCAAAAATAAGGTCAATATCGTTCTTGGTGATATATTTAATTCCTAATAAATGATTTACGCTTAACTCGCTCATTTTTATACTTATTGATTATTATTGATTAAAAAAACACCATCTTCTCCTCCTTGTTCTGCCCAAGTAACTTTTACTTTTTCGTCATTAATAGCATCGACTTGACGACCTCGATAATCTGGCTGAATGGGTAAATCACGACTAAACCTTCTATCAATTAAGGTCAAAAGTTCAATGCCTGATGGTCTACCAAAAGACTGTATAGCAGTTAAAGCAGCTCTAATACTTCTTCCTGTGTACAATACATCATCTACAAAAATTACTTTTTTATTTTCGACCAAGAAATCAATTTGTGTAATATTGGCCTCCAACGGTTTATCGGTTCTTCTAAAATCATCTCTAAAAAAAGTGATGTCTAAAAACCCTATTTTTATGTTGGATACTTGGTAGTCGTTTTCTAAAATACTTTTTAAACGTTTGGCCAAAAATGTACCTCTAGGTTGAATTCCAATTAAGATAGTCTCAGAAAAATCAAGATGTTTTTCGATTAATTGACAAGCCAAACGATTTAGGATGATATTGACTTCTTTGGAAGTGAGCAATACTTTTTGATTCATGGTATAGTTTTGTTTGGTGTACAAATATACAAATTTCGATTTAGCAATAAACCAGGAATAGTTATAAAAGTAGAAGTCTTACATAAAATGAATATCTTTTGGGATGAAGGTAAAAACAAAAAAACCTTTCTTTCGAAAGGTTTAGTTGAATTATCTAGTATACATTTTAACTCTCAATTCTTGTATCTTATCGTCATCTAAATATTCATCAAAAGTCATGTAACGATCGATTACCCCATTTGGCGTAAGCTCTACTACTCTATTACCAACAGTTTGCGCAAACTCGTGATCATGAGTAGTAAAAATAACAGAGCCTTTGTAGTTTTTTAATGAATTATTAAAAGCTGTAATAGACTCCAAATCCAAGTGGTTTGTTGGCTCATCTAACATCAATATATTAGCCCTTTCCATCATCATTCTAGACAACATACAACGTACTTTCTCTCCTCCTGATAAAACTCTACTTGTTTTTAAAGCCTCTTCTCCAGAAAAAATCATTTTACCTAGAAAACCTCTTATATATACTTCGTCTCTTTCTTCTTCAGTTTTTGCATATTGACGCAACCAATCTACTAAGGTTAAATCATTTTCAAAAAAAGCATGATTCTCACTAGGTAAATAGGCTTGATTAGTAGTTACTCCCCATTCAAATTTACCAGAATCTGCAACTTGATTACCGTTTAAAATTTCATAAAAAGCAGTTGTTGCACGAGAATCTTTTGAAAAGAGTACGATTTTGTCTCCTTTTGCCATATTCAAATCTACACCTTTAAACAAAAGCTCTCCATCTACAGAAGCACTCAAATCTTGTACATTCAAAATCTGATCACCTGCTTCACGATCCTGATCAAAAATAATAGCTGGATAACGACGGCTAGAAGGTTTGATTTCCGCAATATTCAATTTAGAAATCATTTTTTTACGAGAAGTTGCTTGTTTCGATTTTGCAACGTTAGCACTAAAACGACGAATAAACTCTTCTAATTCTTGTTTCTTCTCCTCTGCTTTTTTGTTTTGTTGTGCACGTTGTTTCGCCGCTAATTGGCTAGATTCATACCAAAACGTATAGTTACCAGAATAATGACTAATTTTATTAAAATCGATGTCTGAAATATGTGTACAAACAGCATCTAAAAAGTGTCTATCGTGAGAAACTACAATTACTGTATTTTCATAATTAGCTAAGAAATTTTCTAACCAAGCAATGGTCTCAAAGTCCAAGTCATTGGTAGGCTCATCCATAATCAACAAGTCTGGATTTCCGAATAAAGCTTGTGCCAAAAGTACACGAACCTTCATTTTTCCTTCCAAATCGGCCATCAAAGTATAATGATTATCTTCAGTAATACCTAAGTTTGATAACATAGCAGCCGCATCAGAATCTGCATTCCATCCGTTCATTTCTTCAAACTGCACTTGCAATTCTCCAATTCTGTCAGCGTTTTTATCATTATAATCCAAATAAAGTTCGTCCATTTCTTTTTTGACAGCATACAAAACTTTATTACCCATCATCACCGTTTCAAGTACCGTATGCTCATCAAACATGTTGTGATTTTGGTTCAACACTGACATTCTTTTCCCTGGTTCTAAATGGATATGTCCAGAAGTTGGTTCCATTTCGCCAGAAATTATTTTTAAAAAGGTTGATTTTCCAGCACCATTGGCTCCGATTACTCCGTAAACATTACCGTGAGTAAAAGTGGTGTTTACTTCATCGAATAAAATTCTTTTACCAAATTGAACTGATAAATTATTAACTGTTAACATGAATTGCTTTTTTAAAAATTTTTTGCAAAAATACAAAAAAATACTGATTTATTTTTGTTGTAATAAATCAGTATTTTCGGAAATAAATTACATATAATCAATTCGTTTTTAACACATTATCTATGCTATCCACCATTCCATCTTTGTTTTTATCTAAAATCAATTCCCAAAACATGATGCCACCAAGCTTCTTCTTTATGGCATAGTTTGTTTTAATTGCTACCGACTTAGGGTCATCCCCTGTTGCAAAGAGTTGTTCTTTTTGGTTGTACCAATAAGGGGCTTGTGCTTTTTTATCCCAATAATAAATCCAGCCTTTTTCTTTAGTTAATTTAGTATCAAAATCTTTGAAATCAATGCCATTGGTAGCCTCACCAGTTTGATATAAGCCATTATTGATAGAAGCAACATTTTTCCAAATACGAGTATAAAAAGCTGCACCAATAACAAGTTTATTTGCAGGCACCCCCAACTTTAAAAGATAGTCAACGGCCTTGTCAGTTGATTCTTCCTCTGTTTTTGTACTGAACAATGGAGTATGATGTCCTGTCACCGTAGCATAACCATTCACTAAATCATAGCTCATTATATTTACCCGATTAACCAATGGAACAATCGCTTTCCAATCTACAGCCTCTTTCAAATATTTCATAAACCCACCTGCGGCAAAACTCAGTTCATTTTTTGGTCCTAAAGCATTGCGCAAAGCAACTACAAGAGCCGTAAAATTAGACTTATCTTGAGGTTGAAATTTGTGTCCAGGAAAACCTTCGATTGTAGGGTATTCCCAGTCTAAATCTAATCCATCGCATTTAAAATAGGCATTTACTTCCTGTACAGATTTAGCAAAAACAGCAATTTTTTCAGCTGAATCAAAACCTTCTGAACAAGGCTCACAACCTCCCCATCCTCCCAAAGAAAGCATCACTTTTAATTTAGGATTTATTGATTTTAGAGAAACCAAATGCTTAATTGCAGCAGAATCTTTAGCCGTATCTACATTTAATTTACCTTCTTTTAAATGACAAAAACTATAAATAATATGAGTCAATTTTTTAACATCATAAGTGTCGATTTGTCTATCGTCACCAGTATAGTAGGCAATCACAGAAAAATCATTATGCTTTTGTGCTAAAGCATAAATAGAAAAGAAAAGGAAAACAATTAAAAATTTACAATCTTTCATCGATAATTCAATTTAAATTAAAACACCATTATTAACAAAAAAACCTAGTAAAATTACTAGGTTTTCTACATTAATTTCTTAAAAAACAATAACCAAATTGAAAAGAAATTAACACCAATTCAAGAATTAATAGAAACTAAATAAACCAAACTTAATCAAACTAAACACTATTAATTATTGAACGAAAAATTATAATTCTACCATTTTTTTTAATCCTAAATAAACCGCCAATTCAACATCTGCGTGTGCTTTGGAGTTGCATTTTTCTAATAACTCTTTCGCTGTATCACCGTTATAACTGGAATTCTTTTGCAACTTATAAAGCAATTGTTCTGACAAATCATGTAACGCTTTGGATAAAGGCAAAAGAGGTTGTACCAATGGCGCATTTTGACTTAACAACTCTAAATCCTTGTGATTTTGTATCCATTTATTCAAAAAGATAGTAATGTCTTTCTCAACTGAGACGTCTTTACTTTTTACGTATGCATCAACTAATCCATTAAAAACCAATGCATCTTCTGCATCTGGCGTACAAGCATCAGCAAATAAGGTAAACGGAGAATACATTTGATATTCTGTTCCTCCAGCATTACGAGAATATATTTTTAAAGGCTCACAAACTGCTGAAAATATTTGCAAAGCATTTGTATTTTGGTTGTTACTAATATTTCGCAACAACACTTCTTTATTTCGAATATGCGTAATTCCTAATTCTTCCAATCGAAAAGAAATGGTTTTCAATCTTTTTCGCAGACTTGCCAAATCAGTTACATTAGCATCAGACCAAAGTCTTTCAGCAATAGCAGCAGTTCTTGGCCAAATTCTTGAATCAATTGTCTCGGGAGTAACCAATTCGCTCCACATTGTAGCTTCGCCTCCTAAAATTCTAGCCTTTTCTTCTGCGGAAAGCGAGGCATTTTTAGGCATTAGATCATTCAAATAGTGACTTTCAACACCTTGAACCAAATCCACATAAAAACCATTGGACAAAACTGTTTTATAGCCATTTTTAGCAGCTGTGATCAAAGAACTACCAGCAGCTACACCTTCGTTTGGTCCTTTCCAAGAATGAATAATAGCCTCTTTGGACATATTCTTAGTCATAATTTCTTCCCACCCCATCAATTCTTTCTTATGCTTTTTTAACATCGGAATTAACTGCATCGTAAAATAAGTCTGCAATTCATGATTGTTGGCCAACTTATTCTTCTTCATAAATTCTTGAATCTTAGGATTAGCATCCCAATCTTTGCCTTCATTTTCATCGCCACCAATGTGGAAATATTTACCCGGAAACAATGGGCAAACTTCATCAAAAATCTCACTTAGCAACTGGTAAGTTCTTGGATTAGAAGGATCTAATGTAGGTGTAAAAATACCTGCATTTCTCTCTAACGAATAAGTAACTAGACCTGATGCTTTCTGCGTAGTTTCAGATGACCCTTTATTTATCGTCACAACTTTACTTCCTATTTCTGGAAAAGCAGTCAAAATTGCAGAAGCATGACCCGGCACATCAATTTCAGGTACCACAAGAATACCTCTATCAGCAGCATATTTAACAATACCTTTAATTTCTTCTTGAGTATAAAAAAGACCATCAGAGGCTTTATCTGTAAGCACTTTATGCTTTTTCATTTCTATTCTCCAACCTTGATCATCTACCAAATGCCAATGAAAAACATTCATTTTCATCGCAGCCATAGCGTCTAAGTTTCTTTTAATAACATCAACAGGTTGAAAATGTCTTGCAGCATCAATCATTAATCCACGCCAAGTAAAACGAGGCATATCTGTGATGGTTACGTTAGGAAAATAGAAAGAAGTAGCATTATTTTGAAGCAATTGCAAAAGTGTTTCCAATGCATGCATCGCGCCTAAATCAGAGGAAGCATTGATTGAAATTGCATTCGACTGTATCGTCAATTGATAACTTTCATCTTCGTACAAGCCAATTCTTCCGGCTTTTATACAATTAATTTGCAATTGCGCATCAGGAAATTCATTGGTTGAAGTCACAAAACCTTGCTTAAAAAATAACCCAGTTCTACCATCCAATCGTCTTAAAAAGTTAGAAGCTGCTACAAAAACTCTAGGATTAGGTTGTCCGGTAACATTTACTTTAAAAGAAGAATTCAATGGAAAATTTCCAGACTTTAACTCAATTTTTTGTGGCCAAGGCATTAAATTTAAAGACTCATTGCTTACTTGAGCTGTCGTAGCTAATGTTACAAAAAACAGTATAAAAAGGTATTTCATAAGTGGTTTTGGTATATAAAATCTTCCATCAGGTGGTTAATCCTAATGTCGAGAAGAACCATTCGGCCGAATACACAACCGAATGGATTTTTAATTCTTAATAATCAAATCGTTTAAATGCCTCGATAGCTTCATATTCTGCCAAACCTAAATCATCGTATAATTTGGCCGTATTTTTATTGCGGTCTTCAGCGCGTACCCAAAATTCTCTTGAGTCATTACCTTGGAACATCACGCGATCTTTTTGAGATTGGTGAAATAAAATCGCTTGTCGTTTCAACAATACTTCGTCTGGACTTAATGGAACAGCCATATCAATTTCATGTAAATCCCATTCGTGCCAAGCACCTCTGTATAACCACAACCAACAATCTTTCATGTAAGGTTTGCCTTTTAATTGTTTTAAAGCGGCAAAAATGGCATTCAAACACACTTCATGAGTTCCGTGTGGATCGGCTAAATCCCCTGCTGCAAAAACTTGATGTGGCTTAATTTTAGCGATGATATCTGCTACAATTTCAACATCTTCTGTTCCAAGAGGGTTTTTCTTTACTTGACCTGTTTCGTAAAAAGGCAAATCCAAGAAGTGAACATTTTCATCTTTTAAACCGATGTAACGTACTGCAGCATACGACTCTCTTCTTCTAATTAGACCTTTTAATTTTCTAACTTCTAAAGAATCGATTTGATTGTCGTTCTTGTTTTTTAAGAAATCAATTACGGCTTGGAAGTTGATTTTACTACTATCTTCACCAACAAAATCATTGCATACCTCCGCAAATTTCAAGGCCTCATCATCAGTCACAGCAATATTTCCAGATGTTTGATACACTACATGAACCTCATGTCCTTGCTTGATTAATTTAGCAAAAGTACCTCCCATTGAAATCACATCATCATCAGGATGAGGGCTAAATAAAATCACTCTCTTTTTAGCTGGATTAGCTCTTTCTGGTCGGTGTGCGTCATCAGCATTTGGTTTTCCTCCAGGCCAACCTGTAATGGTATGTTGCAACACATTGAACATGTTTATATTCAAATCATAAGCTGATCCTTCTTGCGCTAACAAGTCAGACATACCGTTGTTGTTGTAATCTCTATCAGTAAGTTTTAAAATAGACTGATTTGTTTTTTGACACAACCAAACAATCGCTTTACTTTTTAGTTCTTGATTCCAAATACACTCCCCTACTAACCAAGGCGTTTCAAAACGAGTTAGTGCAGAAGCAGCTGATTGATCCAAAACAAATGTTGCGTTAGGATGATTTTGCAAAAAAGTCGCAGGTACTTCTGAACTAATTTCACCCTGAATCGTTCTTTTGATGATATCCGCTTTATTTTGCCCCCAAGCCAATAAAACGATACGTTTTGAACGCATAATGGTTGAAACTCCCATAGTAATTGCACGTTTAGGAACGTTTGCAATTCCATTAAAATCAGAAGAAGCATCTACTCTAGTGATATGATCCAAAGTAATGATTCTAGTACCCGAATTAATATGTGATCCAGGTTCATTGAAACCAACGTGACCTGTTCTACCAATTCCTAATAATTGAAAATCAAGACCTCCTGCATTTTTAATGTTCATTTCGTAATCGATACAGTATTGATTCAATTCGTCGATAGCTATGGTTCCGTCAGGAATATGAACATTATCAGGGTGGATGTCAATATGATTGAAAAGATGCTGGTGCATAAAATAGTGATAGCTCTGCTTGCTTTCTTTGTTCATTGGATAATATTCATCCAAGTTAAAAGTAATTACATTTTTAAAGCTTAAGCCTTCTTCTTTATGCATACGAACCAACTCTTCGTATACTTTTATCGGTGAAGAACCCGTTGCAAGACCTAAAACACAGTTTTTGTTTTCTTCTTGTTTGGTTCTAATCAAAGTGGCAATTTCTTCGGCTACAATTTTTGAGGCTTCAACTGAGTTTTTAAAAATTTCGTTATGAATTTTTTCAAATCTAGTTTCTTCAAATTTACCCGCACTTTTGTAACTAATATCCGGTTTTATCTCTAAAGCATTTTTCATTGTACTATAATTTTAATTCTAAAAGTTTTTTTTGGTTTTCTTGCTAAATAGTCTGTTTAATTTCTAAAAGAAGATTAAGGATTAATTAAATTTAAATTACTGATATATTTCGATTTACATCTTAAAAAAATCAATTTAATTTTAAATATACCTCAAATGTAGGCCTATTATTTGTGGCAAAAAAATAAAAAAAACAAACGGTCAGAGTTTATATACCAACGACATTATTTAGTCAATAAAGTGCGTTTATGGTATTTGTATATGAGAAAAACCAGATTTATGCATTATAAATTTGTCTTTCAATTTCTTCTTAACCCTACCAAAAAAGGAAGAAAAAATTGCATGAATTATACAGTACAGCAAAACATAAAACATGCAATTTGTAATAAAAAGGAATAAGTAACTCTTATATTACTTATTCCCTTTTTTAAAAAAATTAAAAGTTAGGTCCTGTAGTATCCCACCACAATCTTGTTCCTCCTGTATCAGGTCCACCAAGTTTTGCTAAACCTGTAGCAACACCTCCTGCATTACCATCTTTTTCAGATTGCACGAAGTTTACCCTACGTACACCTAAAGCTGTAGAAATTTTTCCTCCACTGGTGTTTTTAAGTACTGGAAACAATTTTGGATACCCTGTTCTTCTATATTCAGACCAAGCTTCTTGTCCTTCTGGGAAACCAGCAATCCATTTTTGCGTGATAATTTTTTGTAATTTCACTTCATTAGAAGCTGCTGCATCCCATGCAACAGTTACTGTATTCAGTGCAGCTCCATTATTTACTGGGAAATTTGGGTCTACATAATCTTTAGCTGTTTTAGTATTATCAGCAATATAAGCAGCTACACCAGAAACTCCATGTTGAGCAAAAGAGTTTGTGATTCCTAATTCATATAAACTTTGAGCTGTTCCTCCCATATTCCATCCTCTTAATGCTCCTTCAGCTCTTAACAAATAAACTTCGGCAGTTGTCATTAATACAATTTCTTTAGAATTAACAATTGGTCCGATTTCAGAAAAATCTTCATGGTCTTTCTTAGCAGCAATCTCAATTCCAGTTCTAACACCTTTGAATTCTCCAGGAAACTGTTTAGATGTCTTGAAGTAAACTGAAAGTCTTGGATCTTGATATCCGCCCATGATAGACTCCATATCGGCAGACATTTTAACATCTTGCCAAGCACCGCTAATGGTAGCAATAGGATTAGTAAAGTTAGGAGAGACTACTTTGAATATATCATCATTAGTTGTCATTACACCGAATTTTTGAGATATCGCTTTTTCAGCTTCAGCCTTAGCCAAAGTTGGATTTTTCTTTACAATACGCATCGCTAAACGTAAACGCAAAGAGTTTGCGAATTTTACCCATTTTTGATAATCACCTTTATAACCAGATAAATCTGTAGTTGCAAAAGTTGAAGCTTCTCCTGCATCTACTCTTTTAGTTAAATCGGCTACAGCAAAATCCAATTCTTTAAACATTTGATTATAAACCTCCTCTTGAGAGTCATATTCAATTGTTTTTTCTGTGGTTCCAAATTTAGAATATACTATTGGACCATAAGTATCAGTAACTCTATGCATTCCCAATACTTTCAAAATTAATGATAATGAATAAAATTGATCGTATTTACCTTTTGCTTTTTGCTCCACTGAATAAGCATTAAACATTACATCTCCGTAAGCTGACCCCCAAGCAAATCCATTCCATCCATCTACTAAATCATAAGTAGTATTGTTGGTACCACCTCTAAAAGGCGTTGGAGTAGCCATATAACCTGACCAAATATCTCCTTGAAGACCTTGTTGAACTTGATACTTCCATTCTGGTGTCAAAACAATGATGTTATTAAATATTGGAGCAAAAGATCCTTTAATGTTATTAAAATCTTGTTCTAACTGTGTTTCTGTAAAACCTTCTGGATTAGCATTCAATTCGTCAAAATTGTTTGTGCAACTTACTGCAGCAAGTAAGGAAACACAAATAGCTGTTTTTTTAATTGTATTTAGTTTCATGTTTTTTTTTGATTAGAAAGTTACATTTAAGTTAAGACCTATACTTCTTGTTGATGGCATACCAAAAACATCTACACCTTGCAAACCTTCACCTGTACTTAAAGAAATGTTTGGATCAAATGGAGCGTCTTTGTAGATAAATCCTAAGTTTCTAGCAATTAAAGACAAACTTGCAGATTGTAAAAATGGCAACTTCTTGGTATTAAAAGTATAACCAATAGAAATTTCTCTTAAACTTATATTTGTAGCATCATACACATACTCACCTGTTGCTCCTGCTCTACCAGCAATTTGGCTGTAGTACTTTTGAGCATCATATTTACCAACAAAAGGCGATCCATCAGGGTAAACAGCATTAAGTACAACACCTCCTGCATTTCTTGCATCACCAGTAGCTTTAGAAACTCCAAACTCGTCATTTGTAGCTTCAGTTAAGCTCATTACGTTTCCTCCAAATCTTCCGTCAATCAATACATTGGCAAAGAAAGAACCAAATTTGAATGAATTAGAGAAACCAAGCATGAAATCAGGATTTGCATTTCCTACTTCTTCAAAACCAGTTTTTTGGATTGTTCCATCTGCATTCAACAATACTCTTCGTTGATCATCTCTTTTGATATTAACACCTTCGATAACTCCGAAAGGTCTTCCTTGTTTCAACACATATCTGTAGTTGTTTACACCAGCTTCAGTCAAAACTACTGTACCTCCTAATTCAGCAGGGATTTCCTCTACTACGTTTTTGTTTTTAGAGAAATTTACCGTAGCATCCCAAGAGAATTTGTCACCGTTCACAATTTTTCCAGTCACCACAGCCTCGATACCTTTATTAGAAATACTTCCTGCGTTGATTCCGTAGAATGTTACACCTAATGGGTTAGTTAATGGAGCTAAGATTTGCAAGTATTGATCTTTAGTTTTTGAATTGTAGTAAGACACCTCAAAACCTAATCTGCTATTAAACAATCTCCATTCTGTACCAATCTCAACCTCTGATTTTAACTCTGGACGTAAAGAAGTACCTGGTTGTGGAGCTACAGTTGGTTGTTTTCTACCTTCTGCTGTGTACGTATATGCTGGTGAAGTTACATATGGAAAAATATCATTACCAACTTGAGCATAAGTAGCACGAACTTTACCGTAGTTTACGAATTCTGGCATTTTAACCATTTCGCTAAGAATAGCTGTAACCCCAACAGATGGATAGAAGAATCCTTTTTTGTCAGTATTTACCAATGTTGAAGACCAGTCATTTCTTGCTGCTACGTCTAAGAATAACATTTCTTTGTAACCAAAAGTAGTCGCTGCAAAAACAGATTGTACCTCTCTTCTAGCATCAACAGTTTGTAAGTTTAACGCATTGTTTACAAAATTTCCTAAAGTAAACCAGTTAGCAATTTGCAAACCACCACCAATACCTGAGTCTAAAGTAGTTCGTTTGTTTGCCATAGTATTATTGATACTTGTACCAATGTTTGCGTTAAAACTAAAGTCGTCATTGAATTTCGTATTGATTGTAGCAATTAAATCACCATAACGTTGTGTACTTAAGTTGTTAATATCAATATATCTACCATTGATATGAGATAACGTTCCTTGAGTAGTAGCAAAAATTTCTTTTGTAAATCCGCTTTCTATTCTGTTATAGCTATAACGAGCGGCAATTCTTAACCAATCTGTAGCTTGATAATCTACTGCAATATTTCCATTGAAGAAGTTGTTTGTATCTTCTGATTGATTTCTGTTAATTGCCCAAAATGGATTTTGCATAATATCTCTATTAGTCATCCAATTTTGAACAAACATGTTTCTTTCAGGGCTAAATACCTCAAAGTTATTTTTGTATTCGTTGAAGTCATTCCCTCTTGGCATTAGATATACACCAGTCAATGGGTTAAAATAGTATCCATTTACAGGTCTATTGTTTACTGTTCTAGTTGTATAATTTGCATTAGCAGCAACTGTTAATTTATCGAACAACTTACCAGATTGACGGAAGCCAAAGTTGTTTTGTTTTAAGCCGTTACCAGGAATAATTCCTGATGCAGTTGTATTAGAATAAGATAATGAAGTAGAGGCTACATCAGAAGCAGTTGAAAAATTCAAAGATGAAATTTGAGTACTTCCTGTTTCAAAAAAATCTTTAACATGATCTCTAACTTTTTGCTTAGCTCCCCAAGATTCATCTCCTCCCGCAACAGCAACATAGTCACTTTGAAATTTTGGCAAAAATGCTGCAGACTCAAAAGTTGTTACTGAAGAAGCTTTTAATTGAGATTTTCCTTGCTTAGCTTTTTTAGTAGACAATAACACAACACCATTTGCTCCTTGAGAACCATACAATACAGAAGCCGCTGCACCTTTAAGAACTGTCATTCCTTCATAATCCTCAGGGTTGATCAATGAAACCACATCACCACCATCACGGTTACCTCCAGCTGTATCACCAAATGCATTATTAGGTTGCCCAGAAGTTCCATTATATAAAGGAATACCATCTATTACGTATAAAGGCTGGTTATTACTCACTGAAGAGTTACCACGAATAACCACTTTAGTCGATCCACCAGTACCACCTGAACTTCTTGTTACAGCAACACCAGCAATTTTACCTGCTACCGTGTTAATAATGTTAGCATCTTTAACTCTTGTGAATTCCTCTCCTTTTAACTCTTGAGCGGCATAAGTAATTGATTTTCTAGTCTTCTTAATACCTAAAGAAGTTACTACTACTTCTGAAAGAGCAGTTGTAGAACCACTTTTTAAGATTACTTTAATAGTATCTTCATCACCCACCACTACTGATTTAGATTCGTAACCTAAATAAGAAACTATTAAAGTCTTACCCACACTTACTTGGATGGCAAAACTACCATCAAAATCGGTAGTGGTTCCTTTAGACTCTCCTTGCACTTGTACGTTTGCTGAAGGAATGGGAGCACCACTGGCATCAACTACCGTTCCTTTGAGCGTTTTTACTTGCGCAAATGAGAGTTGCGAAGCAAAAATAATCATGACGATTAATAAAATTTGTTTCATTTTTTTAAATGTATTTGTTAGTTATGATGTAAACTTATCCTTAAGGTTTTGTTAAAAAAAATAAATTATACCAACAGTCACTTTTTTTAAACGAACGACATCTTTTGTTCAATAATATGTTTTGCGAAAACGTTTTCTTGTTTTGTAATTTATTGTCATTTTAATTATTAACTCCTTTTTTATTCAAAAAAGCTTGTTTTTATTGACAAAATCATTAAAGTTGCATCTTCAAAGAAAAAAAGACAAAAGTAATCATCATAACACTTCCCAACCTTAAATTTGTATGAGTAAAATAAAAGACATGAATTTCGATATTAAAATCCAGAATCATTTTTGGTTTTGGGGATTGTACTTTTTATTAAACTTTCTGCGTTGGGGAGCCTATTTTAATGATTATGAATATTCCTTTAAATCGAATCTAATAGAATTTGCTTTACATATTCCATTGGTGTATTTCAATCTATTCGTATTGGTTCCAAGATTGGTTTTAAAATCAAAATACTCACTTTACACTTTGTCACTTCTTATTAGCCTAGGTTGTATTTATGTTTTAAAAACGGGATTGACTTATTTTTTAATTTCAAAAAACATCTGGCCAGAAGCAAACAGAGACTATCAACCCTTCGAAATCAATCATATTCTCGCAGTTTGCATTGGAGAGCTGTATGTCTTGGCTATGGCATCATCTGTATATTTAACTTTAACTTGGCTTAGAGAACGAGAGCGAAATAGAATATTAAGAGAAAACCAATACAAAATCAAACTCGAATATTTGAAAAATCAAATTCAACCGCACTTTTTCTTTAACACCCTAAATAACCTCTATGCACTTTCTCTTGAAGCCTCTGATAAAGTTCCCAATGTAATTATCAAACTATCTCATTTGATGGAGTATGTACTCTATGATATAGAAGGCACTAAATTTGTACCTTTAATAAAAGAACTCGACTATATACACAACTATATAGAAATAGAAAAATTAAGATTTGAAAACGCTACCGTATTTATTAATCTCGAATCCAACATTGAACAAGTAAGTGTTCCTCCATTGTTATTAATCTCATTAATTGAAAATGCTTTTAAGCACGGAGGAATAAATAATAAAGATTTGAAGATCAAAATTAATTGCAAAGTTACCCCTCAAAACACCCTTGATTTTGAAATAATAAATAATTTTGTACTTTCACAACATGAAAAATCTAAAAAGGGAATTGGGCTTACCAATACCAAAGAGCGATTGAATTTAATATTTAAAAACAATTATAAATTAAGCCATCAAATCAAGTTTAATTTCTATATAATTCGTTTACAAATCCCTATAAGCAATGAAGATTAAGTGCGTACTGATTGATGATGAACCTTTAGCGATTAAAGTCTTATTAAACTATTTTCAAAACTTCCCTGAATTTGAAATAACAGCTACTTTTAATAATTCACTTGAAGCACTTGACTTTTTAAATAACAATACTGTCGATGCTTTGTTTCTTGACATTAATATGCCTTTAATGTCAGGTTTTGAATTGATTCAGTTGTACAAAAACAAATCGAATACCAAGATCATAATTACTACTGCTTTCCGCGAATTTGCTGCTGAAAGTTATGATTTAGATGTTTTAGATTATTTAGTAAAACCTATTCCTTTACCACGCTTCATAAAATGTATATCGAAAATAACAGGTGAGTTTCAAAACCGATTGACTTCAAAACAAGAAAATCATCGAGCAGAACCTCATATTTTTATCAAAGTCGATAAAAAAATGGTTAAAATTAATATTGACGAAATTCTTTTTATTGAAGGAATGAAAGAATACATTAAAGTGATAACTTCAGAAAAAACATATATTACACATAAATCACTTTCGTCACTAACCGATGAACTTCCAGAAGATCGCTTCATTCGCATCCATAAATCGTATACTATAGCTCTAGACAAAGTAAAAACAATTGAAGGAAATAGAATACAAATAACTTCATATACCATTCCTATTGGAAGAAATTATAGTAAAGAAGTAAAGAGTAAGATTTTAGATTAAAAACAAATCCTCCACCTATAAAAAAAAGGCTTTTTGTAGAAAAAAACAAGTTGTTGGTTTAAAACTGATGATTTTTCGTCGAAATAATTTTTTTATCTGTTAGTTAAGAAATACATTTACGGTATTGCAGCAACAATTATTTTACTAACCTATTAATTAAATTAAAATCATGAATTCTGAAAATTTAAAAACCAATTGGGGGCAATTTATTCCCTTAGTAACCGTCTTCTTTTTTTGGGGATTTGTCGCTGCAAGTAATGACATTTTAATCCCTGTTTTCAAAACCGCATTCAATTTATCACAAGGTGAAAGCCAATTAGTTGCTTTTGCTTTTTATATAGCTTACACTGTTGGATCTTTAATTTACATGGCCGTTTCCCTTGTTATCAAAGAAGATTTAGTAAACAAAATCGGTTATAAAAACGGGCTTTCTTTGGGACTATTAATTTCAGCTTTAGGCACCCTTTTATTTTATCCAGCTGCTAATACAGGTTCTTTTCCTTTAATGTTAGCAGGTCTTTTTATTGTTGGATTGGGTTTTTCTTTACAACAAACGGTTGCCAATCCTCTTGCAATTGCATTAGGCCCTATTTCAACAGGCTCACAACGCCTTACTTTGGCAGGAGGAATAAATAATTTAGGAACCACTATTGGTCCCCTTATTGTTAGTTTTGCTATTTTCGGTTCAAGTACAAGTGCCAACACTAGTGCAAGTATCGAAAGTGTAAAAATTCCATATTTAGTACTTGGAGTAGCCTTCTTATTAGTCGCAATACTTCTAAAATTTTCATCTTTACCAGACAAACCGGCTTTAGTTGAAGAAGCAGACGCTCACGATGGACTTCCTGCTAAAAAATCTGCTTTGCAATATCCGCAGTTATTAATGGGTATGATTGCTATTTTCTTGTATGTAGGAGTAGAAGTTTCTACAGCAAGTAATTTACCGGCTTACATGGAAAGTAAATTAGGATTTTTAACGAAAGATGTTGCTCCATACATTTCTTTGTATTGGGCAAGTTTGATGATTGGTCGTTGGACTGGAGCTGTTGAAGCTTTTACAGATGATATGAATTGGCAAAAAATACTAAGATTTATCGCTCCTTACCTAGCTTTTGGTGTATTTTTAGCGGTTAATGCCATTGCAAAACACGACTTAACTCCTTTCTATATCTATGGATTAGTAATTTTGGTTTTAATTGCCGCCGATATGGCCAGTAAAGGAAACCCAGCTAGAATGTTATTGATTTTTTCAGCACTTGGAATCATTGCAACCGCTATAGGAATGACAACTAGTGGAATGTTAAGTGTTTATGCTCTAACAAGTGTTGGTTTGTTTTGTAGTACCTTATGGCCTTGTATCTTTACTCTAGCCGTAAGTGGACTTGGAAAAAACACTAGCCAAGGAAGTAGTTTCTTGATTATGATGATCATGGGTGGTGGCTTTATCAGTGTATTACAAGGTAAAGTAGCTGAAGGAATCGGAATCCAAGAGAGCTACATTGTTGGAATTCTTTGTTTTGCATACTTGGCTTTTTATGCATGGAGAGTAAGCGGGATTCTTAAAGCTCAAGGCATTGATTTCGATAAGAAAATTGCTGGAGGACACTAAATAAAAATTTTTAATAATTCGAAAATCCCATTCTAAAAAAGAATGGGATTTTTCATTTAACATTAATCAATTATTTAAAACTTAATCAAACTATTAAACATGTATGTTCAGCCTTTTTGGACAAAAAAAAACTCCCAATGGGAGTTTTTATTACTACACAATCCATAAATAAAAATCCATAGATTGTATCTAAAATTTATTTATTTCCTTTTTCGAAATCAGCTACAAATTGAGCTAATCCAATATCAGTTAAAGGGTGTTTCAACAAACCATAGATTGCAGAAAGAGGTCCAGTCATAACATCTGCACCAATTTTAGCACAGTTTACAATATGCATCGTATGACGAACTGAAGCTGCTAAAATTTGAGTTTCGAAACCATAATTATCATATACAGATCTAATCTCTTCAATCAAGTTTAATCCATCAGTAGAAACATCATCTAAACGACCAACAAAAGGAGAAACATAAGTAGCTCCTGCTTTTGCAGCCAAAATAGCTTGACCAACAGAGAAAACAAGGGTTACATTTGTTTTGATACCTTTGTCAGAAAAATATTTAGCTGCCATTACCCCTTCTTTAGTCATTGGCAATTTTACAACAATTTGCTCATGCAATTCAGCTAACTCCTCACCTTCCTTAATCATGCCATCATAATCCAAGGCATTTACTTCAGCACTAACATCACCATCAACTAGATTACAAATATCTACGTAATGCTTTAAGATGTTGTTTTTCCCAGTAATTCCTTCTTTCGCCATTAAAGATGGATTGGTAGTTACTCCATCCAAAACTCCCAAAGCTTGAGCTTCTTTAATTTGACTTAAATTAGCTGTGTCAATAAAAAACTTCATAATTGATTTATATTTAATTGTGTGTTTAAATTGCTTGCAAAATTACAATTTATAATGATTCATAAGCATTTTTTCATAGACTTTATCTGGAAGTATACGCTTTAAAACAATCGAAAATTTTTGCATAAAAGCACCAACTTTGTAATGTATTTTTGGCGAAGGCGTTTGGATAATTTTGTAAACTGCTTCTGCCATCTCCAGAGGATTACTCCCACTATCCACATGTTCATTCATAGCTTGAAGTACATTAGCATAAACCAATTCATAATCAGAACCTTTAACAACTGGAGCATGATATCTTCCTGCTGCAATATTTGTCGCAAAATCACCAGGTGCAATGTTAGTAATTGTTATACCAAAAGAATTAACTTCCATACGTAACGCTTCTGTAATGAGTTCCAAAGCACCTTTGGAAGCAGAATACACACTTCTGTAAGGTAACCCCATATAGCCAGCAATTGACGTCACATTGATAATCAATCCTGATTTTTGTAGACGCATTTGTGCCAAAACTGCCTTCATAACTTCGATTGGTCCAAATAAATTAGTTTCGAAATTATTTTTTATCTCCTCTGATGGAATCTCTTCCAAAGGTCCAGTAATACCAACCCCTGCATTGTTAATTACTACATCTATTTTTCCAGAAGTAGTAATTATATAGTCTACAGCTTCTTTAATTGACGCTACATCTCTAACATCAAGTTTAATTAAAGGAATAACAGAATCCTTATTCAGAGCTGGATTTCTACTGGTCCCGTAAACAACAAAACCTTTTTGCTGTAAATAAATACCAATTGATTTACCAATACCCGAAGACCCGCCTGTTATCAATACAACTTTACTCATTATTTTAAGTTTATTATTTACCAGTATACTTGGTAAAATCATTTTTAAAGTCAAAACCGCTATGGGTAAAAATAAAAAAATCTTCCAAGAGGAAGACTACATTTACTAAAAAGAAATAAAAAAAGGCAAGCGACCTACATCGCACCGCTCAACCGCTTACCCTTGCTGCGTTCCCACCCTGGGGGAGTCTGCAGGAGCTGGTCGTGTAGGACTTGCCGGTGCAAATATACAATCTTTTTATATTTTTGCAAGAGCTTTGACTCTTAAAAATATCGTTGTATATTGGCTTAATTAAAAAAATTAGAAATGAAAAAACTCAACCTCCTTTATATCATTTTATTAGGAATTATTTTAACCAACTGTGGTAATACCAAAAAAGGTGAAAATTCTATTTTTACTATTGATAATTCTACTTTTAAACCTTTTTACACAACAAAAGATGTCTTAAAAGTTGGTGTTTTGAATCCAAATTCTAAACCTATTGACAGTATTGTATATTTCATCAATGATGTCAAAATCTCCACTAATAAAGGAAATGCAGGTCTTGATTTTCCATTTAACAATCAAAAATTGGGTTATCAAAATATTAAAGCCTTAGTTTATTTTGAAGGAGATAGTTCTGAAGCAACTGCAAGAGTAGAATTAGTTTCTGATGTGCAACCAAAATTGTTAAAGTACACTATCGTCAATACATTTCCTCATGATGTAAAATCTTTCACCGAAGGATTAGAATTCTATAAAGATACCCTGTATGAAAGTACTGGTCTAAAAGGTTCTTCTTACATCAGAAAGTATGATTATAAAACAGGAAAAATTTACAAACAAATCGATTTAGACACTGCTTTTTTTGGCGAAGGAATTACAATTTTAAACAATAAAATATACCAGTTAACTTATAAAGAGAAAACTGGTTTTATTTATAATGTCAATACTTTCAAACTAGAAAAAAAATTCACCTATGATATAGAAATTGAAGGTTGGGGAATGACCAATGATGGAAAAAACATATTTCATACTGATGGTACAGAAAAAGTATGGACTTTAAACCCTTCCACTCAAAAATTAGAAGGAAATATCAATGTATATTCTGGTAATTCTAAAATAAAAAAAATAAATGAACTCGAATACATTAATGGCAAAATATACACTAACATTTGGCTAAAAGATGCCATTGCAGTATTCAATCCAGCAAACGGAGCAGTTGAAGGTGTTTTGGATTTATCAAAATTAAGAAAAGAACTAAAAAGCCCTACAGCAGAAGCGTTAAATGGAATTGCATACAACCCAAAAACCAAAACCATCTTTGTTACAGGTAAAAATTGGGATAAAATGTTTGAGATTAAAGTCTCTGAATAATTTTTTTTAAAAACAAACACACAAGTTTCACAGATTTCATGAATCTATTCATGATTATTTGTGAATTTTGTGTTTATACACATAATATTATGACTACATTAATTACCAACATCAAAGAACTTTTGCAAGTACGAAACTCTGATGTTTTAAAGATTTCTGGAGCAGAAATGGCTATTTTACCAACCATAAAAAATGCGTATTTAGTTATCCACAATGATTTGATTGCTGATTTTGGTTCAATGGAAAACCTGCCTAATATAAAGGCCGACACAACAATTGATGCTAGTGGCAAAATAGTACTCCCTTCCTGGTGTGATAGCCATACACATATTGTTTACGCTGGAAATCGGGAACAAGAATTTGTAGATAGAATCAACGGTTTGACTTATGAAGAAATAGCAAATCGTGGTGGTGGCATATTAAATTCAGCTCAGAAATTAAACGAAACCTCCGAAGAAGAATTATATCGTCAATCAGAAGAAAGACTTAAAGAAGTAATACAATTGGGAACTGGTGCTGTAGAAATAAAATCGGGATACGGATTAACCGTAGAAGGAGAACTAAAAATGTTAAGAGTCATAAAAAAATTGGCCAGCAACTACCCTATTGTAATTAAAGCTACTTTTTTAGGAGCACATGCCTTCCCTAGCCTATTCAAAGACAATAAAGAAGCCTATATTGATGTAATTATTAATGAGATGCTTCCTGAAATCACAAAAGAAAATTTAGCTGATTTTATAGATGTTTTTTGTGAGAACGGCTATTTTACCGTAGCACAAACCGAAAAAATTATTGCGGCTGGAATTCAAAATGGCTTGCAACCAAAAATCCACGTCAATCAATTTAACTCGATTGGTGGAATTCAAGTTGGAGTCCAATACAAAGCCCTTTCTGTTGACCATCTTGAAGTAATGACACCTGAAGATATTGAAGTACTAAAAGGGACTTCAACAATGCCAGTTGCTTTACCTTCTTGCTCCTATTTCTTGAGTATCCCTTACACTCCTGCACGTGAAATGATAAAATCAGGGCTTCCTCTAGCCTTAGCCACAGATTTTAACCCCGGCTCTACACCATCTGGAAATATGAATTTTGTCGTTGCAACTGCTTGTATCAAAATGAAGATGACACCTGAAGAAGCCATAAATGCTGCTACCATCAACGGAGCATACGCCATGGGAATCAGTTCTACTCATGGAAGTATTACTATTGGAAAAAAAGCCAATCTTATCATCACAAAATCTATACCTTCCTTTTACCAGATACCCTATGCTTTTGGAAGTAACCTCATAGAGAATGTAATTTTGGATGGTAAACTATATAAATAAAAAAGGAGGAATTTACATTCCTCCTTTTTTATCTAAAAATCTAAATTCTTTTACTATCTCAAAGTAAAACTTGTTTTAGAAACCAATACATCTTTATCGAAAATATTGATAAAATAAGCTCCTTTCTCAAAGTTTTTACCTGGTAAATCTTCAGAAACATTTACCGTTTTATTCTCATAAGTAACAGTTGTTGCAAAACTGTAAGTCAAGGTATTTTCACCAAAAGTTTCGGTTTGTTTTTCTCCTAAAACATTATTTTTGCTATCAATAACCTGAACATAATAAGTTTTATCACCAGATTTTGCAATTTGATTCTCAGCAATAGTAAAACTAATTTTTAAGATATCGGCTCTACTTGCTTTATCTGTCTCAATTTGTTTCCCAGAACTTCTTAGTTTATAAGCTGAAGTTTTGGTATTCAAAATAGTTAGTTTCGAACCTTTTTCAACTGTTTTAGAAAGTTCTTCGTTTTGACCAACCAAAACCTCATTAAACTTTTTAGATTCACCAAGAACCACTACGGTACTGTCTCTTTGTGCAGTTACTTTTTGATTCGCAATCTTCAACCCTTCATTTTCTGACATCAAAGCTTTCATTTTGTTTTGTAAAGCTGATAATTGCGTCTTGAATTTTGAAACATCACCTTTAGATTGATTTAACTCGTCCATAAGAGCAACGATTTTGTCTCTTTCTTGTATTAATTCTTCAGACATTGAAGTATTTTCAGCAATTGCTGCGTCATAAGTGGTTTTTAACGTTTGTAGATCCTTCATTACAGATTCTTTTTCTGTCAAAGTCGTTTTTAACTCTGATTTAACCACCTCTGCGTCGGATGACATTTTGAAAATATATACTAAACTACCTACTAATAATACTGCTAAAACGGCGATAATGGCCTTTAGACTTGAATTGTTTTGTTGTTTTTCCATGCTTTTTTAATTTTTATTCAAATTTAGGGATATAATACAAAGGTATAACGTCTGTTAACATATTTATAGTATTTTTGAAATAAAAAAAATGGAAAAATTAATCCAATTCACCGCAAGTGATCTGGCTAAAATTACCAATCATAGAAGTGGAGAAATTAAGTTTGGTGAAAAAATGGTTACCATACCAAAAGACACAGATCTTAATTCCTTTATTAAAACTACTGAGGCAAAATATGTTTTATTAGGAATTCCTGAAGACATAGGAATTAGAGCCAATTATGGAAGACCCGGAGCAGCATCTGCATGGGAAAGCGCTATAAAAAGTATTGCAAATATCCAGCATAATCGTTTTTGTAAAGGGAGTCAAATTCTTGTTTTGGGGCAAATTGATGTTCAGGAACAAATGAATGAAGTACAAAACCTAGACTTCAATGATGTAGATGACCGATCTAAACTTAGCCAATTAGTTAAGAAAATTGACAAAGAAGTGTCATATATTGTTTGCAAAATTATTCAAGCAGGTAAAATACCGATTATTATTGGCGGTGGACACAACAATTCCTATGGCAATATAAAAGGAACAGCTTTAGCAAAAGGAAAAGCCATTAACGCCATAAATTTTGATGCCCATTCTGACTTTAGAATTCTTGAAGGACGACACAGTGGCAATGGTTTTTCGTATGCATTTGAAGAAGGATTTCTTAAAAAATATTTCATTTTTGGATTGCATGAAAATTACACCTCAAAAAGTGTGCTTGATATTCTTAAGAAATTAGAAGATAGGGTTCGTTATAATACGTATGATAGTATTAATGTTCGAAAAGAAAAAGATTTCAGGCAGGAAATGGCTGTAGCACTAGATTTCATTAAAAATGATCCTTTTGGCATAGAAATAGACCTAGATGCTATTCCAAATATTGCTAGCAGTGCTATGACTTTAAGTGGTTTTTCAATTGAAGAATTACGTTCTTTCATCTCCTTTTTTGCCAAACAAAAAAATGCGGCTTATATCCATATCTGCGAAGGCGCACCTGATTTAGATCAAGAACAAAACAATCATTTGATTGGTAAATTAATAGGGTATTTGATTACTGATTTTATAAAAGGATACAATCAAAATTTGTTATAGTTTGTTTGTAAAATACATGGAATAATCTAAATGCAAACCTTCGAATCATAAATAAATAGGCAACAAAAATAATAACACTATCTTTGTTGCCTTATTCTTTGTTCTAATCAAAGAATTTAAATATTAAAAATATGTTATTCGAAGATTTATCACTTTCAAAAAGTATACAAAAGGCAGTGTTTGAAGAAGGCTACACTGAACCTACTCCCATTCAGGAACAAGCTATTCCATTAGTACTCTCTGGAAGAGATCTTGTGGGTTGTGCACAAACTGGAACGGGAAAAACAGCTGCATTTGCCATTCCTATTATACATCAACTTCATAGAATTGTTGGTTCATCCAAAAAAGCAAAACTAATCAGAGCCCTTGTTGTAACTCCAACTAGAGAATTGGCTGTTCAAATTGGACAAAATTTTGATACGTATGCGAAGTATACTAATTTAACTCAACTAACGATTTTTGGTGGTGTCTCTCAAACACCACAAGTTGACACTTTACGACATGGAATTGATGTATTAATTGCAACACCTGGAAGACTTTTAGACCTTCACAAACAAGGCTTTATAAATCTAGATCATCTACACACTTTGGTTTTAGACGAAGCGGATCAAATGTTAGATATGGGATTCGTTAATGACGTAAAGAAGATTGTAAAATTAACGCCAAAGAACAGACAAACATTATTATTTTCTGCTACGATGCCTATTGCTATCAGAGAATTAGCAGAAATGTTTCTAACAGATCCTGCAACAGTGACAGTTTCACCTGTATCATCTACAGCAGAAAAAGTTGAGCAACGACTTTATTTTGTAGAAAAATCAGAAAAAAGAAACCTGCTGTATCATTTGATAAAAAATGAAAATTTAAGCGATGTTTTAGTTTTTTCAAGAACAAAACATGGTGCTGACAATATCGTAAAGGCACTACGCAAAAAAGGTGTTGCAGCCGAAGCAATTCATGGCGATAAATCACAAAATGCTCGACAAAGAGTTCTGGATGCTTTCAAGAATAAAGAAGTCGGTATTCTGGTTGCTACTGATATCGCAGCAAGAGGAATTGATATTGATCAATTGCCCTATGTAATTAATTTTGATTTACCTAATATACCTGAAACTTATGTTCATCGAATTGGAAGAACTGGTCGCGCTGGAAATGTAGGTATCGCTCTTTCATTTTGCGGAAAGGACGAACATCCATATTGGAAAGATATCCAAAAACTAATCAAAGTTGATGTAAAAACGATTACAGATCATCCGTTTCCTTGGCAATCCGCTAGTCCTGCCGCACCCAATGAAAAACCAAAAAACTCTAATAGAAGTGGTGGTGCACATAAATCAAGAAAATCAGCAAAAGCTAAACAAAATAAAAAACGTTGGTACTAACCAACGTTTTTTGCTTGTAGTATCAAAGTACTCATAGCTTTAAATAGCTTAGATTGATCAAAAGGTTTAATTATAATATCATTCAATCCTGCCGAAAGAGCTTCTTCTGCTATTTCTTCTTTATCAAATGCAGTCAATGCAATGATTGGGGTTTGTATATTTTTATTTCGAATCAATCGAGTAGTTTCAAAACCATTCAAAAGAGGCATATTAATATCCATCAAAATAATATCAAAAGATTCTTTTTCTAAAACTTTTAATGCTTCATAGCCATCATCAACAACACAACATTTGTAATGATTTTTTTCCATTATTTTTTTTGTAACTAACTGATTGATTCTATTATCTTCAACCACTAATACTTTAAAAATTTGACTAGTTGATAAATCAACTCTAATATTATTGATAAACTTATTGGTTTTTTCTAGATCACTTTCAAAAGGAATACTAAAACTAAAGGTAGTACCTTCTCCTAGAGCACTTTCTAGTGTGATTTCACTACCAAACAAATGCAATAATCTTTTTACAATAGATAAACCTAATCCAGTTCCCTGATAATCCGTATCATTACGGCCAACCTGAACAAATTTATCAAAAATCTTATCTTGATCAACAGCTGCAATTCCAACGCCAGTATCTTTAATTTTAAAACCTATATAATTAAGATTGCCCTCTGTTCTTTCTAATTTGGCAGTAATTGTAATTGTTCCGTTTTTAGTGAATTTTAAGGCATTGCTTATTAAATTCATGATGATTTGAGAAAAACGCAATTTATCACCAATCACATATTCTGGAATTTTGGGATCGACCAATAACTCTACTTTATTTCTATTGTTTTGTGTCAAAAAAGAAAGAGAGCGAATAATCATCTCTATTTCATCAGAAATATTGAAAGTCATACTCTCAAGTACTACCCTATTTTCTTCTATTTTATTAATCTGTAAAATATCATTTACTAAAGAAAGTAAATAACGTGCGGAAAACTTTAAGGAACTTAAATGAGGGCTTTTTGATAAATCTTTATACTCATCTATTAACATGTTCGTTATACCAATAACTCCATACAAGGGTGTTCTCAATTCATGACTTATTGTAGAAACAAACTGCGATTTCATGAGCGAAGCCTCTTCTGCTTTTTCTTTTGCTACCAACAAATCATTATTGGCAATAGTTAGCTCTCTGTTTATCTTTCTTTTAAAACTATTATTACGTATCAAAGTAAAAATCAACATTAATAATACAAAAAGAACAATCACAAATAGAATTACAATAATCTTTGATTTTCTAAGATTTTGATTTTGTGCATCTTTAATCAATTCTACTTTAGTTAATTCTCTTTTGTATTCATCCAACTCTAAGTTTAAACCAGCAATAGAAGCTTTAAAAAGTTTATCTTCATTATAAATTTTCTCCTTTAACTCATCAAACTTTTTAAGATGAATGTAGGCATCTTTGTAATTTCCTAACTTAAAAAGCATTTTAGAAAATTCGTGATGAGCATAAGAAACATCATTCAATTCTTTATGCTCATATCCCAACGCAATAGCTCTTTCAAAATGTATTTTTGCCTTATTATAATCAAAAATGTGTGCGTAGTACATTCCGTTAATCATTTGATGAACTATACTCAAAGATTCTGTTCCGTATCGATTAAAATTTGCATTTGAATAATTCAAAAATTCTAATCCTTCTTCAAAATTAGAATCATCGAAATAGGCCCAAGTTAAGTTTAAACTAGTTAGTAAAGTGTATGTATTATTTGGAATTCGTTTGCTATAGAAAATAGCTTTCTTGTAGTATTGTATACCTGTTTTGTATTGTTTTTTTTCAAAACAATACAAATTACCTAAGTTATTATTAGCTTTAAATTTTAGTGTATCACTTAGGGTTTTATTAGCATAAAACAATGCCTTTTTGTAGTAATCAATGGATTTATCAAATTCTGAAAACTCATTATAATTAGAACCAATCGTATTATATGAAGCTGCTAGTAAAACACTATCATTTAAAAGCAATGCTTTTTTCAAGACTTCTCTTGACAATAATAAAGATTTTTCAAAATCTTGATTCCGATAAAACTTAGTTGCTTGTTTAGATTGTTCTAATAGCTCTTTCCGATCCACTTTAGTGTTTTGTGCTGATAGTAAAGAAGTATAACCAAACAATAAAACAAAAACTAAAACAATTTGATTCGGGAGCATAATTGTTTATTATTTCTTCAAATATACATTTATATAGAAATAAATTATCATTTTTTTTGAGAAATTTAATGCAGTTAATCGAAAAAAAATCATAATTCACTACGCATATATAGATATGAAAAAACTCAGGTTTATCCCAAAAAAAAGCTTGCTTTAATCAAAAGCAAGCTTTAAAAGATAATAATACATTATTTTATTCTTCCTCCCATTTTCCAACAACAGATGTAGCTAATGCATTACCTAAAACATTGGTAGCACTTCTAAACATATCACAAAAATGATCAATTGGCAAAATCAAGGCAATTCCTTCAACTGGTATATCAAACATACCACATGTTGCTGCTACCACAACCAAGCTAGCTCTTGGTACTCCAGCAATTCCTTTACTGGTTAACATCAGCACAAATAACATGGTAAATTGTGTAGCAAGATCGAGATGTATTCCATAAGCTTGAGCAATGAAGATTCCTGCAAATGTCATATACATCATACTCCCGTCAAGATTAAACGAATAACCTAGTGGAAGCATAAAAGAAACTATTTTATCTTTAACACCAAAATTCTCTAACTCTTCGGTTAATTTAGGAAACACAGCCTCAGAACTTGTTGTTCCAAAAGCAATAATTAGTGGACCAACTATACGCTTAAGCAGTTCTTTCATTTGCTTTCCTAAGAAAAAATAACCTACAAGAATTAATATCACCCACAGAGAACTTATACCTATCAAGAATGAACCAAAGAATTTAAAATAAGTAATTGCTAATTCATTAAAATCTCTTACTGCAAAAACACCTGCAATAGCACCAAAAACTCCAATTGGCGCGAAATTCATCACAAAATTGACCATTTTCAAAACGATGTGCGAAACTTTATCCATTGCATTCACAATCGGCTTAGCTGTCTCACCCAAAGAGGCTGCTGCTAATCCAAAGAAAATTGAAAAAACTACAATTTGTAATATCTCGTTAGTAGCCATTGCTTCAAAAATACTTTTTGGAACAATATGCTCAATAAAATTATTAAAAGATAAATTTTGAGTTTTAGCGGTAACATCTGTAACCGAAGCAACATCAACATTTGATAGATTCAATCCAACTCCTGGTTCAAGAATATTAACATAAAACATTCCTATTAAAAGCGAGATAAAGGAAGCTGTAAAAAACCATCCTAAAGCCTTTCCGCCAATTCTACCTACCGCTTTAATATCCCCTAGCTTAGCAATACCCACCACAAGTGTTGTAAACACTAAAGGAGAAATAATCATCTGAACTAAACGAATAAAAATGGTGGCTAGAATTTTAATTTTATTACTAAATTCTTGCGCAGACTCGACAGTAATAGAATTATGAATGATAACTCCAAGTATAGCTCCGAGAATCATTGCAATTAAAATTTGTCCTGTTAGGCTTTTGTAAAATGGTTTTTTGGTAGATTGGATTGGTTCCATTGGTTAATTGGCTATTAAATTGATAAGTATTTAGCTCGTTAAAATACTAAAATTGATTAGGTTCTATAAATAAGTCTTGTTGATTAAGTGGAAATCCGCCAAAACGATAGCTGCCATAGCTTCTACAATAGGGACAGCTCTAGGAACCACACATGGGTCATGTCTACCTTTTCCGGTCATTTCAACAAAATTCCCTTCATTATCAATGGTTTCTTGTTTTTGCATTATCGTAGCTACTGGTTTAAAAGCAACACGAAAATAAATATCCATACCATTGCTAATACCTCCTTGTATACCTCCCGAAAGATTTGTTTTTGTCGTTCCGTCGGCATTGTACAAATCATTATGTTCGCTTCCTTTCATTTTTGCACCACAAAAACCGCTTCCGAATTCAAAGCCTTTAACAGCGTTAATAGAAAGCATAGCTTTACCTAATTCGGCATGTAGTTTATCAAAAACGGGTTCACCAAGCCCCACTGGAACATTTTGAATAACACATGTTACAGTACCTCCAACAGTATCCCCTTGCTTACGGATGTCACGAATATATTCTTCCATTTTTACCGCCATCTCTTCATCTGGACATCGAACAGGGTTGCTCTCTATTTTTGAAAAATCAATTTCTTGATACGGTTTTTCTAGAAAAAGTGGACCAACGGACGAAACGTAGGCGTATATTTTAATTCCAGATAACATTTGCTTAGCAACAGCACCCGCTACTACTCTACTAGCTGTTTCTCTTGCAGAACTACGCCCACCACCTCTATAATCTCGTACTCCATATTTTTTATCATACACATAATCTGCATGACTTGGACGATAATTATCTTTAATATGAGAGTAATCATCCGACTTTTGATTCGTATTAGGAATAATAAAACCGATAGGTGTACCAGTAGTCTTGCCTTCAAAAATTCCTGATAAAAACTGTACTGAATCTGGTTCTTTTCGTTGAGTTACTATAGCAGACTGTCCTGGTTTTCTTCTAGACATTTCCTTTTCAATCGCTTCTAAATCTATTGTAATACCAGGAGGACAACCATCAATAATGCCTCCTAAGGCTTCACCATGAGATTCTCCAAAAGTTGTTATTCTGTATAGTGTTCCAAAACTATTTCCTGCCATTTTAAAAAATTTTAAGCAAATGTAAGTTTTAAGAATTAAAGAAAAAAATTTTGAATTGAGTATATTTTCAATTTTTTATTACAAAACAAGGTTTTTTAGTTAAATTTTTACTTTAAAAATGCATTTTAAAATAAATTTAAACTTAAAATATGATTATTTAAGTCAATATATACAAATCACACAAGCGAATCACTCATATAGCACTAATAATTAAATAAAAAAAGAAAACAAATCATGACAGTCATCTACTCAATTAAACATCTTTTTTTTGTTAAAAAAATAAAAAAAATTAACAATTGCAATATTTTCATTATTTTTACTTCAGTTAACTACATTAGTACTAATTCTTTAAATTACAGATTATGAAAAAATTACTTTTAGGAATGTTTTTTTTGGGATCAATACATTTTGCTAACGCACAAGAAGTGGGTGTTAGATTTGGAGATGTAACAGGTAATGATATTGCTGTTGATGCTGTTTTCTCAGCTGGTAAGTTCAGCCGAATTCATGCAGATGTTTCTTTCGGAAACGGAGGTGTTGGTGTTGAAGCATTATATGATTTTGTCTATAGACCACTAGGAGGAGAATCTTTTAACTGGTATCTAGGAGTAGGACCTTCAGCCTTCATTGGAGATGATTTCCTATTAGGCGCAAGTGGAGAAATTGGACTAGAATACAAATTTAAAGGTGCTCCAATTGCATTAGGAGTAGATTGGAGACCTACGCTTTGGATTGTTGAAGACACTGATTTTCACGCTGGAGGCTTTGGATTAAACCTAAGATATGTATTTTAAATCTATATAAAAACGAAAAAGGGGAAGCTAAACTTCCCCTTTTTTATTGATACTTTTGAATAGCACGCCTGTAAAGATCTTCATAAATAGGCAAGATTTTTTTGATATCAAATTTTTCTGCTATAGACAAGGCGTTTTTCTTAAATGTAGCTAAAACAACATCATCTTTTAATATTTTTAGCGCGTTTTGAGCCATTTCGTCAACTTTTCCTACATCACTCAAAAAGCCAGAAACACCGTCAAAATTTACCTCTGGCAATCCACCTGAATTACTTGAAATAACAGGCACTGAAGAAGCCATTGCTTCGAGAGCTACCAATCCAAAACTTTCCGTTTGAGAGGGCAATAAAAACAAGTCGGTTAAACACAAAATTTTATCAATCTCGTTGCTGTTACCAAAAAAAATGACTTTATCCTGAATCCCTAATTCAAAACAGAGTTCTTCGGCTTTTTCTTTTTCAGGACCATCACCTACCATCATTAACTTAGCTGGAATCTCTTGTTGTATTTTGTAAAAAATCTTAACTACATCTGGAATTCTTTTAACTCCTCTAAAATTACTAATATGAGTAATGATTCGTTCTGACGGATTTGCCATAACCGAACGATGACATGGTGTTGACGGATCTTTTTTTTCTTTATCCAAATCAATAAAATTAGGGATAACCTGAATTTCATTTTTAATAGAAAACAACTTTAATGTATCTGCTTTTAGACTTTCAGAAACCGAGGTTACAAAATCTGATTTGTTTATACTAAAAGTTACCGCAGGCTTATAAAAAGGGTGATTTCCTACCAAAGTGATATCAGTACCATGAAGGGTTGTTACCATCGGAATATCGATTCCTTCGTCCTTTAGCATTTGTTTAGCCATATAACCTGCATAAGCATGAGGAATTGCATAATGTACATGCAAAACATCAATTTTATACAACTTAACCATATCAACTAATTTACTTGATAAAGCTAATTCATATGGCTGATAATGAAATAATGGATATTCCGGAACATTAACTTGATGGTAATGTACGTTTGGATTCAAAAGCGCCAATCGCACAGGTTGGCTGTAAGTTATGAAATGTATTTCATGTCCTCTTCGCGCTAATTCAAGTCCAAGTTCTGTAGCAACAACACCGCTTCCACCAAATGTGGGATAACAAACAATGGCTATTTTCATGTATTTATTTTAGGATGACGAATTTACTCAAAAATGAGTAATCAAAAGTTAAGGAAAATTAAAAATACACAACTAGCGCTCTTTATTTCTCTTTTTATTCATCCATTTGTTGATTTTGTATGTAAGAAAAGCGGAACCACTGCCAATAAGTGCACCTGCTATTACATCAGAAGGATAATGGACTCCCAGATGCATCCTTGAATACCCTACAGCAGATGCCCAAACAAAGGAAGGCGCAATAACATACCATTTGGGATAAGCTAAACTCAAAGATGTAGCAGTTGCAAATGGTATTGATGTATGACCAGAGGGCATGGAATACCCAGTAGCTGAAGTTAATTTTTCAATTTCTGGGTAAGAAGTAAATGGACGTTCTCTTTTAATTGTTTCTTTTAAAGCAATAGTAATAAAAAAAGAAGCAGCTACAGATTCTCCTATAAATATTGCGTCTTGTTTTAAATCAGAATCTTTATTTACTAATCCAACGGTATAGAGCGTCAGAGGAACTCCAATACTGACTACAGCAAAGCTATTAGTAACATATTTAAATGTAGGATCTAAATTTGTATTACGATGGAGATTTATAGAACGCAACGTATTAATATCAAAGTTTTGAGCAAATGAACTCAATGAGAGCAATGCTACAAAAAATATATAATAAGGTTTTGAAATTAGCATGATAAGTAAGATATAAAAACAAAAAAACTAGATTAAATCACATAAAATAATCTAGTTTTTTTGTTTACTTTTTTTTTTAGAAGAATCTACTATGCCAACTATCGGCTGCTGGAACCTCCCAGGATTCATTAAACTCTTGAATATTGTTGACCAAATTATTAAAAACAATGGTGTTTTCGGTAACCGCTTTGTCTTTAACCATTTTTTTAAAATCGATTAAAGGTTTATGTGCAACGTGTTCACCTAATTTAAACGTAACATTCATCTTATCGAGCAAATCAACAGCATATTTCTTTTCTAAACTTTGAATAAATTCTACTGAACTATCAATCGAACAACCTGTAGCAGCTTGTACTTCTTGATTAACAGCTATGATGATAAAGCGATTGTATTTTATAAGATAAGATGACTCTAAACTTGTACCATGGGCAGCCCAATCTTTTAAAAAAGCTTGCAATGCTTCCTCAATATCGGTAATTTCAGCATCAGAAAACTTTCTATTAGATTGATAAATCCATATTCTAGATTCCTCAGGTAAACTTTCAAAGGGTACGTACATAGTTTTGAATTAAGTTCTATTATAAATCTTGAGCATTAGCAATAAGTTCAGCAATATCTAAAACTTTTACATCAGCTTCTTTTTCTTTATTTTTTATACCATCAGTAAGCATCGTATTACAGAAAGGACATCCAGCAGCAATAATACTTGGTTGTACTTCTAATGCGTCCTCTGTTCTTTCGATGTTTACTTCTTTGTTTCCTGGCTCAGCATCTTTAAACATTTGTGCTCCACCAGCACCACAACATAATCCATTGGCTTTGGAACGCTTCATTTCTACTAATTCAGCGTCTAATTTTTGGATTAAATCTCTTGGCGCTTCATAAATTTGATTTGCTCTCCCTAAGTAGCAAGGATCATGGAAAGTGATTTTTTTGCCTTTAAATTGACCTCCTTCAATTGTTAATCGACCATCATCAAGTAACGATTTTAAAAATTCAGTATGATGAACTACTTCATATTGGCCACCCAATTCAGGATACTCATTTTTTAATGTATTAAAACAATGAGGACAAGCAGTTACGATTTTTTTAGCTTCGTATGCATTCAAAACCTCAATATTCATCATGGCTTGCATTTGAAACAAAAATTCATTACCTGCTCTCTTAGCTGGATCACCAGTACAACTTTCTTCAGTACCCAATACGGCAAAAGAAACGTTTGATCTATTTAGAATTCTAACAAAAGCTTTGGTAATTTTTTTGGCTCTATCGTCAAAACTTCCAGCACAACCTACCCAAAATAACACTTCGGGTTGTTTGCCTTGAGCTAACATTTCGGCCATTGTTGGCACTACTAAATTTTCTGACATTGTATTTTGGTTATTAGTTAATTGGTTATGTACTTAACCAATTAAAAATTTAAACTTTTTATTATATTTCGTTTTTCCAATTCAAACGGTCTTGTTGATTGTATTGCCAAGGAGCACCGTTATTTTCAATATTGGTCATCATTGCATTTAGAGGCATTGGAGCAGCACTTTGTTCCATTACCAAATAACGACGCATATCCAAAATAATTGATAAAGGGCTAATATTTACAGGACATTCTTCAACACATGCATTACAAGAAGTACAAGCCCAAAGTTCTTCAGCAGTAATGTAATTATTTAAAAGCGAAACTGAATCTGGTATAAAAACACCCTTGTTTTTGTCGATATTTCTTCCAACTTCTTCTAAACGATCTCTAGTATCCATCATGATTTTACGAGGAGACAATTTTTTTCCCGTTTGATTTGCTGGACATGAAGAAGTACAACGTCCACATTCTGTACAAGTATAAGCGTTCATTAACTGTACCCAATTTAAATCCATTACATCACTAGCACCAAATTTACTTGGAGCAGTATTAGCCTCTGCGGGAGCAGCAAAGGGATCTGCATTTGGATCCAACATCAACTTAACTTCATTAGTCACCGAAGCCAAATTATCGAACTGTCCTTGTGGTTTTAAATTGGCAAAATAAGTATTGGGGAAAGCCAAAAGAATATGTAGGTGCTTAGAAAAATATAAATAATTCATAAAAATCAATATCCCAACAATATGCAACCACCAAAAAGCTTCTGATAATAGCATCACCAATTCGTTAGACATTCCATTAAAGACGGGCTCTATAAATTGACTGATTGGAAAGGAACCTGCTTTGATGAAATGAGAAAAACCTCCTGGTACTTTTTGTAAATGCAAATCAGATGCATTCATAAATAAAAACAAAGTCATGAGTATAACTTCGAAATATAAAATGTAATTCGCGTCATTCTTGGGATAACCATTCAAATCTGGACTAATGAAACGCTTTAAACGAATAATATTTCTTCTGGTCCAAAAAGTAAAAACAGCCAGTAATACTAAAACAGCTAAAATCTCAAAAGAACCAATAAGGAAATCATAAGTTCCGCCCAAAAAAGCAAAAACACGATGTGTACCAAAAAGACCATCAATAATGATTTCTAATAATTCAATATTTATAATTATGAATCCCAAATAAACAACAATATGTAAAACACCAGCAACTGGTCTCTTGACCATTTTTGATTGTCCTAAAGCAATCATAATCATGTTTTTCCATCGCTCTTTAGGATTATCACTTCGGTCAACCGCAGTACCTAACTTGATGTTTCGGATGATTTTTTTGACATTCATAAAGAAATATCCAAAACCAATTGCCAAAACGATGGCAAACAATACATTGTCTAAAAAATTCATATAATTAGTTATTAGCTTTTACTATTGAATCAGTCGCAGGAGCTACATAGGGTTTATTTTTCTTCCCAAAGACAGAAACATTTATATATCTTGTAGGATTTAAACGAACATCTTGTAGTAATAATTCAAGTTCTTTTGATGTTTTAGATAAATTTGCATAGAGTGCTTCATCATGAAGTAATTTACCCATTGTCCCTTTTCCAGCTTGCAAATTACTCATAATTTTATCTACATTAGCCAAAGTTCTATTCAATTCTTTTACTGTTTTACCCAAATCAGCTTTTTGTAAAGAATCTGAAATCTTGGAAAAATCACCTGAAACTTTATTGAAATTAGTTACAACTCCATTGATTTTAGCCTTGTTGGTTTCTAAAATTCCATTTACACTAACTGATGCTTTATGAAATTGCTCCATTGTTTTGCTCAATTCAGCCAAACTATTTTTCAAATCGGCTTGACCTTTTTGATCTAAAACAGCATTAATCCCACTAATCATCTGATCAGCACTCATCAACAATTTTTCTATTTTTTGTTGAACAGGAACTAATTTTTCGCCCATACTCGCTGCTAAACCTAACTCTATTTCACCTTTTAATGTAGCACCATCTTCGATTAATGACTTATCATTAAGATTTGGACGAATAGCGATTTGCTTTCCACCGATCAATCCTGGTTCGTAAATGACCGCAATACTAGATTTTGATATTGGAAAATCAGTTTTTAATTGCAATTCAACTTGTAGCTTACCTGTAGTATTGTTTATGGTTATTGCAGAGACTTTACCTATCAATAAGCCATTTAGCGTTACTCCCGAAGAAGGAGCTATTCCTTCAACATTATCATACTCCACATAATATGTTTTATAATTTGTAAAAAGATCGCGTCCTTTTAAAAAACTATAACCCCAAATAAATAATAAAATAGCAGTAATTACTATAATAGCCGTTTTGATTTCTCTTGTTAGTTTCAAAATATAAGATTTTGGGCAAAAATAATATAAAATTTTAACTTCAATGAATTATTTAATCGCTTCTTGAATACTAATTTTCTTTCCGTTTTTATAAGCAATCAGAAAAGCAGAATTATAGCCTTTAGCTTTAGCCACTTTTAAATTTTCTTTGGCAACATTATAATCTGTAGTTTCACCATAAAAATACTTGTATAAATTATTATCACGTTCCATTGAAATAAAATTCAAACCTTTAAAGTTTTTAGGTTGCAACTCTAATTGAATATAACTGGCGGATAATTGTACTTTAAAAATAGTGCCAGTCGTAGGTATTGAAGCAATCTTTGAAGTTTCATGCAAATCGACTACATCTTTTGGCTTTACAACTTCATTTTTTTCATTGTTATCTACTTTTGGTGCAGGAAAATTATCAAAACCTTCGTTTTCAAAAAACTCATTTTTGTATTTTAAAATTGCTTTTGCGATGGCTTGTGCGATATCATTTTGTCCTTCTTCCGAAACCAATATAGCTCCTTCTATAGCATTAGATATAAATCCCATCTCTACCAATACTCTTGGCATATAAGCTTTGTGTAATACCATGTATGGAGCTTGTTTTACACCTCCACCACGAATTTTTTTGCCTAAATTTTGAAACTCATTTTCAATTTTTGATGCTAATGAAATACTGTTATCTAAATATTCCTCTTGCATCAAAGTCATACCAATCATAGTTTCAGGAGAATTTGGATCAAACCCTTCATATTTTTGCTTATAATCTTTTTCGAGTGTAATTACAGAGTTTTCTTTCTTAGCCGCCTCCAAATTCGAAGCGATTTTTGTCATCCCCATTACATAAGTCTCCGTACCATCTGCCGCCAAATTTTTATTTGCATTACAATGTATTGACACAAAAATTGAGGCTCTTGCTCTATTTGCAATATTAGCACGCTCAATCAAATCAATAAAAACATCTGTTTTTCTTGTATAAATTACTTCAACTTTCTTAGAGTCTTCTAAAATTTTTCCAACCTTTAAAACGACAGCTAATGCAACGTCTTTTTCAACTCGGCCACTATATTTTGCACCTGTATCATGACCTCCATGTCCTGCATCCAAAGCCACACGAAAAACTTCAGATTGACTATAAGAAAAAAAAGAAAAAAAGAAGAAGGTAATAATAAACATTACTTTTAGACAAATCTTCGTATTCATAAATTTAAAAGTTAATTTTTATTAGGAGGCGTCCGCTATAATTTTGTTAATTGATTATTTTTGCAAAAAAATATATGTAAGTTTGGTGCTTCAAAAAGTAAGCCATCATTTTTACAAAAATAGCATTAAAACCTTTGCATACAAACTTATTTAATATCGTTTTAATATCATTTTTTCTTACACTAGGAACAACTAGTGCTTATTCGCAAGATATCAAGAAAAAGAATACTACTATTCCTCCAAAAAAGGAAATTACAAAATCAAAAGAAGACAAAACTAAAAACACAGTCCCTACTCCTACCACAGATTCAACCAAAGCAGATACAGTCAAAGTAAAAAAAGCTTTTTTGGAAGGAAAAGTAAACTACAAAGCTCAAAACTATACCAAAATAGACCAAAAAAAGAAGCTGATTACTCTTTATGATAAGGCCGAATTGTATTATCAAGACATTGAATTAAAATCAGGAATCATTGTAATGGATTACGAGAAAAACGAGGTGTATGCTGGACGAATTAAAGATTCTACTGGTAAATACACTCAATATCCAAACTTCAAACAAGGTTCGAATGTAGTTGAACCAGATTCTATTCGTTTTAATTTTAAAACAAAAAAAGCCTTGATTTGGAATTCGAGAACAGATCAAGGAGAATTTAAAATTAAAGCCGCTGTTACCAAAAAAGAAAATGATTCGGTTTATTTTCTAAAAGGAGCGCGATTTACAACTTCAAAAGATGTTGATAATCCAGAATACTATTTTCAAACTAATAAAGTAAAATTTATTCCAGGGAAAAAAGTTATTACTGGATTAACCAATATGGTCATTGCCGATGTGCCAACACCAATCGGTCTTCCTTTTGCTTATTTTCCAATGAGCAAGGAAACTAGCATTTCGGGTATTATCTTACCTAATTATAATGACTCCAATGCCCGTGGATTTTCATTACAAAATTTTGGCTATTATTTCGCTTTGAGCGATCATTACGATTTAACAGTACTTGGAGATTATTACACCAACGGTAGTTACGGAATGCGAATAGAATCAAGTTATGCCAAACGATACAATTATAGAGGAAATTTCAATTTTAGATTCGAAAACCTAATTAGTAGCGAAAGAGGTTATCCTGATTATTCTAAGCAAACCATATACAATATTCAATGGTCACATTCTAAAGACTCAAAATCAAATCCTAATTCGACTTTCTCAGCTTCGGTAAACTTAGGAAGTAGTAAATATTTTCAACAATCTATAAATGTGGTGAATTTAGGATCAAACCTAAACAATACATTGAGTTCATCAGTTTCGTATTCTAAAACATTTAACTCCATTCCTCAAGTAAGAATGTCGCTTTCTGCCACACATTCTCAAAACACTCAAACCAGCGAAATCAACATGACTTTGCCTACGCTTCAGTTAAGTGTGGATAGGATATTTCCCTTTGCAAAAGGAGATGGTATCAAGAAAGGATTTATCAAAAACATCAATTTACAATATAACTTAAACGGAAGAAATAGTTTTGTAACGACTGATTCATTATTCTTCAAACCTGAAATGTTTAAAAATGCCCAAGTAGGAATGCAACACAGTATTCCGATAAGCACCAACTTTAAGTTATTCAAATATTTTAGTGCTTCGGCTTCGGCTAATTACAATGAAGTTTGGTACTTAAAAACAATTAGAAGATTTTATGATACCAACCAAAGTAAAGTGGTTGATGAGACCGTAAATGGTTTCGATGCTTTTAGAACCTATACGTTATCAAGTAGTATTGGAACGACAATTTATGGAACTTTTAACTTTGGTAAAGACAAGAAGATAAAATCAATTCGACACGTTATGCGTCCATCCATTTCGTATGGCTACACCCCAAGCTTTGCTAAATACTACGATACCTACGCTGCTGACGCAAGTGGAACAATGATTAAACCATACACCCGTTTTGAAGGTGGAATTTACGGAGCACCAGGCCTTGCCAATTCAAACAATATTGGTTTTGATTTAAGCAACACTTTTGAAGCCAAAGTAACAGATAGTGATACTACAAAAGTAGAACCTAAAAAAATTATGTTGCTAAACAATTTAAATCTTTCTACCAGCTACGATCTTAATGCCGATGGCAAAACTACTTTGGCTTGGTCACCTGTTAGGGTAAGCGGTGGAACACAATTGTTTAAAAACAAAATGAATGTAAATTTTGGAGCTACATTAGATCCTTATGCTATTGATAATTCTGGCACCAGAATCAATATATACAACATTAATAATGGAGGTAGCTTGTTTAGAATGACGAGTGCTAACATGACCATAAATTATTCTATTTCTAGTAGTGAATTTGATGACAAGAAAAAAGATGATGATCAGGTAAAAAGAAATGGAGGAAGAGAAGATGACTTGTTTGGAAAAAGTAGAGACATTTTAAATCAAAAGAGCCAATTTGACGATACAGATGATTCCAAAGGCGAGGATGCAATAACTACATTTTTCAAATCTAAATTGCCTTGGGATATGACCTTTGCTTACTCCTTAACCTATGGAAATAATAATCGTGAAAAGAAAATCATCAACAATTCGATTATGATTTCTGCCAATGCCGATTTAACGCCAAAGTGGAAAGCGGGAATTTCTACAGGCTACGATTTTGTACAAAAAGGTGTAACTTTTACACAATTACGTTTTGAAAGAGATTTATTAAGTTGGAGAATGGATTTCAATTGGACTCCTTTTGGTGACTATTCTAATTGGAACTTCTTCATCGGAATAAAATCGGGTGTACTGAGCGATATAAAATGGAACAAACAGCGAGTAAACGACAGAACGATACGATAAAATCTTTATTATGAAAAAAATTATTTACACAGACAAAGCCCCATCACCGATTGGTCCTTACAATCAAGCCGTTTTAAAAGGAGACACGCTATATACTTCAGGACAAATCGCCATTAATCCAACAACTGGAGAACTAGTCACAGAGAACATTAAAGCAGAAACCGAGCAAGTAATGCAAAACATGAAAGCGGTCTTAGAAGCAGCAAACATGACTTTTGAAAACGTAGTAAAAACCAGTATCTTCATTATGGATATGAACGATTTTGGTGCTATCAATGAAGTATACGGTTCTTATTTTAACGAAAAAACCGCTCCAGCACGTGAAACGGTTCAAGTGGCATGTTTGCCAAAAAATGTAAATGTAGAAATCTCTATGATTGCTGTGCTATAGCATATAGTAACAACTGAGCAGTAGCTCCATTCGTTGCCAACGGTACATTGTGTACATCACAAACCCTGATCAACATATTAATATCTGCCTCGTGTGGGTGACTGGATAGCGGGTCCTTAAAAAAAAGTACCATATTCGTTTTTCCTTCACCTACTCTTCCGGCAATTTGAGCATCACCCCCAAGCGGTCCCGAAAGCATTTTTTTTACTTTAAAACCAGCTTCTTCCGCTTTACCACCAGTTGTTCCAGTTGCAATTAGCTTAATATTTGAAGAATCTAGAATTGATTTGTTTTTGATTAAAAACTGAACCAATTCTGATTTCTTTCCATCGTGTGCAATAATAGCTATTTCCATTGTATTAACTATTAGCCACGTGATATGCAATTAACCCATCAATAGGTCTACGCAACACATTACCTAATTTCATTTCATATTTATCAAAGGTCACTTGCAATTCTTCTCTCAAATAGAAAGCAATAGAACCAACAAAATGAACCGGAACTTCTTGATAATTATCAAATTGCTTGATATAATTTTTCACGAAAGACTTCATTCCTTTGTAGATGATTTTTTTGCAGAATTCTTCTTCTTTATGTTTGATTAAAAACTTTGCAAAAGTTGCCAAATACGCATTGGGATTAGGCTCTTTGTATAATTTACTTTTAATAAAATCAGGATCAACATTATATTCCTTTTCGAATTCTTCAGCAATATGTTTTGGCATTTTATTAAAATAATACTTTCGAATTAGTTCTTTTCCAAAAACATTTCCACTACAATCATCCATAATGATGTATCCTAATGATTGTACTTTTTGATGTAATTTTTTACCATCAAAGTAACTACAATTTGAACCAGTTCCCAAAATACTAACGATTGCTTCTTCTCCTTTTGGTGTAGTAGCATATACCGCAGCATAAGTATCTTCTTCTACCGTTACAATTGCATTTGGAAAATAGTCTTGAAAAATAAGAGTTAAGGACTCTTTCATTCGAGCTGTTCCGCAACCAGCACCGTAGAAAAACAAATGAGTTGCTGTTTTTTTGTTTTGTAAAATATCGAAACGATCATTCAATCGACTAATAATTTCGTGACCTTCTAAAATTTCAGGGTTTAATCCAAGTGTTTGGGTTGTGAATAGAACTTTTCCTTTATCGTCAATTGCAATCCAATCTGCTTTTGTTGAACCACTGTCTACTATTAATTTCATATACTTTTTTTTGAATTTGGTTTTATATACAAAAATACACAAGAAAGGGATTAAACCTTCTTGTGTGCTTTTGTATAAACAAAAAGATTCCAAAAGCTAGTGCTTCTGGAATCTTGCTTATCTTCTTATTTTAAACCTGCAATATGAACAGACAAGTCAATCAATTTGCTTGAATATCCATACTCATTATCATACCAAGATACTAGTTTAAAGAAAGTTGAATTTAAACCAATTCCTGCAGTAGCGTCAATGATTGAAGTTCTTTTATCAGAGATGAAATCTTGAGAAACTACAGCATCTTCAGTGAATCCCATAATTCCTTTCAAAGTAGTTTCAGAAGCTGTTTTCAAAGCAGCCATAATTTCTTCGTAAGTAGTTTCTTTTGCTACTTTTACTGTTAAATCTACTACAGAGACGTCTGCTGTTGGAACACGGAAAGCCATACCAGTTAATTTTCCATTCAATGAAGGGATAACTTTTCCAACAGCTTTTGCAGCTCCAGTAGAAGATGGGATGATGTTGATAGCAGCAGCTCTTCCACCTCTCCAGTCTTTTCTAGATGGACCATCACATGTCATTTGAGTAGAAGTAGTTGCGTGAACAGTTGTCATCAATGCTTCAACTATACCAAAATTATCATTGATTACTTTTGCTAATGGAGCTAAACAGTTTGTTGTACAAGATGCATTAGAAACGATAACATCAGATGCTTTAGCTGTTTCATGATTTACTCCCATTACAAACATTGGTGCATCAGCAGATGGTGCAGAGATAATTACTTTTTTAGCACCTCCTTTTATGTGTTCGTTAGCAGTTTCCAAAGTTGTAAAGATACCTGTACACTCAGCTACTACGTCTACATTAACTTCATTCCATTTTAAGTCTGCAGGATTTCTCTCTGCTGTGATTCTAATATGTCTTCCGTTTACATATAATTGACCTTCTTTTACCTCAACAGTACCATCAAATTTACCGTGAACTGAATCATATTTCAATAAGTAAGCTAAGTGATCAACGTCTAATAAATCATTGATTGCTACTACTTCTACATTATCTCTATTGAAAGACTCTCTAAAAACAATTCTTCCAATTCTTCCAAAACCGTTTATTCCTAATTTTACTTTTGACATTTTTACTTAATTTAAATTATTTTTTATTTTATTTGTTTCTATTGTAGACTAAATCGACATAATATCCGATACACGTAGTAGCTCTCTGTCAATTTCTGTATGTCCTTTAATTGCTTGTTCAAGTGGTGTTAGCTCAATTTTATCATTCAATAATCCCACCATGAAATTTGTTTTTCCTTCAAGAATAGTTTCTACAGCTTTCACACCAAGCCTACTAGCTAAAACCCTATCAAAACAAGAAGGAGCACCACCACGTTGCATATGACCTAAAACTGAAACACGAACATCATATTCAGGGAAATTAGACTCTACATAATCTTTTAATTCAAAAACATTTTTACCTGTTTTATCACCTTCAGCTATTACAACAATACTTGATGTTTTACCTGTAGATTTACTTTTCTTTAAAGAATCTAATAATCTTTCTAAACCTAAATCTTCTTCAGGAATTAAGATTTCTTCTGCTCCTGCTCCAATTCCTGCATTTAAAGCAATATGCCCTGCATCTCTACCCATTACTTCAATTAAGAACAATCGATTGTGTGAACTTGCAGTATCTCTAATTTTATCAATTACTTCTACTACTGTATTTAAGGCAGTATCATAACCTAAAGTATGACTTGTACCATATATATCGTTATCAATTGTTCCAGGAATCCCTATAACAGGAAAGCCATATTCAGTATTGAATAATAGTCCACCCGTAAACGAACCATCACCTCCAATAACTACCAAAGCTTCAACACCTTCTTTAACTAAATTATCATACGCTTTTTTACGTCCTTCAGGAGTTTTAAATTCAAGTGAACGAGCTGACTTTAAAAAAGTTCCTCCTTTATTGATAATATTATTTACACTTCTAGGACCTAATTCTTTGAAGTCACCTTCAATCATCCCTTGATAACCTCTATAAATACCCACACATTCTATGTTATGAAAGGCACAAGTACGAACAACAGAACGTATTGCAGCATTCATGCCTGGGGAGTCACCTCCAGAGGTAAGTACACCTATTTTTTTTATTGTTTTTGACATTTTTTAAGTATTAATATGTAAATTTACTAAACATAGACTACTTTTAATAATATCTTATTATATTTTTAATAAAAGAACCTAAATTCAAACGTTTTCGTTGATAAGTTTTGTTTTTAGCAAAAAATATTCATTAATTTTCAACAAAAACCATTAAAATAGTTTTTTTTTGCGTTATTGACAAAAAAGACAAAAATCACACTAATCAATTCATTCGCAATACCTTACATATCAAAGCTTTTTTTGTAACTAAAAGTTATTTTTACAAAGTGACACTTTAAAAAAATAGAAGAAAATTGGGTAAGAACAAAAAAAAAGACCTATTCAAAAGCTTACACTTTATGAATAGATCTTTAATAATTGACACTTAATAAAAAAAGCTATTTTGTTAAACTTAATATATTTAAAGTCAATAAGTCGTCTCTTTTTCCTTTACACATTTACTATAATTGCTTGATTATTTCTTGAAAATGTTTTTTTTATATCTTTGAAAAAAAACTTTATGTACAAATTACTTGCTCGAATCAACAAAATACTTTTGCCAAGTTTTACCAAACGAGGTTTAGATATATCAAAAGCTAAAAAATGGCAGATGGCTATTATTGGTTATCGTTATTATGTAACCAAAAGAGCTCTTGAATAAATACTTTACTTTACGTTATATTTAGTAAGTAATAGCTGCGAAGATATTGTTCTGTCCTAATTTTTCTCTTCCATTTAAAAAACTAAGTTCCATAATAAAATTACATTGAACTATTACTCCACCTAATTGTTCTACCAATTCACACACTGCCTTTGCCGTTCCGCCAGTGGCTAAAACGTCATCGTGAATAAGTACTCTATCCCCTTTTTGTATAGCATCAACATGAATCTCTAATGTGTCTGTACCGTATTCTAAATCGTACGTAGCCGAAATTGTATCAAAAGGCAATTTATTTGGTTTTCTAACAGGAACAAAACCTGCATTTAACTCTTGCGCAAGTAGCGTTCCAAAAAAGAAGCCTCTACTTTCTACTCCAATTACTTTGTTTATACCTTTATCTCTCAAGGTCGAAACCAAGATATCCAAACATTCTTCTCTTGCAGAGGTATCAATTAATAACGGAGTAATATCTTTAAATAAAATTCCCTCCTTAGGAAAGTCCTGAATATCACGAATGTACTTATCGACTGTCATTTTTTTTTATTTTTATACAATTTTACTCTTGCAAGTTACACATTTATTCCTATATTTGCACCCGCAATAAGGCACTAGTACTTTTTTTAAAAAGTCCCCTTATAAAGCAAAAAAGGCCTCGTGGCGCAACTGAATAGCGCATCTGATTACGGCTCAGAAGGTTACTGGTTTGAATCCAGTCGAGGTCACTAAATAAAAAAACGCTTAGGCGAGATACTTCCAGTAAAATGGTTAAGTATCTCGCCTTTCGCCATTTACACCTAACCCTAAACCCGCATACGTATGTTAAGTATTCAAAAAAATGCTCCACACTTCCCAACAAGCTTCCCAATGAATTATAGTGGGAAGTTAACCGCGAAAATAGTAATGAAAAAAGATTACGTTCGCACAGATGGCACTTGCGCTTTGTACTTGCAAATTTTTTTAAACAAAGAGAAAAAGAAGATTGCCTGTAATATATCCGTGAAACCTGAAGAATTTGATCCTATAAAACAAAGGATTAAAAGTAAAAAGCCACAACATAGAGATTTGAATCTCATTATTGAAAAAATGTTGGCCGACATCAATAGAATTGAAATAAATTACCGATTGTCTGGAATACCTCTGACACTATCAAAATTATTAGAAGAATACGAAAACCCTTCTTCAAGAACTGATTTCATTACTTTTTGGGAAAACGAAATGACCAGACAAAAGGATATTTTAAAACCTACCACTTACAGACAACAAAAAACGATGTTGAATAAAACTAAGGATTTTAAAAACCCGCTGCCTTTTAATGAAATCAATGAAGATTATATTCAGGATCTTAAAACCTACTGCAAAAAGAAACTTAAAAACACTGATTCGACTATTTCATCATTGATCAAGTCTTTTAAAAAGTACCTGCATATTGCCAACAGAAGGGGAATCGTCACTCCTATTAGTTTTGAAGACATCAAAAACAAACAATTCCGCGGAAATAGAACCTTTCTATCACCAGATGAAATTGTGAAAATTTATGATTATTGGGAATCGAATTTTATAAACGATAATTACAAAAGTATTCTTGACCGATTTTTGTTTTCTTGCTTCACTGGATTGCGCTTTTCAGACATTAAAGCCTTAACACATGATAACATTATTGAAAAAACTATTGTATTTACAGCAGCTAAAACGAATAAGTTTCAGCGTATACCAATGAATACTTCCTGTATGAAATTCATCCATAAGGATAAAGTTTTCAAAGACGATTTTACCAATGAATACATTAATAGAGAATTGAAGGAAATTGCTAAACTTTTGGGAATTCGAAAAAAGATTTCATTTCACGTGGCCAGACATACATTTGCAACCAATTTTCTTATTTGCGGGGGAAGGGTTGAGCATTTGCAAAAAATACTGGGGCATTCTAAAATTACAGATACAATGATCTATGTGCACATCGTTGAAAATATAACGGACATACAAATTCACAATATGGATGATATCCTTAAAAAAAAGCCTCTTAATTGAGGCTTTTTTTAGAATGTAACGGTTTGAAGATGCAGTTTTACGTTGAAGTTTCCGTTTACTTTTTCTTCTTGTTGTATATCCAAAACAATATAATCCTGTTTATCGATATACACTCGGTTTAATTTGGTGATATTGTTGATTTCGATTTCTGTTAATGGTCCTTCAATTTCTACCACAGAACCATTAAGACGAAATTTCAATGTGTTTTTCCAAAAGAATTCCCTTATACCGGTTACCCCTTCTAATTTTAGCGTTTTACCTGAAAATTCATCAGCTACATAAGGAAAATCTTCGTGGTTGTACAAAATCAATCCAACGCCTGTTTTCGATTCTAAATCTTCTGACAAATCAGCGGTATAGTTTAAAGGAATGTATTTGAATTTTGAAGATAATATTTCTACATTTTCAGATTTCTGGGCTACATAATCAAAACAACCTTCTTTAGTTATCCACAAAGCAGCATCTTCATCATTATCATATTTCAATAAAAAAGCTTCGAATTGCGGTTCGTCAAATGATTTTATTGCAAATGATTTTTTTAGTTTATAGCTTTCACCAGTCGCAATTTTATCTTCATAAATGTTTAAGGTCAATTTTTTCCTTAAATCATTGGGAATAATTTCAACGTTGAACATATTTTGCAAGGCATTCAAATAGGTTCCAAATGTCCAATCAGGCAAATAACGCCCTAACGCAATTGTTGGATGCTGTTCGTAAAAAGTCTTTTCTTCTCCCTTTGAAACTGTCAATGTGTAACTTGAAGGAAGTATTCCATTGTATGTATGAAATTCAAAATACATATTACCAGCTCCATTATAAGTTATTTCTTTTGTTCCTTTAACAACAACTGAAGATTCAGTAATTCTAACCACACGAAAAACTTTTTGTCGAAATGGAGTTATTACTTTATCAACGCTTAATGAATAATAAGTAGTGAAAATATTCGGCAAAGGACCATTGAAAGTAAATTCATAATTAACCACATAAGTTCCTGCTGATGGAATTGCTTGCACTTTGGTATAATTAGTGCCGGAACCAGTAAATACAACATCAACTGGAGCCTTTTTTAATGCAATTTCGGTAAGATTGTTTTTGAAAGAAAGAAATAAAATTCTCTTTATAAAATCATTATCATAAAATGAACCTTCTGCTGAATACCCTATGCTTTGTAAAGCATAAAACAAAGGAGCCAACAAATACACTTGTGGCATAGCCACATTAATATTATCTACTGTAAGGATTTCGAATTCATTTTCGGTATAGCTGTTATTGGCAAAAAAACTAGTATCCTCTGCAAACAAATTAACCTCTCCGGTATACTGATACCATTCATCATCATCTGCCAAATCAACACCAAATTTATTTATCCACTGCATCGTTGGGAATTGCCATTTTACATTTGGAAATCCTTGATTTATAAAACTAAGCGGATAAGTTGACCAATGTTCACTTCCTGAAATTGCCTGATCAGCAGATTCAACAAAAGGAACTGGAGAAGTTTCACCAGGTATAACCGAAACGGTAGGCATAAATTCAGATATTTTGACATCAATGATGTTCAATAGTTCTGAAGCATATTTTAAGTTACACTTTCTAAAACCATTCAGATAAGAAATAACTTGAAGTTTGCCAAAGTATTTTTCTCCACTATCAAAAACAGTAACATCGATGAATTTTGTCTTGTTGATTGATGTTAATTCTCTAGTACCTATTGCCTTTTTTGTTTTACTGTTTTCAATGATTAAAAAAGGTACAACAGAATGAGATATTTTGAAATTACGACTTAAAGCGGTATTTTCTTTTTTCACAGAAAGTGTTTCCTTAACATAATCAAGTTCTAAATCATTGGCTATTATTTTTATAGCTGCCATTCCCTAAAGTTTTTGAATCATTAAGGTAACAATATAAGGTTGCATTTTGTCAAAAGGTTGATTTCCAGCAACTGTTGTTAATTTTCTTGCACCATTTGAATTGCCGGGAGAAGTAATTAAAAAATCACCTGGATCACCAGTGTCATCACTTGAACCTGTAAACGGTACATCTATTGCTGGTAATTGATTTTTGTTGATCATTTCTTCTTTTGCTCCTCCAGTAAATCCAATAGTTGGATATGTATCACCATATCCTATTGAAGTTCTCCCTACTCTATCTTTTGTTCCGTTTAAGCCATTACAAATAGCCCAACCAACACGCTCATTAATACCTAAACCAGTAGCATCAAAATTTTCCAAAAGGTAAGCAGTTGTGCAATCAACTTCCTTAATATCTCCTGTTAGAAATACAGAAGTGGAAAAAGCGTTAAAAATTGTTCTTACTTCTTCGGCGGTGTTCTTTTCTCCAGTTCCTAGAGCAGCAATCAAAGTTTGAAATTGTGCTAATGTAGCCATCTTATTATTTTTAGGTTAAAAAATCATTTTCAATAAAATCACGTTCGTCCCAATCTGGTAAAATAGCATTAAGATAAATATTATCTAGTGCTCCATTAGGGATAAATGTGAATGTCAAATCTTGTGAATAGCTGTGTTTTTTATCACGGTATTGCAGTTCTTTTTTAGTTGCATTCTGAATTCTTCTGTAGGTGTTATTTACTTTTAATAGCACTTCATAAGATGTGATTATTTGATTTACCAATGGCCTTTCATCCATAAGCATCAAGCCCGTATTAATGACATAGGTTAGTTCTTCATTGATCTCAGAAACGCGATAAGTACCATCTATTTCCTGATAGTCTGAAATTTTCAATCCATTAGACACTTCCAATTCACCATCAATGTAAGCTGGAATGAAATAGCCATAATTGTTTTTGAAAAATAACTCCTTTACACTGAAATTAGGGTAACGCATTAAGCGGTATTGCATTTTTTTTGTACTCAAACCACAAGTGATTGTAGTTTCGAAATAGATTGTGTCTTTTTGAAGTGCAACGGTTGACAAATCAAATTGGTATTCGAATATTTTTTTGCCTGTAAAAGCTGCAATTGTTTGTGTATTGAGAATATTTCCAAAATTATCTTTTACCTGAACCGTTACCGACTCATCAACAGCACGAATGAAAAAAGGAAATATCATTTTTCCGTTTGATGGAATTTGTAAAACATCAGGAATAACGCCCAAAGTTTGAACCTTGGTAGTATCATCAAAATACACTGGATTTACATTATACATTAACCAAAAATCAGGTAAAGTGGCTGTATCTACTATAGTATCAGAACCAATTAAACGTTCTTCGATATGAATGCTAATCTTTTTGATAAGATTTGTTTTTTCAATCAATTTGTTGACTGTAAAGGGAACAAATTCATTTTCGTAGTATGGATTATACAATTTAGCGATGTCTTTAACTGCTGTAAAGGCATCTTTTCTTGACCAGCCTTGCGTATCAAACAACTCATCATCTACATAAATTAGTGCTCTAAAATAATACCCTGATCCATTAGAAGATTGAATTTCTATTTCGGTATTATTAGCATCTAGCAAAACTCTGTCTACAGCTGGTTTTTTGACTAATGTGATCATAATTTTATATTATGTCACGAATTTAGTGGTGTGATAGGTGTAATAATAGGACATAAAAAAACCTCTCACATTGGAGAGGTTTAAATATTAAAGCAAGTATTACCAATCGCTTTTTTTACTTGGAATCGAATCTGACATAAAAAAAGAAAATAGCGATTCATTAAGTTTATTGAAATGTGAAGTTAATTTTTCAGGCATATATTTATAATTCCCTTTTATTGTTCCATTTTTTTTGTAATAAGATGCTACAGAGTTAGTATCTAAAGGAAAATCCTGCCAACCTCCAGTTCCATATTGATTTGGAGCAATATAATATTTAACTTCAATTACATCAAATTTATACTTTCCTTCTTTAAATGAAATTTCTACCTGATATGTAGTTCTATATGTAAAAGTCATTAAATTACTAAATGTGACTAAATCTGGAGAAGAACCTTCAAATCTTATATAATCATTTTCTATTTGAGCTTTTAATACTTCTTTTGGGTTATTATAAGTTACCGCTAACCAATCAATTGATTTTTTATAAAGCTCGCTTTGAGTTTTACCAGGACATTCTTTTACTATAAAATCAGTAAATCCTTCATTAGTAAAAATGAACTTATCATTTTGGCTATAGGTAACAGCGCAAAAAAATAAGAAAAACAATAGTTTTTTCATATTTGTAATTTTTTAAAGTTATAGTATCAAACCTACAAAAAATTATTCATTTACGTTTGCGTTTTGTGAAGAAGCAGCACGTTCATCATTTAAATCCTGAATTGCTTTCGCATCTTCATACCCAATTAATAAATTAGGACTTACTGGGTTTTCTAGCCTAAACAATACCGCCCTAAGTAATGAGGTCATTTCGCTATTATTTTCGGTGAATACTTCATTAGGTATCACATTTGGAGAAGTAGCGCCACCATCGGCAAATTTACGGGTGGTTTTTCCGGTTCTTTCGGCTTCTAACCAAGCGATTGTATTGGCGTAACGCGGGCTTTGCGTCATTGCTTCTGGTATTACGTACTCATTTTTATGAACTATACCCGTCATTGGTCCATATTCATCAAAGCCATAAGAAGGCGTGGAACCGGTAAACCCTCCGTAAAAGAATTTAGGTGTTTTGGCGGGTTTGGCTTTGGTTATTTTTGCAATTTGTGCTACTGTAGAAATACCAGCTGCTGCAATTGCCGCGGCCATAGCAAAACCACCATCAAATTTTGGATATTGTGCCAAAATAGAAGTAACTGCCATAGCTCCATTAATTCCAGCCTGAATGATTGCCATTTCCTTAGATTGCCCAAAAAGTTCAGTTACTGCATTTGCTAAGGTATTTAATCCTCCAAGAGTACCTTGTACTTGCTGCAATTGCGCAACTCTATCTAGTTCTTGTTTTTTAGCTTTGGCAGCTGCTTCAAATCGGTCATATTCCTCTTGGGTGATTACCTTTTTCTTAAGTAAATCAGCGAATTCCCTAACTTGCTTTTGATAGTCCTGTTCTCTTTTTATCGCATCTTCTTCTTCTTTGGTTTGCGCTTCTGCCAAAGCCAATTCGTTATCAGCAGCCAATTGTTCTGCAGCTAATACTTTTTGTTCATCAACGTATTGCTTTTTTAAGGCATCGGTTGTTTTTTGGAATTCAAGTTCTAGGTTTTGGCGTTGTGTTTCATACTCTAAATCAATAGTGTATTTTAAAATTGCCAATTCTTCAGCAGATTTGGCATCAGCTTCTGCTTTTTCAACTTTAGACAATCGGTCCTGAGCTAGTGCATCAAGTTGTTTGTCCTTAATTCTATCCAAACGGCTGGTTTCTTCAGCAATTATTTCAGGTGTTAAGCTTTTGGTAGTATCTAGCTTGCTTCTTTCATTGGCTATAAAGAAATTTAATTCGGCTTTGGCTAGATTGGCTTTTGCATTCGCTAGCGCTAGTAATCTATCCTGTTCTTCTTTGGCTGCTTTTTCTTCTTCTGCACGTTTTTTTTCGGCTGCTTTTTTACGTGCTTCTTCTTCTTTTTGTCTGGCAGCATCCCGCAAAGCTTTTTGTTTGTCTAAGGCTTCTTTTAGCAAACGTTGTTCTTTGGCTAATTCTTCTGGGCTTTTTGATGGGTTTGTTTTTTTGTTGTCCTGTTCAGTAGTAATTTTTACTTTGAATGATTCCAATTTTTTTTGAAATGCATCCACATCCAAACCAATGGCTTCTAATAAAGGCGCCATTGAGGATACAATACTTTGCAAAGAACTTAAAATTGTATTTCTAATTTTGCCAAAGAAGTTGGTTATGGTGTTGCCTAAACGATTGATGAAATCGCCAATCAAAGTAAAAGCGCCTTTGAAATCCCCTGTAATTATAGATTTTACAACAAAGAATCCTGTTTTTAGTCCATCAAAAAACACTTTTACAGCACCACCAATAAAATTTAATGCTGCAACAGCAACATTCTTTAAATAATTAAAAGCAACCACCAGACCAAATCCCACAATATCAATAAGTGGTTGAATGTCTTTTTTGAGATCAGATAAATAGTTTATTATATCTGCCAATGCACTAGTTGCTTGGGCTTTTATGACATCCCACATCCCACCAAAACCTTCAATTTCGAAAAGTTTAGCCATTGAATTGTTCAATTCTTCATTAGCTTTTCGCAAATCATCTGAAGCTTTTTCAGCGGCATTCATTTCCTGTTTAGTGATTCCTCCAACAGCCTGTAAAACTTTTATGGCCCCACCAGCATCTTCACCGGCACCTTTAAAAATATCAGCGGTAAGTTGTGCCTGTTGTTGTTGTGATAAGCCTGTTTTTTCGGCTTGTACCGCAATTTGCTTTAATGCTTCTTTTGTAGTTATAGTTCCAGAGGCTACTTTGGCTAGTAGTTGATCTGAAAATGCTGCACCAAATGCATTTTCTAACGCATCTCGTGTGGCTTTTGTTTGTTCTTTTAGTGATAAATCGGCTTCTTTTAAGGCATCTGGTAGTTTGTCTGCATAAATCCCTAAGCTTGAACCGCTATTAATAATATCAATGAATTCAGATGCGGAATAACCAGCTTTTGCAAAAAACTCATCATATTCGCCAATACTGTCCAGATATTCTTTGTTTTGCGCACCGCCTTCTGCTAGACCTTTTGCAATAATTTCGTTTGCTTCTAGCATTGAAATGCTATAGGATTTTGACAATGAATTTGCTTTTTCGGCTATTTCGTCAAACTCTTTTCCGTATGTTTCAGCCGTGGCCATAATAGCCGAACGCACTTTAGTAAGATCTTCTGCTGCTACACCAAATAACCTCAATGATTTGTTTGAAACTTCAAGTTCTTTATTGAAGTCGAATAAAGCCTTTGTTCCTACAACAATGCCAGTTAAAACAGCTATTGCAGCACCAAGAGGTGTAGCCACAAAAGCCAAAGAAGTTTTTACAAGATTTGCCATTTCGCCCCTAATCCCCATCAATCCTTCTTTGGCACCTTTGAAATCTCCAGAAAGTAATCCATCACGAAATTTGGCAAAGCTTCCTGCACCATCATCCATTGCTTCAGAAGTACCGCGAATTTCATTTTTGAATTCACTTTGCTTTTCGGTCAAAGTATTCAAATTCCCTTTTAAACGGGCTAAATCTTCGTTATAGGTTTCGGAATTTTTATTGAGATTTTTTATTTCATTGTTAGTTTTTGAAATCTCAGAAGTGATGCCACGAAAGGAATTTACAACCGCTTTATCGTTGATGTAAATGGATAATTCTCTAGGTATTTCTTTTCTTCCTGCCATTATTTTTTAAATTGAATTAATGCTGCAACCTGATCCAATCGTAATTCGGATATATCATCAGCTAGGTTTTCTAAAATATTTGATGATTCTATGGCTTTGGTTAATACATCGGTTGCTTTTAATCGCTGATTTACACCGTTCTTTTTTGAGCCCTCAAAACCATAATTCTGCATAAATATGTAGTAAGGAGCTTTCATAGTTATACGCTGTAACCTTCCAAACTTAAAGCGACTACCCGCATTACCAATTTTCAGGGCTTCCCCTGTTCGCTTAGTAGATGTATTTCCAATTTGCTGACGAACAGCTATTCGAAGCTTATTAACCGCAACAGATGCTATTTCTTTCTCTTTTTGGGCAATATCAATTTTACCTGCCATGACCTTATTTTTTAGCTAAATTATCAGTACTGAATGCCTTATAATAGGACATAAAAAAACCTTTCTAAAAGAAAGGTTTAAGGCGTTGGTAAATCCCATTTTGTAGGGTCAAAACAAAGAGGTTCGTGATTTTTGAGAAGATACAAAACATTCCATCCATACATATTGTCAAAAATAGGCCCTACTTTTTCATAACGATAATTATCAGGGTCAAATTTCCCAAATAGCCACGATGTTCTATCACCATTTAGTTTTTTGAGATAGGAAGCAATATCCAAAGCCACATTTTCAAGCTTATCCAAAACTTCTTCCTGCTTGTTATAATCATCAGCTTTTCCCGCAAAATCTAGCAGTAAAAAGGAAATACTTTTGCCGTTGAAAGTGGTTGTATTGTTTGTATTTTGTTCTAATCCAGAAGAATGTGATTCTAATAATAAAGCCGGTGTTTGAATTCCTTTTCGGAATTGTCCTGAGATTTCATTCCAATTGAAACGATAAAATCCGTTAAGCTCTTTGTGTGCTATCTGAATTTCGTGATGAAAATCAACTATTGGTTTATGGGTTGTAGTTCTCATTTTTTATCAGGTGTTAAATCTTCCTCAAATTGCTCTAAGAAAGTATAGATGTTTACTTTTTTTATTTGTTCAAGCTTTGACAAATCACCTTTGGCCATACTCAAAATTACCTTTGAAAAGCCGTATTTCTTTTTAGGCTTTGTTTGTCCTGGTACTGGCTTTGGAAATGCTTTTGGGAATCGCTTTACTAAATTGTTTTTGCACCCAAAATAAGCCAATTCTATAGCGAATAACTTTGGAAGCGATAGTTTTGAAAAAGGTTTTGCCAATTGGTGCAGCTCATTTTTATCGAAAACTGGTCGCTTAGGTGTAGTACTATACAATACGGCGGCCATATATTGCAAATATTCAATATTCTTGGTTTCGTGCCATTTTATGTGCAAATCATCTACAACAGCAAATTCATCAGCGGTAAGATTGGCGATTCTGTTTTGTGGTTCAAAATACTTTGTTTTTTTGATTTGTATTTTAGGAAAAATGGTTCGGTTGTTTTCCTTAAAAATATATTCGTAGTTTTTTTGCAACTCTGATAACGGACAATTACGCAAAACCAAACGAAGCTTTGCCTTTTTTCTAAACTGCCACCATTTTACAGCATTTAGAATAAAAAAAAGCTGGATATAGAATTTCATATTTGTCTCGGATGTATTGAAAAGAAAAGCAATTTTCTCAAACTGCTTTTCTTTCATTTGATCCCAAGATTCAGGTATCTGTAATTTAATTTTCATCAGCTAGATGGTTTTTAGTTTCGCGAACCAATTCTTTTTCTTTGAGCATTATTTCAGCACAAGTTTTTCCAAACTTGGTATACACACTGTCATTTACAACAGATAGCATTTCTATTTCTAAAAATTGACGCGCTTTTTTTTCTTTTAAGCTTAGTATTTCCTGTTCTAAATTCATAGTATCGGGTTTAAGTTTTTGTATACTCTCCAAGCTAAAAACATCAAAGCCAAAGGCAGTAAAAACAAAAGGTAGTTCCAAGAACTAAAAGCTTCTTTGGTGGTGGTTTTGTTTTTTTGATCTAGTTTTTTTTCTGATTTTTCTTTTGCTTGTAAATTGGTAAGGCTTTGTTTTTTTTCTGTTGCTTCTTTGGAATGGAATTTATCGGAATTACTGGAATTACTGGAATTTGTTTTGGTGTTTTGCTGCTTTTTTGTGTAGTGCAATTTTGCATTTTGCAAAACATATTTTTGACCATTTGAAGCAATATAAATCGATGGTTTTCTGCTATCAATAGGCTCCACGGTAAATTCTTCAGCTTCTTGCTTATTTTGTTGTTCGGTAGTCGTATTTGAAACCTTTTTTTTATTTTCAGTTTCCTTTGCATTCAAAATGGAATTATTGGAATTACTGGAATTAATGATGGTTTCGGTTTTAGAATCTTCTTGTTTTTTCAATACTTCTGATTTTCGAGCACCGCACGAATTAAGTAAAAAAGCAATTGCCAAAACCAAAATCCAAAAAAATAGGTGTTTTATTGTATCGTTTTTCATAATTACTAAAATTGAAATTGAAAATCATTCAAGCGGTTTTTCCAACCTTTTATAAAACGTCTTTGGCTTGGGTTGCTTTTTACGATATCATCTAAAAATTTAACCCTTGCTTGAAATATTTTATCAAACAAAGCTTCGGCATCCTTTTCTATTTCTTCATTGATTTTGGCTAATGTTTTTTCGCCAACAACGCCATCGGCAGTAAGTCCTAAAATTCTTTGAGGGATTACAATTCCCCATTTTCCAGAACCCCAATACCAATCCACCAAAATATTAGCAATAGATTGATTTTTTATTTCGTCTGCTTGCCATTTATTCCAATATTTACGAAGTACAAACTTGAAGTCATCTTTGGATAGTAATTTCATATCGGTATCGTTTATAATTCCGTCGCCATTTTTGTCGTAGCCTAACAGCTTCCAAGCATTTACAGTAACGCCCATATTGGTAGCTCCACCTCTATCCAGCGGATCATTTACATAACCACCTTCCCATTTTGCAACAATTGGAGCTAGTTTTTCAATTTTACTGCCTTGAAATTTTGATTTACTGAAATTTGATTTTTCAAATATTGCCATAACTACTTTTTTCTAATTAAAATTCTATTAAAAAGACTGATTGCCATCGCTCCATAAAGCAATGTGTGAAATATATTGTGCTTGTAAAATATCAAACTCAAAGCCCCTACTGCCACCGCGCCAAAACATATCTTTAAAACAAATTCGTACTTGTATGTTTTTACATCTTCAATCTCAATAATTAAATTGATTACTGACAAAACCGCTATCGAAAACAGCATCAAATTATTTATTGTTTCCATTCTTCTAATTTTTTAAGTAAAATCTTTTGCATTCCCGTTATTCCTAAATAACCAATCAATACAGCAATACCGATTCGGCTTTGCTCATTTGTAACATTCAATAATTCGGCAGTCAATGGTGTAAGGTAAATTGCCCCTCCAATACCAGTAAAAACAGTACCAATCTTTGCTACCCAATTACCTTTTTTCCCATTTAAACCAGCCACCGTGCCTATCAAACCACCTATTAGTAATTTGACTTCTATTCCAAGTGTCATCAAGTATTCTTGTGCGCTCATCTTTTTATATTTTGGGGTTAAGGTTTAATTTTTTGATTCGATAAATAAAGCACCACTATTCCTCCGAATAGGTACTTTACCATTGCTAGGATTTCATCTTTTGTGCTGTCACGTAAAAGCTGTTTTTGCGTTACCAACATTGCATCCGAAATCCACATTGTGAGCATAATCAGCACTAGTGATATGCTTAAGTTTAATAACAGCGTTTTTTCATCTTTGGCGAGCCTTACCAAACGTTCTGCATACCATACGGCAAGTATGATAAGCAGAACGGATAATATGGACTCTAGAAATATCACTATTCAGGTTGATCGTTAGATTCTTTTTCAATTTTCGAAGGCTTTTTTACATTAGGCTTCTTTGCTTCTTCTTCAGCTTTTTGTTGAATTTCTATTTTTTTTTGCTCAATTTTCCCTTCAAAAAACAGCATTAAGTTTTTGCCGTATTTCGTTGGGATATTTCCGATTACATCAATTAATCCTTGCACTTCTTGTTGGTCTAATTCTAATTTCATATTTATGGTTTTTGATTATTTTTAATTTTCAATCTTTTTTATTTTGATTTATGTACTTCATAAATACACAAGTATTTGAATATTAGTATTTGTCATTTGGTCGTCTAAGTCAAAAGTTCTCACAGAAACCCAGTCATTTGTTCCTCTAGAAGCTCCGGGTATTGATTTTTGAGAAGCTGCATCTGTGAAACTTCTTGTTATATGAACAAAAGTTTTTCCTGAAACAAATGCGCCCGTAAGTTGTCCTAAATAAGTACCAGTAGTTGACCTAGACCAATTAACAGTACCTCCTAAAGTATTCTCCAAAACAGTAGCAACTGGCGCATTTGTACCTGATTGGGTTAATAAAGCAGTATAAATTTTGTAAGGCCTTGCAACAGCATCCAACTGCCCTTTATTTACGGCTTCAGTTGCCAATGTTGCGTTTGGCACTTTTACGCTACCTGAAAATTCAGGATTTAATAACGGCGCAAAAGCCGTAGAATTAAAAGCGTTAGAGCCAAATTGACCAAGAGTAGCTACGTGATTTGATTGTGTGGCTGGACTAGCAACGACTGTATTATTGAAAGTAACATTACCAACTTGGTCTATTAGCATTCTAGCAGCTCCACCTGTTCTTATTTCAAATGGTCTAGCAGAACCTCCATAGCCACTGTACCAATCAGTAGCAAGTACTGCTTTATCTGCTTCCATTCCTAACCAAACATACTGATTCTTTGTGTCAATAGAACCAAAAACTCCATCAGTTGTTGCTTTCCAAGCTAAAGTTAAAGGATTTCCTATTGATACATTACCACCAATAGGATTTAAGGCTAATGGTCTAGCAGATGTACCTAGTTGAATACTTTGGATACTCGATACATTAGTCGTTGAATCATAGCCAATAAAAACTTGTTTGTTATTATCTGCCTGATTGGTAATTCTAAAGCCTTGTGCATCGTTTGTAATAATTCTTACAGGGTTATTAATATCTACAACGTTTCCACTATCAAATATACTACTAGCTACAACTCCACCAGTTCCAAATTTAGTCAGGTAGTTTATAGGTCCTGATATTGTATTTTGTTTTCCTGCCAAAGCATCAAATACCGCATTACCACTCACCGCGTTACTAGAACCGTCAATAATAGATTGGTCAACAGATACAGGCGTTAAAAGCTCCTGCCAGTTAGCCAATGAAGTGGCTGGTGCAACTCTTAAAATAAAAGATTTATTCACATCTGTTCTAACGGCAACATCACCTACTTCTACATTTAAAGCCAACATTGCCGCTTGTGAACCAACTACAAACGTGTCAGTAATAGCAATCGAGGGCAACTGCAAAGGGTTAATTTTTCCGCTTCCATCTAAACCAGCATAGCCATTGGCTTGATTTTTATTAGCAACATTTTCAGGTGTAAATCCTAATGCATTTTGCTTGCTATTGAAAGTGTTCCAGTCTGTATTAGATAACGCACCTGTGGTTGCTGATCCAGCCAAAAGCAACGATAATGCTTGACCTGCCAAGCTTAAGCCATTTGCAGTACCAAGAGTAACCGCATTATGCCTAGCAGCAGTATTCGCAGCAACATTTGCGTTTGCATTTACTCTTGCTTCTGTATAATATAGATTTGTTGCTTCAGCTACAGCGGTAGTGTTCAATACTTGAAAGGTTTTGTCACCTCTCCAGTATGTATCTACAGTTGATGCGGCAATACTAGCTTCTTTTCCATTCAACAACCCTATCAAATCAGTTTGATCTTGTAGATTTCCTGCGATATTTCCCCAAACAGCATTTGTAGTACCACCACCACCGCTTATTACAATATTTCCCGAACCTAAAATATTAATACCATTAATGGTTTTTATAGTTTGTCCTGAAATAAGCAAATCCTGTTTTCTAGTGTCTGGCTCTACCTGTAAGTAGCTTAATTGTTTTTCGTCTGCCATGATTTCTATTATTTAACGTCATCAAAAAATACAGTGCCTCCTATAATAGCACCATTCCAATTAGCGGCTGAAAAGTATAGGGTCTTTTCCTCAAAAAAATCAAAGAAGCGCTTTTTCACTTGACTTTCAGTGAAAATCACAATAGCTGCATCTGTGCCTGCTACTCCTATGTCAACTGGTCCCACTATTTCTGAACCACCAGGCGTTGAGCCTATCTGAAATCCAGTAACTACCTTGTTTGTTCTATTACCTAAAACAACACGATTTATCAAACTTGCAGGAGGTAACTGCCTGTCTGTATTGCTTGTAAAGCTGTCTTTTATTTTACCGTCATTTAGTGCCATATCTTATCCTTTTTTTACTAATTCTACCGTCCAAAGTATTGTCGCACCATTTCGTCCGACTACATTTATTACCAACTTATTAGAAGCCACAACTCCTTTAATACCAAAACCGCTCCCTGTATTAAAACCTAAATTATTTAACTGTGCATCTGAATCGAAAGAACCCACAAAAGTTGCTACATTATTACGGACTCTGATATTTGGATAAAACCTACCAGTATAAGTATTTCATGTAGCATCTTCATATCCAATAATATGAATTATTGGTTGATACCTTCCGTTTTGGTAATTATACTCAAACAACTTTGTTGAATTTGCATTCGTTGTAGTGACCTGACCTTTCAATGGAAAAATCTCGGTCAACACATCGATATGCTCTTTTACATATCGAACGGTGTAAATAAAATATCCTGTGAATTCAGTTGCATTGGCTGAGTAAGTCAATTGCGTACCATCTACCAATGAAATACTTACGTTATTACTTTCGTAATAATTTTTGTAATCATCAGTCATCCACCAACCGAAATCAGGATAGTAAAATTCATTGATAGCCAACAAAACTCCATTGATAGTAATAGGTGCGGCACTTATATTTTTTAGAGTCAAAATTCTTTTCATCACACTTTCTTTTTAAGTTTTACCACAACCAACATATCCGCAAGAGTAGCCCCAGCCAAAGAGAAATTCCCAGTATTTACAGTCAAAAAAGTTCCTGTATCATCAGTTAAATCAAAATTCAAATCGAAAGTAAACACCTTATTAAATACATTTGAAGGCGCCGCAAAACATTCCGCTTCTTGAATTATTTGACCCGTTGTTGGTGTTGGTGGCGTGGAACTCGCTTCTTGATGTACTCTTAATTGCACAGGAATAAGCAATCCCGTAGTATTCACAAATCTTGCGAAACTAATTGTCAATTTATCCAAAATGTAATTCTGGTCTAAATAGAATCCCATATCAGTAAACGCATTATTTCCAACTGAATCCAGCATCATATTAGCAGATACATCTAAAGCTTTACGGTAAACAAATAAATACTCCAATTCATTGTAATCTGCTTTCAATAAATACTTAGTATCCATTTCTGCTTTAGTATAATAAGGAGAAATTCCAACTGGCTCAGATGCATAAATAATCAATATCTCATCATCAGCAAGCAACGGGCTTGTTACGGTTACTTTTGTAGTAGTATTTGTGAAATCAATATCGCCTTTTCCATTTCTAAAAACTACGACAACTTCTCCAATTGGGTCTGTAGTTGTGAATTCTTGAAGTCCAGAAGTGTAAATGAATTTTTGAGTTTTTAGAGTTCCTGATGCAGTAGCCACAGCACCACCAATAAACATATGATGAGCATAAGGTGCATACGTAATATCAAATGAAAATTCAATAGTTTGGTTAGGTTGTAAGATATAATCCTGACCGTTAGGAAAAACGAAATCCACTCCAAAATCGCTCACAGAGTTACCAATGGTTACTGGCGTGCTTTGAGCATTGAACAATCGAATTGTTTTACCCGCATAAGGAACGGAACTATAAGAAACTGTATTTAAACGAGTAATTGTGCCATTAAAAACAATAGTAGCTTTTTCATCAACCATATCCCATTGATTGATTACACCTGAGCCTGTTAAATACACACTATTTCGTTCTGATTTTTGGACATATTGGCTACCTTCTATTGGATTATTAGGATAACTAATGTCAGAGCCAAAAACATTAAAAGAAGTTAACTTAATTGTTTCGTCTGGAACTTGCGGTTCTTGTGCTGAATCTATACTTTCAATACCTTGTATTTTTACAAATGAACCAGATTTTAATCCAACAATGATATCAATTCTACGATAGCCATCTGTGGCGGCTACAATTGTTGTGGAAAAAGCTTGATTTTCAACTTCTATTTGGTCTATTCTATACTCAAATTGATTTTCAGCGATAGTAACAGCATTACCTACTTTATTGATAACACCGATTTTTAAAAAACCATCTGGTTTTGCGATGGCATCAATATCATTTTTTAAGTCTTGTGCGGTTAATGGATAACCACCACGATCAAGTTTGTCACCAAAATTTTCGTTTGGATCGTGTGGAAATGGATTGTTGGATGCTGTGATACTCATAAGACAAAATTGACGTTTTGATTAACTTTAAAATAGGACATTGTTACAATGATAAAATACCTGTGGTATCGTATGGCGTGTATCCACTACCGGATGAAGTAGATGTCTTAAGAGGTGAATCACACTGTGTAAATGATGTCAAATTATCTTGTATCAATTCTCTGGCTACTGCTAAATATTGAGTTCCGTTGTTGGATTGCTCTTGTACCAATTTGGAAACTTGGTCTGCAGTTTTACCATAGCTAACACTTTCTTTTCTTCCATCGATAAGGGTTTCAAAATTTACTCTTAATCCGTTTTCATCGAGCAAAAACAAGCCTACATTTGCCACTTTTGCGACTGTAAATGCTACAATTGCTTTTTGTAATTCTTCTTTTACTTGTAAATCTATATTTGAAACATCTGTTTTTAAATGCTCAATTAATTCAGGGCACAACATTGTTCTGATATATTGATCTTCAACCTGACGAATTGATGGCTGTAAGGCTAAAAATGTTTGTCTTGAATTGAAAATATGATAGTATTCGTTGAATGTAGTGGTGTTGTGTACCAGTAATTTTTTGTTTACGGTGCCAAATTCAGTGGTCCATTCTGTAAATACTGTAGGATTGCTTTCTAAAATTTCCAGTAAATAATCCATTGCTTCATGACCTGAACGTAATAGTTCGCGGCGCATGTCTTTTTCGGTTCCCCAATTGACTCTTTGGCGTTGGTCATTCTTAACTTCTGTAGCTCCAGAACTATCAAGCATTACCGACATAAAGGGAAAGTAAATGAACATTCCAAAGTTTGCTATGGCATTGCGTAAATGTTCACGAGCTTCATTTTTTATTAAATGATTTGTGTCTGAATTAGCTGCTTGATCTGCCAAAAAAATATGAAGGTTTCCCAAATATTTTTTTGTAAATCCATTAACTGCTTTGGTGATGTATGGCTCAAAATCCTCAAAAGCAAATGATTGAGCAACTGATACGTATTTTTTAAGATCGGCGGTAGTTTCTAAAATCATGAGGTTGCATTTTGATTACCTGTTGGGTTTTTGTCTAATGTGGTTAACACGGTGTTTTCGAATCCTGATTGAATCGTTTCATCATAATTGTTGTAATCCTGAATGAATTCGAATATTTCTAAAGTCGTTTCGCGATTGGTTTTGAATAAAGCATTAAGGATATTGAACGCTGCATTTTTGTCAGAACCTGAACCCGCTCCAAGTTTTCCCCCTGGTATTCCTGCTCCAATTAAGGAAGGGTCAACACCTAAAGCAAACAATACTTCAGAGTTTGCCGCTTCGGCTTCTGGAAGATAAATTCCTTCTTTTAGTTTGTCATCAATTGCAGTGATTGTAATTGCTGAAACCTGATCGCCTTTTGCATTGGTGTATTTCATTGCCTGTATAGACTTACCGGCTTTATCATTACCTACAAGTCCACTATTGATTGAATCCACTAAATCCTGTCGAATCTTTTTTCGTTCTTCGACTTTCATTTTAGCCCATTCTTCAGCGTATACATTTTTATAATATTCTTCGTCAATCTCAATCAAAAACTTAATAGTCATTTGATTGGCAAATAATGCTTTCTTTAATGCCGGAACGGAATTGGCTACATCTAACCAACCCGATTTTAAAACAGCATGCCATTCTGATTCAGGGTAATAGGCTTCATCAATTAAAGGATAAAATACAGGTCTTATAAATTTTTTGATTCCGTTGGTTTTGCAATACTCACGAACTTCATCAGCAGACCAATAACTGTCAATCAATGGAATTTTTTCTACAAATTCTGAAGCAAGATCAACAGAACCACCTTTTCCAAACTTTTCAGAAATGTAAACGTGTTCTACTAATCCGTTTTCTTCATTCATCATTTCGAAACGACACCAAGCGGCTTTTTGTCGCTTTACTCTATTGATAGTTTGAAAGTTTTCTGAAAGAATATATTCTGGAAACGCGATTGAAAACCATTCTAAATCAGCAATTATTTCTTTCCAGAAACGGTTCATTTGTGATTTTTTGAAAAAGGTATTAATATCCGAAAGTTCAGTTACTGGAACTACTTTGACTACTTTTTTACCTTGTTCAGAAACTTCATTTCTAAATAATATCAATCCATTTCCATAGTGTGCTTTTCTCAAAAATCGTAGTGAAGAAGATGCGGAACCGCTTTTTTTAGCTTGTGCCAAAACTTGCTGAGGATAATCGTTATTTTTTCCCCAAGATGCTATTTCACCCTGTTTATCTTTAACATCTACTTTTACAGATGTAACGCTGCTATCCATTTTGTCAATGGAATTCTTAAAAGAAACCATTGCTGGAGATCCTTTGAATTCTGTTATAGCAATATGATTACCTAAAAATGTGCTTTCCGACATTAGTAAATGATTTCTTGGTTATTAATACTGATTATAAAATCAATTCTGATAGTAACAACAGTGTTATCCTTCAATTGGATATTTCTGGTTCTGTTTTCAAAATGATTTGCGTTTTTGCTTTTCTTGATTGGATCTAAAATATTTTCCATTGTATCGCGGTGAACTGCATTAGGATTTTTTTCTAAAAGAAGTTTGGCACCACAATAAGATTTTAATTTCCCACCCTTTTTTGATGTTGCATTAAAGGTTCTATAAGTCAAATCAAAAGGAATAAGAGTTCCTTTTTCATCTTTTTTATTTAGAATTTCTAAACCTTGTTTTAATGATATTTTTTCCTTTTGCATACTTCAAAATTGAAGCTTTGAAGGTTTTTAAAATAGGACAGTATTTTTAATTGCATTTAATGTATTATTTAAAGCCATTATTACATTTTTAAAAAACACAAACAATTGAAAATCAATTTTTTAAAATAATAAAAACACTATTTTTTTATAAAATGAAACAAAAAAGCACGCCTGTCCCTATAAATTTTTACACTTTCCAAAACCTAAAAAATCAGGATATATGAAAATGTATAATTATGAGGTTTGAATGCGGCTTTCGGATAGAAGTTGGTTGTACCCTTTGAATGTATCGTTGAACATTGTCATTATAGGCACATCAAAGGCATCTGTGAGGTGTGGCGCGTGCTCTTGCGGGAATAGTATGTTTCGTTCATCCTTCTTGACTTTTTCAATACCACCCTTTAGAGCTTCGCGAGCTTGAGTTCTTTCCAGCGCAATAATAAGATCAGGATTGTTATGTTCATTGATTCTTATCTTAGGTAATCGGGTGTTGTGCTCTTTAAGCATTGCATTGATAAGAAGGTACTTATCCGTATGTGTTGGAGCAGCACCTTTGGTCATAAGATAAACTGTCCAACCGTGAGCTGTAAGTATATTGATAATCTGTTCAAAGTAAGTATACGGACTGTTAGGCAATCTATTGTTACCATCGTGCCCGCCATATAAATAAATAAACTTTTCCGGATGCGGCCTATAGTATGGGATAACCTGTTCAATAAACATATCATCCAGAAGCTTAGGGCTTTTAACATAAAATGATTTCAATACTTTATACTCATGGTCTTGTAGTTGAGATACCACACAACCATTGAACACACCAAAATCAACCGACATTATTAGCGGTTCATTACTTCTAACATCGTTATCCTGGCTACAATTGAAATGCTCAGATCTAGCCAATACACCAATAGTTTCCAGATAACTGTTATTATAATCAGTGTAGTAATGTTTATTAGCAATCAGATTACCATAGAATCCATCAACAATTTCCTTTGGTCTAATGTTTAATATCTCAGCATTATATAATATTTCAGAAACGGCTTGATCTCTCATTTTCTTGAACCATTCAGGATTCAAATAAGGATTGGATAGTGCTGAAGCTTTTATAAACGCGTAATCTTTAGGATTCTTTTTGGCCACTTCTTCCATATCAGTGAACCATTTCCCTTTTTTATTGATAGGAGTAGATGAAACATAGAATTCAGAACCTAAAAGACTACATTTCTTAAAAACTTCCTTTTTTGCTCTATTGGTAGTTTTTACATTGGTGAATAGTTTTTCAGGATCTAACAATGCAGCTTCATCACCAAGTTCAGCATAAGAATTCAATCCACGGCCTGAATTAGCGTTATCTAATGAAACTAATTGAAATATAGCACCATTAGGAAAATGAATGATATTATTCCATTGGTTAGGTGGTTGGTATGGCATTTCATAGCCTAACTTTCTCCCTGATCTACCAACAACAAAATCAATATCCTGATGTAAATTGAACATTGAAAGTCCTTCAATAGCAGAAGGTAATGTTCTTGATAAAATTTGAGAATATGTAGAACCTGTAAGTGCAAATGATGCTTTTGGCATTTGCCTTACCAATTCGCGCATGTGATAACCGAAAATAGTAGTTTTACCACCACCACGCCCCATTTCAATGTACTTGTGCTTTTGTGGTGCCAAAACACAACACAATTGAGGAATCGTGAGTTCAACGAATTTCTTTTTACTAATCATCTTCTTCCTCTGATTTTAATTCCTCAAAATCGATATCCGTAACGTTTAGATTATTCAAGTCAACAGAACCACCAGTAAGCATTTGAAGTAATGTTTCCTGAACCTGTTTGTTTACATTGATGTGAATTTCCATGTTTTCAAACTTCTCTGGATTGAATTCTGGATTATCTTCATTCGCCAAACCACCATATTCTGCTAATAATTTCAAGGCTTTACCTTCATTATTCAAATCGCCTTTTTGTTTGCATCTTTTTAAATAATCACGGGTATATTCAAGCCAAACGGCTCTGGAACCTTCGGCATCAGCTTTAAGAACACTACCAAAAAGTTTTTCTGAATTCCTGATATCCAAATACGCTTGCGCTTGCGAAAGTCCTTTCTCTTTAATCCACTTATTTACAATCTGCTGTGATGAAAAATGATTAAGCCTTAAAGCAAATACTTCATTTAATCGGTTTAAAATTTCTGTATTTGTTTCACTCAACGGAAAATGCTCAGGATTGATATAATGAGCTAAAATTTTATCAAACGTGGTATCGCCTCGTTTAATCAACATTTCCCTTTTTTTACTTCCCATCAATCAAATTGCTTAAAAGGATTAATTGTTCGTTTTTTTGAAGAAGGTTTTGCTCTTGCTTCGAAATTTCTCGTTCTATTTTTGACCTAACAGAAACCAATTCACAAGTTTTCAATTTTTCAATATTAGCTTTTAACCTAGTATTGAGTTTTGAAATAGAAGCATACAACAATTGTTGTGTTCTCAATTTTGCTTCGGGTGTTAATGCATCAAATTCAGATTTTGGACTATCTGCAATAATTCTTTTTTCCAAAAACAAATCAATCTTTTTCCAACACAATTGATTTTTTTTGAAATTATTGTCGATTTTTATTTGAAGCTCAAGCGCGGCCTTTTCTGCATGTGCTGGTAATTCATTCAGATTTGCCTTAAGCAAACAATTTTCTTTGAATAAAGTATTGGCTTCTAGCAATACAGGTCGCAATACTTCAGGTAATTGATGAAATAAAATAGCGTTTTTTTGTTCTGCAGAAGAAACCTTTTTTGTTGGAATGATTACTGTTTTATCTACAGCTTTTTTTACTTCAGCAACAAACTCCTTTTCATTGTACTTATCAATAAACTTTTTGAGTTCATATTTTAACTTTTCGCAATTGAATGAATTTTGTTTCTTTTGAAAATTGAGCAAAAGCGTAGGATTATGTTTTGGTAATTCTTTATAAATAAGAATACCAGAAGCATAATCACAGCCGTTTTCAAACCATTTTTTTATTATTTCCATATCACAAATATGGAAAGTGTAAAATCATTACAATAGGACATAAAAAAACCATCTAATCTGATGGCTTTTCTTTACTTTCTATTTCTTCGGTTCTAAGGTTAAAATGACTTTTCAAACACCAACCTACTTCCAAACTTTTTTTTACCTGGATCGTCTTTTCTTTTTTCTTTCGTACTTCATCATAAAATTCAACCACATAGGTAAATCGATTAAATCCCAATTGAATCAAAATATCATTCAATTCATAATCCGAAATACATCCAACAGGAAAGGTCCTGAAAAGCAAATCAAGTATTTGTTCAGTATTCATTTTCACATTGGCATTATCAGGATTACTAGATTCAAAGTTTTCTCTAATAAAATCGGTAATTGTATCAATATAGTTTAGCATAACTTACTATTAAAATGAATCAAAAAAAGCGTTCTACTATCAGAACGCTTTTATTTACTAACCAAAAAACACTTAAAAACTAAGTTTGTGCAGTTAATTGAATCGCTCCTTTGTAAATTGGTGCGGGTCCAAAATTCTTATCTGTAAATGTGATTACAGCAGAATTTTTACCTTCCAAAGTAGCTTCAATATTGTGTTCAACTTTAACTGTCGCTTGAAGTCTTGAAGAACCTAATTGGCGAACATTTCCAGTACCAAATTCTTCTAATAACACTACTAATTTTTGATTTTTAACCCAACGGCAAAAACCAAGAATTTCAGCATCAGAACCAGCTACTTCAACTACCAATTCATTTTGATACAATGATCTTCCAATTTCACCAATAGGTGTTGCTTTAATTGTACCAGTTTCAACAACAGTTTCAATTTGAAAAAACTTTTTACCTGACTTAAACACGTGAGGTGTTTCTATTTCTGCCAACTCAGCAAATGTTGCTGCAATATTAGCTGGAACTGGATCACAGATTTTTTTGGGATCATGAATCGTTTCAAAGTCAGCATGCAAAGCATAATAAACTTTATTTACTAATCCTGATACTGGTTCACAGCTTTCGCCCCCGATATCTTCTAATGCTACTGCCATACTATACTTTTTTAAGAATGAATGAATTAACAGAAATTAGATGCTCTAAAACATCAGGGTGATCACTCAAAGCTTCTTCTTTGGTGTATTTTTTGCCTTTGAATGCAAATTCATTCACAACAATTTCATATTCATCACCATTTTCAGCGATAAATCTTCCTGAAGGAATCAATTTTGCTTCGTGAGTTTCAGCAGCAGCAGTTTCAGCATTTGCAGTTTCAGCAGCAGCTTTTTCAGCAGCAGCAGTTTCAGCATTTGCATTTTCAGCATTTGCAGTTTCAGCACTTGCAGTTTCAACAGTTGCATTTTCAGCAGCAGTTTCAGCAGCAGCATTTTGATTTACTTTTTCTTTAGCATTTACATCAGCCGCTGCTTCAGCGGCTGGTGTAGTGTTTTTATTTCTTGCCATTTACTTTGAATTAAGCTGGTTTGTAAGCGTAAACCAATTGGTTGTAATCAAAACCAATACCTTCGTACCAATCAAGCATCAAGAAAACTTCACGTTTTGATTCTTCTACTTTAGGATCTTTCATTCCGTTTACTTTACGCAAGTGAACAAAATTATCAACTGGAGTAGCCCAGATGTAACCAGAACCAGCCATTGATGGTAAAGCAACCAATTCAATATTTGGAGAAAAATCAACGGTGTTTTGACCCGCTACATAATTCACATCGTTTCCGTGTGTATTACGTTTATCTCTGAAATAGTTTTTCAAAAATTTAGGCTCCATATACACACGCATTTTCACACTCTCTAAAACAGGATTATGTGCAAAAATATCATCGGTAAATTCTTCAATGCATTCAAACATTGTTGTTGGAGTTGGCAAATTTGATAAAGCAATTGCATTGATTGTTGTAGCTGTTAAGCCGTTATCAATCAATTTTTTCAAACCATCAATTGTGCCAGCAGTTGTACCAGCTGTTCCTTGTGTTGGCGCAACATAAGAACCACCCCAATAGGCTTTGGTTTCCATATCATGAGGAATTTGCGGTACCACATGTTTTTCCAAAAGATAACGAACAATAGGCCATTCGGCTCTTGCTGTTTTATCTAATGAAGCAAGAAATCCCAACCATTTCCCTTTTACATCGTCTGGATAAAGAGAAAGGTCAATTTTTGCATTACGCAAAGGAATTTCGTTTGGTGTGAATACCAAATCCCCTTTTGGTGTAAATGCTTTTTGAAACCCTTGAACAATTTCCCCTAATGCGGCATTAGAAGAACGATACACATCATTTTCTGTAATGATATGCATCGCATAAGAAGGCGTAACAGAAGGCTGACGGATTTGATCCTTCAAGCTTTCCATATTTTGCCCTTCATTTATATAGCGAGCTCCAAAAGCCGTTACTATATCAGTTGCTACTATTGACATATTTTAGTTTTTAATTGATTAATTATTCATTGCTGCCGAAATATCAAAACCATCAACCACATTATCGGCTTTAGCGGTATTGTTTACATCCACTTTAGGATTGGTATGGCTTGCACCATCTTTACCACCCATTTCAGCAACTTTTGCAGTTAAAGCCGTTGCTTTTTCGGTCAAAGTTCCTTCAACAGCTAAACCAGCAGCTGTTAACATTCCATTAATAGATGCTTCAACTTCAGTAACCGTTGCTTGCGCTGCTGTTAACTGATCTTTTACCTCGGTGTTTGCCAAAGCAGCATCTAATTCTGTTTGAAGTTGCGTATTGGAATTACCCAATTCAACCAAACGATTTTCCAAAGTATCCAGCTGTTCTTCGTTCAAATAGCTACCATTTTCAGCCGTTGAAGCCAATGGAGCATCTAAACCCAAAACCGCTTGTACATTTACAAGTTGTTTAGACATATCTATATTTAAATTTTGATTACTTGATTGTTGTAAAGCTGCCAATTCGAAAGCTTTATCGATAGTATCCTGAAGTGTTCCATTAGCATCACATAAACCCATTTCAATAGATTCTTCACCATTCCAAGTACCACCTTGAAAAACAGCTTCATTTAATTGTGGCCTAGCGGCTTTCATATCATCAATTAATTTTTGTCCATCAGGATTCAATTCTTTTTTGATATAGTTTTTGTAACCTTGATCAGCTCCAGAAATAACATCTCTATGAGACTTGTTTTTTTCATCTGATAGGTCTGAATAAATGGTATGTACTTTCAATCCAATACTTTCATAGTATCCATTCCAATCAAATATTTCAGTATAAATACCAATAGAACCAATTGCATCGGCTCGTTTATTTGCTATAATATAGGAAGATGGTGCCGCGAAGTAATATGCAGCAGAACAAAGCAAACCATTAGTATAAATTAAAAATGGTTTTGTTTTTTTGAATTCATTAATGTAATCGTAAAACTCGGGTGTTCCGTATTTTTGACCACCACCAGAATCAGTTTTCATAACTACAGCAGCAATTGTAGGATCATTTTTAAAACGGTCCAATAACTGCATATATTCCTGAGTTCCTAAAATACCATACCACCAATCATAATATTTTACAACTGGCCCAATAAAATCAATGATAACAACTTTTCCCACATTGTCAATTTTATTGACATCAGAGGAAGGCTGATCCATAAATGAAAGAAAAGAAGTTTCAAGTTCAGAAATACTTTTATCATCAGGTTCAAATCCTGATAATACAGATTTAACAAAACTAGGAACCAATGCATCCAAATAAGATTCGGATATCATTAAGTTCCCTTGAAAAAAATTTGATATTTGTTTACCCAAAATGAAAAATTTGTATTGTTATTTCTACAATACAAATTTTCATTTATTCAAAATCTTAAAATAGGACAGTGATTTTAAGGGGTGTAATACACTGGTCTTTTTCTGGTTTCGCCTTTAATAACTACTTCTGTATAGGCTTCTCCATCTGGTTTTGTGCCATCATTAATTTCGTAATTCATATAAAGTGGCTCAACATTGGTACCGTATAATTTTTGAAAATCATTATTCAGTTTTCCTTTTCCAACAACTGGCTTATTGGCATACTGTTCTAATAATTGTTCCAGGGCTTCACTTCTTGTAATTAATCTAAAAGAAATATTGATTTGATGAATTTCACCTTCTGCAGATTGTTTTGGGTTGACAGTTACTTTTATCGAATCAGGTTCCATCACCGCATCAACATCATTTTCAAATGGAAAAAACACAACATTCTTCGAATTTTCATCAGTCACAACAAATGGCCAGTTGGTTGTTTCTTCCAAAAGAAAGAGTTCAAATTCTGCAAATCCGGGTAGTTTTTCGGTGTCTGTAAATGTCATAATTTCTTTAAATTTATTTTTATAAAAGTGTCCTATTTTGCCACCTTTAAGGCAGTGGTTTAGCGGTGTTTTTTAACTACGAATGAACTACTAAATTATTCTTTTTTGCTTTAATATTTTCCCCGCAATGCCTTTGGTAGTTGCGGTACATACTACCCAACTTCATTTCATTTTCTGAAATATTGTATAAATTGAGAAACAATTCTACACTTTGCCAGGCGTTCGATTTTCCTTTGGCCAGTTCGACATCTACAAACGCATAAAAATCTTCAAAAAACAAACGTTCTAGGCAAACACCCAAAAATTTTAGCTTTTTTCTATTGATAGTATAGCCTTTAGTATTAAAATACAATTCTGGAATATCAATTTTGTAACGGTCAAAACCATTAAAATCAATATCTGAAGTATCAGCTTCTTCACTTATCAATTCCAAAAGCAAAAGCCCCAAAAAAGTTTTCTTAGAAATCGTATGGATCTCACCATATTTCTTAATCAAATACTTTTTCACGTGCTTTTTGACAGGAATAGAAATTTGTATCATATAAATGTTTTGGTTTTGACGAATTTACGACAATTAACAAAAAGGTTGATAGGACACACTAAATAAAAACACTGAAAAAAAGTGATTTTTTCATTTAAACCCTGTTTTTTTCAAAAAAAAAGTTCCACAATTCCACATTGTTGATTTTCAACAACTTATATATTTTTTATGCTTTGGAAAATGTGGAACTACATAGCGTTTTTGTGGAACTATTTTTTTGAGTTCCACAAGTTCCACAAAAATTCCACAGAGTTCCACACGATAAAACAAATACTTATTTATACTTAATATATTAATAATCAAATAGATATAATCTATTGTAAAAACATTAGTATTTATTTGTGGAACTGTGGAACTTTTTTATTCTCTTATTTATAGAAAACAAAAATTTGCAAAATTTTTTAACTTAGGGGGGTTCGGGGGGAAATCGAAAATCAAAACTTAGGGTAACTTTGTAGATAAAACCGAGACAATTATAGAAATGCCGTTTACTGATGCTCAAATAAGCCAAATGCAGTCGATATTCAAGCGAATTGATCCTACAACTATAGAAAGTATTCAGGTATACAAAAAAGAGAATGATCACCGCACCGGTTGCACTCAGGTTATAAGGAACCAATGGGGTAAACCTATTTGTGTATTTCAAGTATTCGAGCCTTTGAGTAAATATCGTATGTCGTTACTGATGCGATTATCCGAATCAATCCCTTATAGAATTAACATACGCCATTCTCGCGAGGATAGAATGACCATAGGATGGAAAGAGGAATAAAAAAACCACTCTGGTGGGAGTGGTTTTTATTAAAAATTTATTGAAGAAATTGGAGAAGGGATTTTACTTATAATACTATCTGAAATCTGAGTATACAATAAAGTTGTTTTCACATTATTATGTCCAGCCAGCTTTTGAATAAGATTGATGTCAGTTCCATTTTCAACCATATGAGTAAAACAATTATGCCGCATTAAATGAGCATAAACTCTTTTGTTAATTTTGGCTTTAGTAGCTAATTGTTTCATTACTTGATTTACACTAGTAGAGGAATATTGTTCTGAAAACTGACCGGACAAAATATATGTTTTGGTTTTATATTCAATCCAATATTTTTCCAAAAGTGGAATCAAAGAATCGTCAAGCATTACCTGACGATCTTTATTTCCTTTCCCTCCAATTACATTAATAATCATTCTGCTTCTATCAATATTACTCCATTTAAGTTTTATGAGCTCAGAAACCCTTAATCCACAAGAATACAATAATGCTAAAATAACTTTGTGCTTTATGTTTTCACATACATCAAACATTTTTTGAACTTCGTCTTGAGATAAAACAATTGGTAGTTTTTTTTCAGATCTGGGGTATTCAATATGTTTGAATTTCAAAGGCTGCTTTCCTGTGTATTTGTAAAATAATTTAACTGCAGAAATCCTTTGTTTTCTCCCGTTGATAGAATTCGACAATAATAACCAATCTTTGATTTGCTTTTCTGATATTTCAGATGGTTTGGTAGCCACTTTATTGAAATACTCTAAAAACAATTTTACTTGACTACAATAGTTTGAAATTGTATTATCTGAGTAATTTTTCAACTTCAAATCTTCGGAATACAATTCCACATACTTTCCGATATTCATAGGCTTATAGTTTAATTTTATTGGTGTTTACAGATGATTAATACATATACTAGTTAGTGGCAACCTATTCAGCAAGTGTTAATTCATTGTCTGTTAATGTGAAAATAAAATTTTGCCATTCGTGTACAAATTCCACTTTTGTTATATAAGCAAGCGAATCAGTATCTATTACATACCAATAATCATAAGATTCTTTAAATACTATTCTAAATCTGTTATAAATAAATTCGGTATTTTGAAATCTTGGTTTTGCACCCAACTTTAATAACCATTCCGCTGTTAGTGCTATTGGTTTTGCTTGCCATTTATCTAAAAACATACCAGAGAACACTACTCTGTTTTTCTCTAGTCCGATAACTTCAATTATTTTATTTGAATTTTCTTCAATAAATAAATTTCCAAGTCTTAATTCATTTGGTTTCATAATCGTTAAGTTTTACGTGGTATGCCACTAACAACCGCTACATTTCAGCTTTGGCATTTGGCATAAGGTTAATATTTGTTTGTGTTTGTTATTATTTTGCTAATCCGAAGCAACTCGCTTGTTTACCCCAAGCCGAAATTGTAGCGGCAAGCGTTAGGGAACAGCTTGCGCATGGACTTCCAAAAGACCTCGAAATTCAATATTTCCACAATTAGGACAAGAATAATGACTACCCCAACCATCTTTATCTTTTTTAAGAACTTTTTGTTCCATTGTTCCCTCCCATTTGCATTTTTGTTTCGTACATTGATACGCTTTTGGTTTTTCGCCCCATCTCGTAAATTTTCTTTTTTGCGCCATTTTGTTTGTGTTTAAAAAGCCGATTCCATAACAAGTGCTATAAGAGATTTTCGGCATTGGTTATTAATTTTTTTATTGTTTTGTACTTGTAAAGATTTTTTACAAGTTGAAAATGTTTTTGTGCCACTCCGAAAATCCTCTCATAGCACAAACGTTAATTTTTTCGTACCGTTATCAATTGATTATCTTCTAAGAACGTGATGCTTGTTAGGTCGAAATCTCGGCAAGAATTAGCGCGATGCACCAATAGTTTGTTTAATTTTCTTCCGATAAACACACAGCTAAAAACGTATCTATACTGCATTGGTTTATTTGGTTTTGTGCTAAATAGCTCAAGCTGTACGTTGGGTTTTTCTTCATGGTCAGGACAGTTAAAAACGGCATACTTTACACCACCTTCTTTATAAATCCCTTCGTACTTCATATAAACACCACTTTGCAATTCAAATGAGTTTCTTTTTTTGTGGCCTATTTTCGTTATTTTATCACCTACTTGAATTACTATTCCGTCAGTAGTATTGATAGTTGTTGGGGAGATTTTTGGTTTTTGGTCAAAACACAAATACATCGCTCCCCATTTTTCTACTATTGTGATCATTGTAAAAAATTATTAGAATTAGATCTGTTTTTCATAGCCAAAATTTAAAAACAGTATCACGATAATTGCACAAATCAAAAAGCCCATTACGAACCAGAAGAACCGATTTAGGTATACATTTCTTAAATGATCTTTAAATTCTTTTTGATGTAAGCAGGCTTCTTTTGGAAGTCCACAAACGCTACAGTTTGTTTTTGACATATTATTTTGCAGATTTGAATGGAAGCGGTTTTTCAAAACTAGGATCCTGGATTAGTAAATAGGTCTTTACAGGGTAAACATTGGTTTTGGTATTTTTTAGAGCAAAACCATTCGTTGTAAAACCATTGGCATCAATATGCAGTAATTGAGTAGTAACACCGTGTTTTTTACTCATAGCACTCATATTCTTAAGCCACGAATCCCAATTTTTGAATTCTCCCATAAACTGGGCTTTAACCTTAATTTCAACAACATCATTTAAATTTTCCATTAGTTTAAAATTTTTATAGATTAATAACTTATGCTAAAGCTTCATCTGAAGAAGGTTTCAAAACACTATCTTTTTCATAGTTTCCAGCCTGAAGGCGATAGTTTCTTTGGTGTATTGTTTTTGAATAACACTTTGACTCTTTTTGCTGATGGTCCAATAAAATGATTACTGGATGCGATTCTTCTTGAAGCTTTACAATTTCTTGATCAACTTTCTTTTTTGAAGATGAAGTAAAAACTTCTTTTCCTGAAACAACAACTGAAAACTGTTGTTTGGCATTGGCTTTGGTGTTTGCTGTTTTTTCCATTTTGATTTAATTATTAAGATTTATAAATTTTATAAGCAGTATTGTTCTTTAATCTGTTGTTGAGTATGGCATACATTTTTTTTTTGTGACGTTCACGAAAAAAGCAGCTTGTATTACGGTGTCAAACTCTGTTTTATTACCTAAGCTATCTACTACTGTTACGGCTCTGGTGTGGGAAAGTTTTGACTTACTATTTTTATTCACTTTTGAGTTTAAAGATGGTGTACCCAAATCCATTCTTTCTGGAGTTCTGTTTATTTCTCTACTTGTTTTATAACACGTTATCGGGTTAAGTCCTTGTGTCCAAAATTCTATTATCATGACGTTTTTTTTTAAGGTTGTTGATTTTCTTTATTTTCTAAAAATTCTACTTCATCAAATATTCCAGCCAATACCCAAATTTGTTGGGATTTATAAAGCAGTCTAAAAACTTCCATATTCGTGTTGGGATTGAAATAAAACGGTTGATTACAAAATGAACCATCAACTGACTGTTGAAAATACATACAACCGTATTTTTTTTCGCCTAATTCGTTGCTGAAGTCTGTAGCGACAGCAACTCTTAACTTAAAAATTACCTCTTGTGTTTTCATATTTCTATGTTATAACCAATCAGGCAAATCTGATGATTTCCCATTATCAGGTTCTGGTGAATCCTCCCCTTTCTTTGGTGCGTTTCTCAATAAATTCAAAATGCCGCCTTCGTGCATCATCGTATAATCAAAAACATAGGCAGATGTTGATGTATCATCAAAATGGTGTCTTTTTACTGAGCCTATGAAATACTTTTTTGATTTGAAGTAGTTTCTTAAAGTGTTTTCGCCAATAACATCAACACCTTCACGTGTCGAAACTTCTTTGTGGTACAATTGATGAACGGAATTTAAGCGAAGCATCAAAATCTGTGTTCTTTTTTCGTTTTTCCATTCTATTTCAGGCTCTCCTTTTTTGCCCTGAAGCTTTAAGGTAAATGGTGTATCAATGATATAATGAAATCCTTCTTTGATCAGTGGGAAAGGCGAACGGTCACGCAAGTATTCCATTGTTCTCCAGAACTCAGCCAAACCTTCACTTTCTACAATTAAATCAGAACTGTCAATGATGGCTTCTTTAAATTGTTCTTCGATTTCTTTGTAAGTAAATGGAAATTCAAACTTACCTTCCAATATTTTTAAAGGAGTCAACAACACGGTGTAATTCTGAAGCATTCGTTCCTGATAATCGGTTAGCCTTAGTTGTTTTTTCAAATCTTTAATGATTTCACCATACACACGTCTGTAGTTTTCTTCAATTTCTGGGCGGTATTTTATAATGTCCAGGATAAAACTAGTTAGTCCAATTTCCTCCCATGATTGCAGCAAATTGAAATTGGCCACTTCTTCATTTGTGAAATTCTCTTGGGGTTTGATTACGTGTTCAATTACTGATCTGGAAGTAATGGAGTTATCATCCCAAGTACTTAAATATTGCGATAGGATTACTAAAAAACAATTTACTTTGGTCATTTTGGTTTTATTATCGCCTGTGTTCTGCCCTATCTCGCGTCCACGATTATCATAAGAACCTTTGATAGATTGTTTCATTTTCAAATCAATCAAATCATTGAATTCTTCCAATATGGTTATGGTATTGGTTGTACGGCTTATTCTTCTTGAAAATCCTGAAATTGTTCCTGCATTCAAATCAAAAGCAGGTTGTTTGTAAGCGAATAAAGCCCCGATACTTTCGGCAAATTTGGACTTACCAGAGCCTTTTTCCCCTGTTAAAAATAGAATGGGTGATATCTGATAGGTTTTAACAAATAAATCCCTGAACAAAGCAAAAAAGATACAAGCGATACCTGTATTGGCTTTTTTGCCATATACTTTTTTCAATTGGTGCATCCAAGTATGAAACGGTACTGGAGCCTGTTTGAATACCAAATAGCGGTCATTCTCATACGGATCATCACCATCACGGGAATTTTTATACATTACGGATGCCGATGGTGAATAAAAGTGTTTTACATCTTCGATATAATCGCTTTGAATTTGAACTTCTGCTTCTAGCTGAACAATCCCATAATCGTTTGGCGTTTTGGTAATTCCCTTGTGTGATATCAAATTTGAATAAGCAAAAAACCCTTCATGCTGCCATCCTAGCGTTCGTAATTCGAATGCCATAATGAAACTATCCAAAATATTGTTTCGCAATAATTTGAATTGATTTGGCGTAACTTCTGGGGTAAATGTAAAACTACCTTCATCCAATAATTTAGATTCAAATTTTGCCATCTGAACAAAATCAGCCGTATCAAAATCAATCAATCTTTTTATTCCGGTTTCTGAAATTACTTCACACAATCTTTTGTTGTCTTGTTTTCCATAAACGTGAAAAAGTGGAGTAATACGGTAATTTGTGCCTTTGTAAAAGCTGTTTTTCCCTCGGAAATACACGTTATTTTCATGTATTACATAACCTCTTTCTAAAAACTGTTTGTAATCAGCTCCTTTTGGTAGCCCTAAATATTCAGACGAATCAGATTGCACTTTTTCGTTTTGAGCTGCTTTTATTTCAGCTACTTTAAAAAAGCTATCAATTTTTTCCTTGATTACTTTTTCAGGTTGTTTTAGGATTTTGGCGCAACTTTTTTGATAATAAGCTCTTTTGATATCGTCTTTTATAACAGATAACATCAAAGCTATTTCAGATACTGCTTTGGATAATTCATCAGGATCATTTGCTGCTTTATTTTTAAGCTTGATGGTTTTCCAGTTTACAGCATCTTCAGCATTGCCAAAAAGCATTTTTTCAACGTGTGGTGTTTTTTTGGTATAACTATCAGGATCTTCATTTTCTGGAAGGATTACAATAGAAACCTTTAACCCTTCTGCCAAAAGAATATTAATATCACGAATTGCGGCCAAAGTTCCTTTTTGCTCATTGCCTTTTTCATCCAGTCCATCATTATCACGAAGAATGATAACGTGATCTGCAAAACGATGTAGCAATTTTGCCTGTTCTGGTGTCAACGCAGTTCCACCCGTTGCTACTGCCAATTCACAACAGTGTTGTGAAAGTCCAGTAACATCCGTATAACCTTCAACCAAAAAAGCGGTTTTTTCTTTATTGATAAAGGCTTTGTTTTCAAAAAGTCCGTACAGATTGTAACTTTTGTTATAAATATCTGTATTTCCTGTGTTGATGTACTTTGGTCCATCAGCATCATTTGATTTACGACCACCAAAACCTAAAACATTCCCGCGAAAGTCACGAATTGGAAAAAGTAATTTATCTCTGAAAAAATCAAAACTATTACCTTCTTTTGTTAAAGTCAATCCTAATGATACGGCCTGTTCTAACTTTCCTTTTTCAATTAAAGGATTGGTGATGAATTTCCATTCTTTGGGAGCATAACCCAATCTGAATTTTTCAATGGTTTCATCATTGATTCCGCGATCAACAATCATTTGTTTTACCCAATGATCTTCTGGAGCATTTTTCAAACAAAATTCATACTTCAAACAAGCTACTGCATTCAAATCATAAAGTTCTTGCTTATAGCTTCTTTTGCGTTCTGCTTCTTCAGATAATTGTTCTTCTTCTAAGGTAATCCCACATATATCAGCTATAATCTTAATTGCTTCAGGATATGAAACCCCTTTGAATTCTCTAACAAACTTAATCCCATCTCCTGCTATTTGAGTTGAGTAACATTTAAAAGAATTATAGGCTTGTTTTACTCTAAAAGAATCACTAGATCCATTAAAAGGAGATTTATTGGCTACCAAGAAAGAACCCTTTCTTTTTAATTCTACAAAATGACTAATGATTTTATCTATAGGTGCATTTCTAACTTCGTCTATTGATTTTTCGGTATACATATTAAATGATAAGAGGTTATAAAAAATTGTGAACTTAAAAATGAGAGGAATTAATCCTCAAATAGATTGGTTTGCACAATAATTTTTTCAGCTCCTATAACCGGATAATCCGAAATCAATAAATCAATTTGTTTTTGTAATTCTGCTTGTTTTGATAGGTAAAAAGAACGAAGTGTTTTCTTTTCATCATAAGAAATGATTTGAGAACCTTCCAAAGCAGTAAGTTGTTCACCGTAATTTAATTGTTTATCTTGAAGTTGTTTTACTTGATCACCAATTTTTATTTGTTGGGTCATAACGTGCAATGATGCTAAAGAAGCAATTCCTTTGTCGAGAGTACCGCAATATTTAATATACTTTTGAAATGCTTCAACAGGACCAAGATTGTACATTTTCATTACAGATTTAATAAAAATTTGCCCTTCCTTTATTTGTTCTTCCCAAGTTTTAGGAAAATGTGTTTGTAACATTTCTAGTGCTTCAGAACCTTTATATGTGAATGTCATCATGGTTATTTTTTTTAAGGTTTATTGGATAATTTTTTGGTTGATGGCTTTTGTTATTAAGCCTGATTTAGACTGTACACTTGCTTTTTCAAAAAGGTTGCGCTTATGGGTGTCTATGGTGCTCTTTGTTATTTTTAATCTTGAAGCAATTTCTTTATCTGGCATATCAGAAGCCATTAAATTGACAATTTGAATTTCACGTCTTGTTAATGGAATTCCATCAATAGTTATTGATTTTGATTTCCATCTTAGGCACTTGCAATTATTAGAACAAATGAAATTGTCTGCTTGGTTTAGCTGTCCATTCTCTGTAAAGTCAGCAACATGGTCAGCAGCGCCATAAATGCAAAAAGCAAAACGTTCTGTAGCTTCTTCTGGCTGTAAATGTTTTAAATCTTCGAATGCTAAATCATCATTTAACAGCTGTTCAAAAATTTGCGCTTTTTTTAAAGGTTCGATATCCTTAAACTGGAAGGTTTCTCCATTACTTACAAAGAATACTTTCTTAGTTTTCCTATCGCCAAAAATTTCAGTTCTTTTATCACCAGGAAGAAGCCCCGCTGGGATTTGGTGAATTTGGTTTTTAATTGTAGATTTGCTTTCCATTAGTTTTTAATCTTTATAGGTTAATTACTTTTACAAAACCGATGTTCCAGCATCGGTTTTTTTTGTTCCAAAAATTTCTTTTCTCTTTTGAGCTATTTCTTTAGCCATTTCCACTTTTTCTCTATACAATTCAATTAAAGTAGATTCTATTTCAGGATTTTCATTTCTACCATTGAACACGTGAGTGATGTACGATATTCCATAAGGAGTACCTTTCTGAGTAACTATACCAGATTGGGTAAGCTTCTCCTGAACCTCTTTTGAATAGCCTCTTTTGAAGACTTTTTTCATTTTCTTTCTTTCAGCTGGTTTAATCATAGATAAGTGCTATTTTTTATTGATTTTTTATGTTTAATTTTACTACGAGTTGAATACGATTTAACTATTACAAATATATACAGTTTTCTGTATAAATAACATTTTTTATACAATTTTCTGTAAAAAAAATTCAATGAACGAGATAACTATCAGATTTATAGAGGTTTACAAGTATCTTTTAGAAACAAAAAAAGTTTCTAACCCTAGCCATTTTGCCAAAACTATTGGGGTAAGTACCTCAATGATGAATGAAATTTTAAAGGAAAGAAGTAACGCTGGTATTAATCCGATACAGAATACTGTAAAAGTTTTTACTGAAATAAGTAGTGATTGGTTGCTAACAGGTAGAGGAAAAATATTAAATAAGGACTCTGATACAGATATAATTAGCCAAAATCATACAGAAAATGAAAAGGAAATTGAAAGATTAAAAGATAAAATTGCTGATTTACAGACTATAAATGAACTTTTGACTAGAACAGTTAAACTTATTGACAAAAAAAATTCGAATGTAGTTTACCTAGAACCTAATGAGGATGAATACAATCAAGTTGCTGAACCAGCACCAGAAATAATAAAAAAACCAAAAAGGTAAGTTATGAAAGAAACAACTCATCCAGATTGGGAAAGGATAAAGAAAGTAATTGATGCTTATGGAGTTAAAAAAGGATTTGAAAAAGGTCAGTTTTTAAGCAGATTTATTGCAGAAATAGATGATTATCACAATGGACTTCCTTCTGACTATAATTATCTTAATGATTTATATATAAACATAATTAATTCAGTTACTAAAACTTACCCATTAATCCCATTAAAAAAACTATTAGACAATGATGGTTCTTATATTTTTTTAGATGACCGTCAAACTACTCACATTTTAAACGAAGAAACAATTTTACAAGATTGGCGCAAATCATTTTTAAAAAACAAACCCAATGATGCTAAAAAAAGAACCTGAAGAAGAATTGAAAGTAATAATTGGCGATGAGGATAGCGAACTAATCGAGCGATTAAAAAAAATTATTGAGGATTCGGAGAATAAATTTTTACAAACTTCCCACTAACAAAATAAAATAAAACAATGATTGTTGATTTACAATGGTTTAAGGATAATATTAGAGTACAGTCGAGGTCACTAAAAAAACGCAATTATCAAGAGATAATTGCGTTTTTTGCTTTAAAATACTTCCTTTGCGCATGCCAAAATACAATCTAGATCAACACTACCAAAAAATCATCTACAGTAGAGACGAATTAAATCATAATGAATTCGAATGTTGCACTTTTGAAAATTGTGATTTTACGGCTTGCAATTTTATGGATGTTACCTTTATTGATTGCATCTTTACAAAGTGTAATTTTAATGGAGCACACATTAATCACGTGGCCTTACGAACCGTTACTTTTGACCACTGTCAAATCAGAGAAGTTAATTTTGCTATGTGCAATAAATTAATTTTTGAAGTATATTTTCAGCATTGTGTATTGGACTTTTCAAAGTTTTACACTTTAAAACTAAAAGGAACCACTTTTAATCATTGTAGCATGATTGCAGTAGATTTCATGGCGACAGACTTAACCGAAAGTATTTTTGATTATTGTGACTTATACCGCGCCGAATTTGACAAAGCGATTGCCAACAAAGCGAATTTCAAGACGAGTTATAATTACACCATAGATCCTTCCAAAACCAAACTCAAAAAGGCAATTTTCAGTCTCAACGAAGTAAAAGGCTTACTGTATAAACACGAGATTGTAGTAGATTAACTTTTTATAATTCGACCGTCTTGCATGGTTATTGTTCTATCTGAACGCTCTGCAAAATCATTATCATGCGTAACTATCAATAGCGTCTGTTTCTGCTCATGGGTCAATTGCTTAAAAATATCAAACACTAAATCGCTGTTTTTTTTATCTAAATTTCCTGTAGGTTCATCTCCCATAATGATTAAAGGATCATTGATTAATGCCCTCGCTATAGCTACCCTTTGTTTTTGTCCTCCACTCAATTGATTCGGCAACTTCAAAGCATGTTCGTGCATGTCTAATTTTTTTAGATGCTCCATTGCACGATGCTCCACTTCTTTTTCAGAAAATTTAGCCAATTTCAATCCGGGAAGCATCACGTTTTTAAGTACATTATATTCGTTGAGCAAATAATGAAATTGAAAAACAAAGCCAATTTTTTCATTGCGTATCAAAGCCAATTCTTTGTCTGATCTCCCCGTAATCAATTCGTTATTCACAAACAATTGTCCATCATAATCTGTATCCATAGTCGAAAGCAAATACAACAACGTTGACTTTCCACAACCTGATTTACCTACAATCGAAACAAACTCTCCATGATTGATACTCATGTCAATTTCCTTCAATACTTGAAATTTTATGGGATCATAAAAATATTTACTCAATCCGATGGTTTGCAATACTTTATTTTCCATTTTATTTTCCTCTAATAATTTCTACTGGATCTACTTTACTGGCTTTTAAAGCAGGAAATAAACCTGCAATAGTCGTGGTGAACAAGGCAAATACAATTCCGATGATGTAATACAAAATATTAAAATTAATAGGATATGTTTTGACCGTTGGCAAAGCAGCAGTTTCAAAAGGAATCACATCAATGATAGAAGTAAAAATAAAGCCAAAGATGAGACCAAAAATACCTCCAGCCAAACCAATAATTATGGATAATGAAACAAAAATCCACTTAACATCATTTCCTGAAAAGCCAGTAGCTTTCAAAATAGCAATACTGTCCATTTTCTCGTAAATCATCATGTTTAGAATATTATAAATTCCAAAACCAGCTACTATCAACAATACAATCCCAACAGCATAAGAGATAATGGTTCGTACAGAACTTCCAGTCTCAAATTGTGAATTGGCTGTTTGATAATCGATAGTATCTAGTTGATAAGTTGCCTGCAATTCTTTGGCTACAAGGGGTGCTGAAGCCATATCATATAATTTGATTTGAATATCTGTGATGTAATTTGTGGCTTCACCCAACATTTTCTGAGCGGTATCTAAAGACGTATAGGACATCGTATCGTCTATTTCTGCAATACCAATTTGAGAAATCCCGACTACTTTTAAGGTTGCCAAATTCCCTTTGGATGTGGTAACTTTGATTCGGTCTCCAACAATCAATAGCATTTTATCCGCCAATCCTTTACCAATAATAATACTATTGTTTTGCACCAAATCGGTTATCTTTCCTTCGATGATATAATCGCTGGTTTGAAACAACTTTTCTTCTGCCAAAATAGCTATCCCATTCACCACTCCAGAAATCTCAATAGTTCCCGAATTAAAAAAAACTGGAGCCACTACTTTGGGAGCCACATCAACGATTCGTTTGTCTTCCTTAAGAGCTTTGATAATTGGAATTCCGTTATATATTGATTTCCCTCTATCTTTAGGCTTTACCGACCGGATAAAGTTGGTAGTATTTTTATAGCGAGCCGACAAATCAATTGGTTGATTGGCTGTTGGTTTTATTTCGTTATACAAGCGAACATGAGGTGTTCTATTTAGCATCAATCCATCTAATAAATCATTGAGTCCGTTCATAAAACTCACCAACGAAATAAACATAGCGATACTAAACGTAACCCCAATTGCTGCCACAATCGTCTGTTTTAAGCGAGCACGCAACAAATGCAAAGCGATGTTTAAGATAAGTTTGTAGTTCATTAGTTCGGTTTATAAAGCGTTTCGTTGGCTTGTAACCCTTCTAAAATTTCTACTTTTTTGTAATCACTTAAGCCGACTTTTACTTTTCGTTTTTCATCTTTATTGACCAAAACATAAGTCCCATCAATTAGATACTCTTTCGGAATAGTGATGGCCTTTTTTTTGGTTTGAATAACGATATTCGCTTCTGCTGTTAAATTAGGATACAACTTGGGCGGAGCTTTTATGAACTGCGCTTCTATCTTGAACGTTCTTGAACGCTCATCCATTATGGGATAAATTTTTGAAACTACAGCATCAAAAACAGTTCCTTTATAGCTATCCATAGTGACAACGATATTTTGTCCCATAACAACTCGAACCATATCATTTTCATCAACGTCCAATTCAAGAATAAAAGTATTGCTTTTCCCAATTGTAGCTATCGGCGTTTGTGTTGTCACCAAAGTACCTTCTTTGACAGGTAGGTCGAACAATTGACCATCGAATTCACTTTTTACTGCAAAATCGCTTTGACTTTTTTGACTGATTTTTAAATTGATAGCATTTTTACTTTGTTCATTTTGCAATTGAATTTTGAATTGCGCCAATTGTTTTTGTGCCATTTCAAAATTACTTTTAGAGCTTTTATAGGTTTGTACTACTCTATCAAAATCAACTTGGGAAATTCCTTCATACTGTAACGCTTTTTGATTCCTGTGATAAATTGATTCATCCAAAATTAATTTGTCTTTTGCCGCCAAAACTTTCAACTCCAACTCGGCAATTTTATCTTGAATGTAACGACTATCTTTTTTACTCAATTCATAAGCCAATAAAGCATTTTGAGTATTCAAATCAGCTTTGTCACTATCCAGTTCAAACAATACTTGACCTTTGCTGATTTTTTGACCAACTGTCACTTTTGTTTTTTTCAAAATCCCATTTACAGTTGGATAAACAATGTATTGGTCCTTGGCTTTTATTACCCCAGAAGCATAGACACTTTCGGTAATATCGCTTATGGAAGGTTGAATTTCTTGTGATTCTTTTTTGGAACAATGTATTAGAAGTATCGAAAGAAAAGATACTAATACAACTACTTGTGAACGCATGGTTTTTATTTATTACGTAGAAAATTACCTCATAAATATACACTTTTTCTTCATAGCTTATGGTAAAACCAAAAAAGAAATTAGTCCTAAAACTTCATTTAAATTGCTCGTTCCATCACATAATCCTCCATCAAGTAACCATGTTCTAGCTCGATATTTACCTCACTACTGATAGAAAAACCCATTTTCTCATAGAAGGTAATTGCTTTATTAAAGCGATTGACATTCAGACACAAAGCAAGAGAACCTTGCTTTCTCGCTTCGGAGACAATATAATCTATGAGTGCTTTACCTACTCCTTTGCCTAGAGCAGAAGGAAGTATATAAATTTTATGAATCTTGGTTTGCTTTTGATGGTCGTAATTGCATTCAAAAGAAGCAAAACCTAAGGTTTGATTTCCTTCATTTGCCAAAATAAAATGATGCCCTTTTTGTGATACACTTTCCTTTAATGCAGTATCATTATAAAATGCATTCAGCATATAATCTAACTGAGCTTATGATAAAATTTCACCATAAGCTACTGGCCATGTTTCGTAAGCAATAGAACGTATGGTACCAAAATCACTATTAATAGCAGGAAGAACTGTAATCATAAACACGGAAATTAAAATTAAACTTAAAATTGTCTGCTGTTACTTAAAAACTAACCGTGTATAGTTTCATTCTTTCCATAATTAGTGATAATGGATTCTTCAAATGCCAACCATTCTCTCCAGCGTTTTTCAACATCAATTCCAACTCCGTATTTTCTTGCATAGGTTATAAAAGTTGTGTAATGTCCCGCTTCACTTTCCATCAAATCGCGATAAAAAGAAGCTAATTCTTCATCTTTAATATTTTCTGAAAGCACTTTAAATCGTTCACAACTTCTAGCTTCAATCATTGCAGAAAATAATAATCGTTCAACTAAACCAGAAACGCGACTACCATCACTGCTTCTTTTCATATACAAATACAATTCGTTTACATAATCATCTTTGCGTTCCCTTCCTAACTTTAGCCCTCTCTTAATGATAATGTTATGAACTTGTTCAAAATGATCGATTTCTTCTTTGGCCAATGCCAATAAGTCTTGGACTAAATCTTGATATTCCGAATTATTCGTGATAATAGTGATAGCATTAGTCGCTGCTTTTTGCTCACACCAAGCATGATCGGTTAAAATTTCTTCAATGTTTTTTTCTACAATATTGACCCATCTGGGGTCTGTTGGTAATTGCAAACGTAATACGCCCATTATTTTTTTATTTAAGATTCAAAATACATAAAGTTTAAAGCTACAGCAAAAATGAAAAAAAGTTTAAAGTTTTGAAATGCTTGAAAACATCAACAAAACCTTAAACTTTTATTTTTGACTATTAAACAGGAGTTAGAAAACGAAAATTGCTCTTTCGCTCATCATTTCATTTACCTGAGCTGCAACTTCTTCAATAATATCTTCGTTTGTATGATTAGTCAATACTTTATCTATCATAGCAACAATAGTTTCCATATCTTCTTCAACTAAACCACGAGTGGTTATAGCCGCAGTACCAACACGAATACCTGAAGTTACAAAAGGAGATTTATCATCGAAAGGAACCATATTTTTATTAACCGTTATTTCAGCTTTTACTAATGCATTTTCTGCATCTTTCCCTGAAATATTTTTATTTCTTAAGTCAATCAACATCATATGATTGTCTGTACCACCAGAAATGATTTCGTATCCTCTAGCAACAAATGCAGCAGCCATTGCTTTTGCATTTTTTTGTAATTGCATTGCATAAGTAAAAAATTCATCTTGTAAAGCCTCACCAAAAGCTACTGCTTTGGCAGCAATAATATGCATTAAAGGTCCACCTTGATTACCAGGAAAAACTGCTAAATCTAACAATGAAGACATCATACGGATTTCACCTTTTGGTGTTTTGTGTCCCCATGGATTTTCAAAATCTTTACCCATCATGATCAAACCACCTCGAGGTCCACGAAGTGTTTTGTGTGTGGTAGTAGTTACAATATGACAATGTGGAATTGGGTCACTCAATAATCCTTTTGCAATAAGTCCAGCTGGATGAGAAATATCAGCCATCAAAATAGCACCTACACTATCAGCAATTTGCCTAAAACGAGCAAAATCCATATCACGAGAATAAGCAGATGCTCCTGCAATGATTAATTTAGGTTGCTCTTTAGTAGCGATTTCTTGAATCTTATCATAGTTTAAACGTCCAGTTTCTTTGTCTACACCGTAGAAAACTGGATTATACAAACGTCCAGAGAAATTTACTGGAGAACCGTGTGTTAAATGCCCACCATGAGACAAATCAAAACCTAAAATAGTATCTCCTGGTTTCAAACAAGCATGATATACCGCTGTATTGGCTTGAGACCCTGAATGAGGTTGAACATTAGCATATTCGGCACCAAATAAAGCTTTGGCTCTATCGATAGCAATTTGCTCCACAACATCTACTACTTCACATCCTCCGTAATATCTTTTACCAGGATATCCTTCAGCATATTTATTGGTTAAAACAGAACCCGCTGCCTCTAAAACTTCATCACTTACGAAGTTTTCTGAAGCGATAAGCTCTAATCCGTGTATTTGTCTATCTTGTTCTTCAAGAATCAGGTCAAAAATTTGTTCGTCGCGTTGCATTTCTTTGTTTTTCGTTAATATGGTGCAAAAATACAAAAAAACGTTTGGTTACTACTTAGATTATAATATATTTGATGTGTAATTTTCAACAATATAATTAACACATTATGCCAATAACAGCAAATAATCCTCATATAAAATCATGGTTAGACGTTCCGGCTGACAGTGATTTCCCAATTCAAAACATTCCATTTGGTGTTTTTTTAACCAAAGAAAATGTGGTAACCGTAGGTACTAGAATTGGTGATTACGCAATCGATCTTGGAGCTTTACAACAACTCAATTACTTTGAAGGTATCGAATTAACTGATGATATGTTCATGCAAGATACTTTGAATGATTTTATCTCAGATGGCAAAAAAACTTGGCGTTTGGTTAGAAACCGAATCTCGGATATTTTTAACGAAACCAATCCGAAATTGCGAGATAATGCCGAACACAGAGAGATTATTATTTTTAAAATCTCAGAAGTTGAGATGCAACTTCCTGTTTTAATTGGTGACTATACAGATTTTTATTCAAGTAAAGAACATGCTACCAATGTAGGCAAAATGTTTCGCGATCCTGAAAACGCCTTATTGCCAAATTGGTTGCACATACCCGTAGGTTATCACGGTAGAAGTTCTACCATAATTCCATCAGGAATTCCAGTTCACCGTCCGATGGGGCAAACCTTGCCCAATGGCGAAACAACACCAGTTTTTGGACCTTCTCGATTAGTAGATTTTGAGTTAGAAACAGCGTTCATTACTACCGATGTAAACATTATGGGAGAAAATACACCTGTTTATGAAGCCGAAGATTATATTTTTGGAATGGTTTTACTAAATGACTGGAGCGCTCGAGATATACAAAAATGGGAATATGTTCCTCTTGGACCTTTCTTAGCTAAGAATTTTGCATCGTCTATTTCACCTTGGATAGTAACATTAGATGCTTTGGAACCATTCAGAACAAAAGGTCCAAAACAAAACCCAGCACCACTTCCTTATTTACAACTAAAAGGAAAACATGCATTTGATATTAATTTAGAAGTTTCCATTACTCCAAAAAATGGAGTTCCTAATGTAGTATCTCAAACCAATTTCAAATACATGTATTGGTCTATGAGTCAGCAACTGGCTCACCATACCTCCAACGGATGTAGAGTAAATTCTGGAGACATGATGGGTTCTGGAACTCTTTCAGGCCCAACACCTGATAGCTTTGGTTCTATGCTAGAATTGACATGGGGAGGCAAAAACCCAATCCCAATGAATGATGGAAGTGAAAGAAAATTCATTAACGATTATGACACAGTTACTATAAAAGGTTACAGCAAAAACAACGAGGTTCGTATTGGCTTTGGAGAGGTTTCCAGTCAATTATTACCACCATTTGTAAGACAATAAAAAAGAATTTTAATAGCACAAACTGCAACATAATATTTGTTTTGTTGCAGTTTTTTTGTTCATTTTTTTTAAGTTTTTATCAAAAATCTTAATTATTCTAACATCACATAGCACCATTCAATGAAAATACTAGGCTTGATCTTTTTATACTAAATACCTTTCGCTTTTTATAAAATTAACAAATAAAACACCTTGATTCTTGTTAAAATTATTTTAAATTTGTAAGCCCAAAAACACTACCTATCCTGAGAAAGTTATTATATTAATAAAATATAAACTTAACCAGAATAAAATTGAAAAAAACTACTTCTAAGTTGCGCTTATTAATTCTAAGTGTAATTCTTCTTGTTACTGCCCCTCCCACATACTCAACTGTAGTTAAAGACTCAATAAACAGTTCAAAAAAAAGATTATTATCACACATAAAATATGTTGATAATAAAAAAACTATCTCAACAAATACGGCATCAAGCCATTATTATAAACCAGCAGAAAGTGAGTTTACCCACGATTACTTAGTTAAAAACTTTCCTCTATCACAAGAAACTCAAAACGATTTAGAACTCGCAAAAGCAACTTGTAGTGAAATTGACAAAACCAATAGCCTTACCGATGAATTAGAGCCTAAAAAACTTTCGATGTTGCCATTAGGCATAAAAAAAACAATTGGAGGCATTCAATATCTTTTAGGCATTAGCAATGCAAAATTCACACCCGAATACACAGAACTAACTGCATTTGTTAGAATTATAATTCCACAACGAGATGAATTTGGAAAATCGAAAGAATTGTTTTTTGGTGCCAACAATATCAAACTATCCCACAAAGGAGGATTAGTTGGTGACACTAATTTAGTTCTGCTTGGAGATGTTCCTATCAAAATCAATGGAGAAAACCTTTTATTGATTTTAAAAGGAGGAATGGATATGAAAACTGGAGTTGTTGAGAACAAAACCTATGTAACTATTGATTGTAATGGATTCAAAGAACTCGGAATTACCGCAGATGTACAATTATCAAGAAACTTTGTTGAACCTGTAGATAATAATTATGTAGCTCTCCCATCTCCAGCACTCGTTACTGGAAATTTCAAAACAGTCGTTTCGAATTGGAATGATATTTTGGTTGAGATATCTTTACCTAAATTTCAATTAACTTCCAAAAAAGGATTCTGTTTCGAACTGAATAAAGCAGTTATTGACTTTAGTGATTTACGAAACTCCCAAACTGTAAAATGGCCACCCAATTATCAAGAAAAATATTTGGTTGCTGGTAATGAAAATTTGTGGCGTGGCCTTTATGTACAATCACTTAAAATTGTCTTACCCGAAGAGTTTAAGAAAAACGAAAGCAAAGAAAGAATACGCTTTGAAGCAACTGATTTGTTAATAGACCGGATGGGAATTTCAGGATCCTTCTCTGCCAGTAATCTAATTGGTATAGACGAAGGAAATGCTTCAGGCTGGCAAATGTCTCTAGACTCTGTAAACATAACACTAGTTGCTAATTCATTGACCTCAGCGAGTTTTGGAGGTGATATACTTCTGCCAGTTTCTGAAAAATCAGCAAATTGTAATGCTGGTTCACGATCAGAATTAGCATACAAAGCAATAATTGACCCTGTAAATGATGAATATCTTTTAAATGCTCAAGTTACTAATGGCATATGCTTCCAAGCCTTCAAAGCAAATGCAATCATTGAAAAAAACTCCTATATTGAACTAAAGGTAAAAGATGGTAATTTTTTACCAAAAGCAGTTCTATTCGGTACACTGTCATTAAAAGCAAGCAACAAACCTGTTACAGCTGCCGATGCACAATCAGGAACAAATGCACAGACCAAGGAAACAGTAGATTTCAAAGGAATTATATTCCAAAATTTGACATTACAAACGGTCTCCCCTTATCTGAGTGCTGATTATTTTGGTTATAAAAATACTGAAAGTAAAGACGCCAGTGTAAGTAATTTTCCTGTTACTATTAATGAAATAGCACTAATTACATCTCCAGAAAGTGCTAGCTTAAAAGTTGATTTAGCCATTAACATGATGGAAAATCAATTTACTGGGCAAACTAAATTTTATGTCGTTGGAAAATTTGGAAAAGAGGAAGGAATCCAGAAATGGAAATACGATCATCTAACCTTTGAACAGATTGCCATTGGAGCCGATTTAGGTGGAATGAAGCTAAATGGAAGCATTGCCATAATGGATAATGATCCCGTTTACGGCAAAGGTTTTAAAGGAATGCTAAGTTGTGATTTCACTGGTGGTATCAAGGTTGAGGCAAACGCAATATTTGGAGCAACAACATTCAGATATTGGTATGTTGACGCCATGGTAGATAATCTAAATATTCCTTCGGGAGCAATCACCTTTAAAGGTTTTGGTGGTGGTGCTTACTATAGAATGAAAAAAGAGGGATTCAGCAGCAGTTTTGTAGCTTCAGGTTCAAATTATGTACCGGATATCAATTCTAGTCTAGGTGTAAAAGCCATGATTAAATTTTCAGGCACAGCCACTACAGATGCTTTTTGGGGAGGTGCCGGTTTCGAAATTGCCTTTAATAGTAACTCGGGTATTAATAGAATCAGCATTTATGGTGAAGGTCATGTTATGCAACCTTTTGAAATTCCTGTACCAGATAAACTTAAAGAGGCATTAAAAGCAGTCAGTGAAAAAGAAGCAAAATTTTCAAAGGCAATTCTTGATAAATTAAAACAAGAAAATCTATCCAAAGCAGCAGAAGAATTATATCCGAATGATATAAAAAGCTCTATGGGAATTAACGCATTTGCAGCAATCGAATATGACTTCAAATCGAAAACATTGCATGGTACATTTGACTTATACATTGACACCCCTGGTGGCTTTATAAAAGGTCGCGCATCAAGTAATAGAGCAGGTTGGGCGGTTTTACATTTTGCTCCTGACAAATGGTATATTCGTATGGGAACTCCAACTGATCGATTAGGCTTAAAAATGGCTATTGGTCCTGTTGAAGTTGAAGCAGGAGGTTACTTTATGATGGGAGACGATATTCCTGCAAGTCCTCCGCCTCCCGCTATTGTTGCAGATCTTTTGGGGGTTAAACTAGACCAATTAGATTACATGCGTAATGAAAATAGCCTTAGCAGTGGTAAAGGTTTTGCATTTGGATCTGATTTTAGTATCAAAACTGGGGATATAACCTTCCTCCTCTTTTATGCTAACTTTCAAGCGGGCTTTGGTTTCGATATCATGCTCAAAGACTATGGTGAGGCACAATGCAAAGGTTCCGGTCCGATTGGAATTAATGGATGGTATGCCAATGGTCAAACATATGCTTACATAAAAGGAGAGTTAGGAATAAAAGTAAAACTCTTCATGATTAAAAAGAAAGTAAAAATCGTTGAAGGAGGCGGTGCCGTTTTAGTACAAGCAAAATTGCCTAACCCTGTATGGATTAGAGGATATATCGGTGGGCATTTTAATCTGCTTGGAGGATTAGTAAAAGGACGATTCAGATTCAAACTTGAATTTGGAAATGAGTGCGAATTTATTAATGAAACACCTTTAAACGGTTTAAAAGCCATCGCGGATATCACCCCTGCCAAAGATGCTAAAGATGTAAATGTTTTTGCCATTCCTCAAGTTGGATTTAACATGCCAATAGATAAAAGCTTCGTAATCGAAGAAGATAAAGGGACAAAAACATATCGACTAAAACTAGAAGAATATACCATTAAGAAAAATGGTGCTCCAATACTTGGCTCTATCAGTTGGAATGCAACTAATGATTTGGTAAGCTTCAATGCAACCGAAGTATTGCCGCAAAATTCAGATTTGACACTTAATGTAAAAGTAAGTTTCCAAGAATACAGTAATGGTAGTTGGAAAACTATTTATGATAACGGTCAAATCGCTACCGAAAATGAGACTCTAAATTTTACCACTGGTGCAGCGCCAAATAATATACCAGTAACAAATATTGCTTATTGCTATCCCGTTTTTGATCAAAAATATGTGTATCAAAATGAAAGCAAGCAAGCCTATGTAGTCCTTAAACAAGGTCAATCTTATTTGTTTGATTTAAAACCAGGTCAAACTCAAAAAGCTTTTTACAAAACGGGCACCAAAACAGTAAATGGTACAATAACTTATTCACCGAGTTTGAAAAAAGTTAGTTTTGACATACCTGTTTTAGAAACAACTAAGTCTTACAATCTAACTTTAATGACTTTAGAAACTCAATCTGAAGCGAATAACAATCTAAAAGAAAGCTATCAAACTCAAAATTTAGATTCAGAAACTAGTGTTGAAACTAAAAATAATGAGTTAAAAGAAACCATAACTGGAGGTCAAGGAATTGAACTTTTGCAATATAATTTCAACACCAGTAAATACAACACTTTTCAGGAAAAAATGGCTGCAAAAAAATCTATCGAAACGATGGTAGAAATTATCTATTCGGATGTTCATGCCTTGCATTCTAGAGGTAATACTACTGAACCATTTGACGAAATAGAACTTATTGGTAATGCCAAAACTTTAAATGTCCCTTTGGTAACCACCGAAGCTATATTGGACGATAACTACTATAAAAATGAAATATTCCCTTTGATATATAAAGGATATCCATTAGAAAGTGATTTAACATTAAACAGAAACACAAATACTTTAGGAGTTCCTCCAACAAAAGGAGTTGAAACACTAGTGTGGTACCAAGATTACCTTATGAATAATTCAAGTAGTTTCATGCTCAGAGATTATCTGCCTTATCGATATAATTTACCGTTTTATTACAAAACAGATTTTATAGACCTAAGATATAAGGTGGTTAATAAATATCTAAATACTACCAATCAAGACATGAAAAATAAGTATGATTATATTATCAACGGAACTTTTCCATACATCAAAAAAGGAAACTATAACATAAAATTGAATTACACTTTACCTGGTGGACAATTAGGAACAAGTTCAATTTTTACATTCAATAAAACCTATTAAAATGAAGCTAAACTATATACTAGTCCTTATTTTAACTACGATAAATTTAGGATTAGCTCAAAATAAAACGATTAAAGAAACTGAAACTTCAGAAAATAAACAGGAAATCAGAGTACTCTCAAGAGTTCAAAAAAACAAAGTTTTACTACGATGGGCAGTTACCGATGCTTTAGCATGGAAAAAACTAAACAAACATGGGTATTTAATAGAGCGTTTTACTATTGCACGCAACAATAAAACCCTATCTAGTCCTGAAAAAGTAATTCTGGCTAAACAATATAAACCAGAACCTTTAGCATCTTGGGAAACAATAATTGAAACAAATGAAAATGCTGCAATTATCGCGCAAGCACTTTATGGTGAGGAATTTTCCGTTACAGGAACCGATAATCTACAATCTATTGTTAACCTTTCTGAAGAAACAGAACAACGATTTACTTTTGCTTTATACACAGCAGACAAAGACTTTGAAATTGCCAAAAAAGCAGGATTAGGTTTTGAAGATACCAATATCAATGAAAACGAAAAATACCTGTATCGAATTTCATCCAATGTTCCTAATGAAGAATTAGAAATTAAGTACGGAGGTGTTTTTGTTAATCCAAAAGAGTGGGAAGCTTTACCTAAACCAATGGATTTTACCGCTCATTTTACCGACAATAGCACGATGTTGAGCTGGAACTTTAATATACTAGCCCATGCATATGGTAGTTATTACGTTGAACGTTCGTTGGATAAAAAAACATTTGAACGAATTACTCAAAAACCATATACCAGCCTAAATCAAGAAAATACAAATAATAATAGAATATTTTATGTAGACTCTATTGCAAACAATCGGGAGTACAGTTATCGCATTCAGGGAATTTCTGTTTTTGGGGAATTAGGCCCATACTCTGACATTGTAAGTGGTAAAGGAAAATCAATACTAAAATATGTTCCTCACCTTACGGTAAAAGAATTTAAAGATGATACTACCGTTAATTTAGTTTGGGAATTCCCAGAGGAAGGAAATGAAGAAATATCAAGTTTTGAACTTAATCGCTCGGATAAAGAAGATAACAACTACGTGACGGTGATCAAAAACATTTCACCAAAGACCAGAACTATCCTCTATAATAAATTAAACGCAACTAACTATTTCACTATCACCGCAGTGGGCAAACAAGGAAGTAGTAGGACTTCATTCCCTATGCTTGTTCAGCCAATTGATTCTATTCCTCCTAGGAAACCTATTGGATTAAAAGGTACTATTGACAGTTTAGGTATAGTAAGAATTTCGTGGGATATTAATAAAGAAAAGGACTTATTGGGGTATAGAATTTATAAAGCTTATAATGCGTCTGAGGAATACAGTCAGTTAACAGTGAGCCCTAATGAAAAAAACTCATTTGAAGATAAAGTAGTACTCAAAACGTTAAACAGCAAAGTGTATTACAAAGTGATTGCTGTAGACTACAGATACAATATGTCTGAATACTCTGAGCCTCTCATTCTAAAAAAACCTGATATTATTCCTCCTGCATCCCCTGTTTTTTCGAAATATGAAATTAAAGAAGGAGGCGTTTTCTTGGAATGGTTCGGAAGTCAAAGTGAAGATGTGGCCATGCATCAATTGTATCGAAAACAAAACGATCAAAAGGATTGGGCACTTGTTTTTGAAACCAAAAACAAAGAAGAACAATTTCAAGACAAGTCTGTTGAAGAAGGGAATACGTATACTTATGCCATTTTTGCAAAAGACGAGTCAGGACTTCAATCTCTCCCCTCTCCTAATCTATCAACTTATGTTCCTTTCTATGGAGTAATGGAAGGAATAAAAGGCTTTTTTGCGCAAGCCAATACTACTAGTAAAACTATTGACCTTTCTTGGAACTACAACAATCCTTTGGTAGATAGTTTTGAAATCTATAAAGCCTCTGAGAAAGATGCTTTGCAATTGATACAAATTGTAAGTGGTACAACCAGACAATTATCTGACCCAACCATTACTATAAACACCAATTACAAATACGGAATTAGAGCGATTTTTAAAGATGGAAGAATGTCTAAAATGGAGTTTTATACAATTAAATTTTAAGAAAATGAGAAGAATTTTATTTACAGTATTATGCTTAATGTTTTCAATATTTATAAATGCACAAGAAAAATATAAGATACAGCTCTATGATTTAAACTATAGAATAAATAATGGTGTAAAAAATAACACATCGTCAAATATTTCAATTACAATTAAATATGAAGATGGTACTCAAAAAATATTGTACAAAAGAGATATTAACAACAATGGTGATCAAGAAATATCTTGGAAAACAAACTCATTTATATCTTTTACTAAACCAATAGCTATAGAGTGTTATGCATTTGTAAATTTTAGAACAGGTACGGATGCAAATGGTACTAAAAAAATTAATTTAACAAATAACACAAGCGAACAACAATTTAATGAAAGCTATTCTCCAAGAATGACCAATATAAAATTTAAATATAGAGTTGAGCCTATTCTTGAGATCAATAAAATATCTTCAGATACTATCTGTGCAGGAGAAACGATAAATCTATCATCCACCCATACAAATTATCCAAATACTACTTATCAATGGGAATACTCTATAGATAATTTAAATTGGAGTTTTTTACCAAATACTATTGATACTAATCCAATATTAAATACAAATAATACAAGCAATATTATTTTCTCTATTTCAAATATTGTAGAAGATCATAAGAGCTTATTCAACAAAAAAATTTTTTTTAGATTAGGCTATCAAGGTATGTCTTATTCAAAACCATTTTTATCAATAATTTACTCACCATGTGCTCCAATAATAAGAAGCGTAAATTATGTAGGTCCAAATTGCTACAATGAAAGCATCCAAAAACTAGAAGTCACTTTTAATCGTCCCCTAGACAGTGCCAAAGGGGAAAACTTATACCTTTTATATGTTCAAGAAAGCAAAAACAATTCAGGGACAATAAAAGAAACCCCAATGTTATCAGTAGAAAATATTAGTTATCCAAGTAGCACCAAAACCTACGTCTATTCAAACATAGCTAGCCTTGGGTCTTTAGAAAGTGGAAGAGAATATGAAATTGCTTACCAAGCTCAAATTATAGATCCTTTAGACTCAAGTAAAAAAATACTAAAAGGTACTATGAGTTCGACAGCTAAGTTTACTCATTATAACCCAGTTCCTTTAAAATTTGAGCTTCAAAATCCAAAAAATCCAAGTTGTTTTGGAGCAAAAGATGGTAGTGTTGAAATCTTAATAACGAGCGGCATCCCTAAGAATTTTGAGTTGAATGGCAGCCCCGCTACTAAAGTAAAAATAAGCGACACCCTATATAGAATAGTCGGACTCGATGCCAATGAACTCGGACATAAAATAAAAGTAACTGATGCCAATGACTGTATTGATACCAATGCAAATGACTAAGCGTATGAGAAAAAAAATACTATTTATATTATTAGTTTTAATTTCAACCGCTAGTTCCTCTGCTCAAGTATTATATATTATGAAAACCAACTATGGTGGTTGTTCTCAATATAGAGAAGGGCAACACCTTTATGAAGACGATTTTGAATATACAATTACAGGAGTTAATGGAAATGATGATTGGGTATGCCCTATAATTGAAGTAAATGGTTATTTAATATTTGATAAAAAACCATATTCATACACATTTTACTCATATCAAGCAGAAACATATCACTGTAGTGGCCCCTGTGGCACATATCATAATGTTGCCCTTATGGGAGATATAACATCAGATTGTCAAAAAAGTGTTGGGACAAGCTATGGTTATAATGGTCCTGAAACCCCATATTTTGAATTAATTAGTAACCAAGTACTAACTTCACCAGGAGTAAACAATACATTAACGGATAAAATCAAATTAAAAGCAACAGGTTGTACTGGAACACAAAAGTTTCATTGGGAGTACAAACTCAATGGAGGTCAATTTCAAAAAATGAATATCAGCACTTCATTTAATGAAGAATTTGAATTTATAACTGCAAATTTTATTCCATTAGATTACAGTGGTTTTATAGACTTTAGAGTAGTTATTGATTCGGATCCGTCTATTACGGAAGAAAACGTATATTCTAATATTATTTCTTACAGTGTTACAAGAAAATCTCCTAAAATCACACAAATATCATCCCAAAATTATACTAACTGCTCCTATTCGAATGATGGTAAAGTTACCTTCACATTTGAGAGAGAACTCCAAAATGAAGAGCAATATGAAATGTCTCTTCTGTTTGAAAATAATGCACCAGTTCCAAATGGGAATAAAACAATTACAAAAGATTTGATGACAACACCCACAACCTATACTTGGACAAATTTACCTGCTGAAAAATATATACTTACGTATCAAACCAAAAAAACTATAGGGAACTCCGAGTTCATGAGTGACCCAGAACAAAAAAGCTTTACAATATCTTCTCCCCCTCTTTTTTCTTTCTCAACAACAGTAACCCAACCAAAGTGTAATGGAGAAAAAGGCACCATAACCATAACTGCCTCTGGAGGAACACCACCTTACTATTATTATTTAAACGATGACCCAAAAATTGAGTTTACCTCTCCAAAAATCATTGATGTAGATGCTGGAGACAATTATATAAAAGTAGAAGACAGTAAATACTGTATTGACAATACTAAAAATGACAAAAAATAATGAAAAAATTTATAACATTCCTTGTTTTATTACTAACTACACTTGGATATGCTCAGAGTACGGGTATTAAAAAGATTAGTATTACGAATCCTGCTGCTATTACGATCAATAATAAGATAACAGAGAACAACTCGAATTTTTCTACATCCGATGGAAAAATCACTTTCTCCATCAGTGGTGGGAATAAAATAAGTAGTGGTAACCCATATACCATAACTTGGGAAAATCCTTTGCCAAGTAGCGCAACCCTTTCAATTGATGCTAATGGAAATGTCACTGTTTCTAACCTTCCTAAAGGAACTTATAATCCAACAATCAAAGATGCCACCTGTACAGTAGGCGTAAGTGATTCATTTGTTATTTATGATAAGTTGAATGTTACTCCTGTACAAAGCAACATCAAATGCTCTGGTGGTAATAACGGAAGTATTACTCTTACTATTACTGGCGGTAGCGGAAGTAAAACTATAAATTGGAAGGATTCAAACATTACTGAACCCTACAGAACAGATTTACAAGCTGGAACCTATGAATACATCATTACTGATGAAAAAGCTACTGGAAATATAGAAAATGATAAGAAAAATGGTTTACTCGTTGAAGATTCAATTAAAATTATAAAACCCACCCAAAGTTTAAACGTTTCCCTAACAAAAATCAGCCAGCCGTCACCTGGCAATAATAACGGTATTTTGCAGTTATCGGTAAGTGGTGGCTACGGGGACTACTCCTATTCTTGGAAAAAAGATGGACAAGTAATGAATCCTCAACCAACACGAGACGCATTAGGTAGGGTATTTGGCTTAAGCAATGGTAAATACCAAGTAAATATTATCGATAACGGCGTTGATACAGCAGAAGGATGTGCCGTTAATAGTAATGAAATTACATTAGAAGCATTAAATGTAAAAATTGCTACACCTCAGCCAATAAGTTGTCAAGGGGGCACAACAAACCTTATGGCTACAGCCTCAGGAGGTGAAGGAACGATCAACTATACTTGGTATGAGCTGATTGGTAATCCAGCGGTGGAAAATGAACTTTCAATAAACAATTCCTTAAACAACATAAAAGCAGGTAACTATAAAGTTGTAGTAACCGATTCAAATAATAATGAAACATCGGCTACAATCAACCTACCCGAATCGTCTAATCCTATTATAACGGCAAATATATCAACAACTAATGTAACATGCTTTGGTGGTAGTGATGGATCCGCCTCTATAGCAATTTCAAACTACGAACCCAACAAGAATTATTCGTTTAAATGGTATAAAAAAACGGAACCTCTTGTGGAATTAACGAGTAATAGTATTAAGGAACCAAGTAAGTCAACACTTTCAGGCTTGGCAGAAGGGGTGTATATAGTAAATGTTACCGATGGATTTTGCGATACACCTTTTGATGTTACAATTGGCTCCGCAAGTCTTATTGAAGTAAAAGAAGAACTGGGTAGTTTTAAAAACCTTAAATGTTATGGCGACACTAATGGTTCGATAAAAATTAGTGTTGACGGTGGATTAAAGCCTTATACCATAAAATGGAAAAAAAACAATACCCCTATAATCGTAAATGATGACTTAAATCCAACAAACCTAAGTGCTGGAAACTATTCCGTAGAAGTGTATAGTTCTAATGACCCAAATAAATTAAATAATTGCTCCCCAGTAATAAAAAACATTATCATTAGCGCTCCGAATGAATTAAATTTCACCTCTACAAAAACAGAGGTAAGTTGTAAAAATTCAAATGATGGAACGATACAATTAAATATCAGTGGAGGTACCTTTCAAACGGATAGTAATAATAAACCCATTTATACCATTTCATGCGAACCCATCGTTTCGAGCCCCAAACCATTAATTGATATTCCTAATCAAAAAATAAGTGGACTTAAGGCTGGTAAATGGAGGGTATCCGTTTCGGACGATAATAATTGTACAATCAATGTACAAGAAATTGAGATTAAAGAACCAAACGATCCTTTTGGTTATAGTCCTGAAGTAATTACAAACGCTAGTGGCAATTCGCTTAGTAATGGAAGTATTTCTGTAAAAAACATTGGTGGGTGGGGAAATTATTCATATCAATGGTATGAAGGAAGCACGGTAGATAACAGTTCATTGCTATCGTCTGAAACAACTAACCAAATTAAAGACAAACCAGCTGGAAAATATACATTAGTAGCTACTGATAAAAATAGTGACGGAGTGGGTTGTTCCTTAGCACCCATTACTTTTGAAATAAAAGAGCCAACTATTTTAAAACTGGATGTTGTTGCTACCAATACCCAATGTAATGCTGAATTAGGTTCAATTACTGCTGTGGCAACAGGTGGTGCCGAGATAGCACAGCAGCAACAAGAAAGAATATACACCTATGAACTATTTCATAACAATGTATCAAAACAAACAATTGTAGGGAACACAGCCAATTTTACTGCATTAGAAGTGGGTCAATATAAAGTAGTGGCAAAAGATTCAAAACAAAATGTCTCGACGGATTCAACTACTAAGTATAACAATGGAAGCATTGAAACCATAGGTTATACAGAACTTACACAGCCTAAACCCATTGTTATTACAGAAGAAAAAGTAAATGGTGTAAAGAAACTACTGAATTGTTATGGTGATACTGATGGTATATTAAGCATTACCGTTTCAGGAGGAACTCCATTTACTACAGGCGCTCCTTATACCTACATTTGGAAAAAATATAATAGTGCTACGACAAATTATGAACCCATAGGAACGAATGCACCAAAACAAAGTAATCTTTTGACAGGAAAATATTCTGTTGAAGTTCGGGATGCAAATTACGATCCGATAAAACCATCTAGCTGCGTTGCTATTTTAGACAACCTGCTTATTGATGAGCCCAAAAAACTTGCTTTTACATACAACACAACCCCCGTTTCTTGCTTTGGTGGTGCAGATGGAAGTATTCAACTCAATATAACAGGAGGAACAAAAAGTACCGACCCTAATAATCCTTACTCAATTTCCAGCGATGGTGGTACAATTGATGCTAAAAACGGAATAATTTCTGGATTAGCAAAAGGCAAGTATCTTGTTCAAGTAACCGATGCAAATGGATGCCAAACTGCCAAGCAAGAAATTGAAATTGGAGAGCCTAAAGAAGGACTTTTCATAATAAATGAAGTGATGACTCCAACCACAGGTTTTGGGCTCGCTACAGGAAAAATAGAAATTAGCGTCGGTGGCGGTACACCTCTAGACCCTGGAAATGGAAGTACACCAACTTACAACTATGTATGGAAAAATAGCACTGGTACTACATTTGGCAGCAATAGCCCAATTCTAAGTAACATTGTAGCGGGTGAGTATTCCGTTGTAATTACTGACGCAAAAGGTTGCGAATTAACTAAAACATTCACTGTAGAGCAGCCGACACAACCCCTTGTAAGTGAAACGCACCTCCAAGCAAAATGCAATGGATTAACGGGATCTTTGGAAGCAACTGCAACAGGTGGTGCTCCATTTGCGCAGAACCAATCTGAAAAAATATACACTTATAACTTAAAAAATAAAACAACGGGAGTTACCAAATCTATTACAGGAAATACTGCTACGTTTATAAATATAGTAGACGGTGACTATGAGCTAACTGCCACGGATATAGCTGGAATAATTTCAAATACGAAAACTATTACTTTTAAGCAACCTGATCCCATAGTAGTAAACTTAATTCAAAAAAATGTTTCTTGTTATAATGGAAATGATGGGTCACTAGAAGCAGTGGTAATTGGCGGTACAGCACCTTATACCTATAGTTGGAAAAAAGGAACTGCAAGTATAGGGAGTAATACATCAAAAATTGAAGGCCTTTCTAAAGGTAATTACACACTTGAGATAAGAGATAGCAACTATAATTCTAATTTAACAACTTATTGCGTTAATGTTGTAACTACAGCAATCTCTGAACCTACCAATGAATTAGCCATTAGCTCATTTACCTCTTCTGATGCTACAGGTTATCAAACTAATAATGGAAAAATTGAAGTAAATCCTAGCGGAGGAACACCAAATTATCAATACCAATGGTTTTTTAATGGTACCGTTATAAATAATCAGAACAATAACAACCTTAGTAATTTAGTTCCTGGTGAATACAAAGTAATCATAACAGATGCAAATCTTATTTGTTCTATTGAAAAAACTTTTATCATCAATGAACCAAAACTTTTAGAATTACAATCTTCAACATCTAAAGTCTTATGTTATGGTGGACAAAACGGAAGTATCAATGCCATAGCCACGGGTGGTGTAAAAGACAACAATGGCTTTTATACTTATACTCTTTTTGATAAAAATAAGAATGTATTAGAAAGCCAAAAAGCTTTAGAAGCAAAATTTGACACAAAATTTGCTGGAACCTATTACATTCAAGTAACTGATTTTAATTCAAACACCACTCCTTCAAATGTAAACGATTTAACTCCCGTAGTTATTGAACAACCTAATAAGGCATTAACATTAGTTGAAATCAAGAAAAATAATGCAACCTGTCCTAATGAAGCAGACGGTAGTATTACTTTTGAAACAAGTGGCGGTACACCAAATTACAAATACACTTTATTAAACGTAAATAAAAACACTTTATCACAGGTTAATGATTCAGTAATTTCAAACTTACCTGCAGGAACCTACACCTTAACTGTAACAGATAGTAATGATTGTGTTCAAAGTAACACTTTCACAATTACGGAACCTGAAGATTTTGGGTTTGATAAAGAAAAATTCACATTAACTAAACCTATTTTACCAGAAACTAATTGGTCTATAAATGTAGTCGTGAAAGGTGGACAAAATGATTACAAATACAGTATCAAAAATAGTAGCGGAAATACACTTTTAGAAAAAGTAATCTCGGAAAAATCACTATTAATCAATCAATTACCAACAGATATTTATACTGTAAGTGTAACTGACAATACTGGATGTACAAAAACAGAAATCATTGATTTAACCAATAATGTACTAACAGCTTCAATCCAACAGACCAAACAAATTATATGCAATGGTGAAGGAGCAAACATTGAGGCATTAGTAACAGGTGGTTTAGGGATTAAAACCTATACATGGTATAAAAACAATCAAATTATACCTTTAGAAAACGGAACCACCTTAACGAATTATGGACCAGGAGAGTATAAGTTTAGCTGTATAGATTCGGCTAAATTAGAAGTTATAAGCAATACGATCACTGTTACTCAACCTGATTTAGTTGAAATTAAAAGTATTTTAAAAACTAATTCAACTTGTTACGGTGCTAATGATGGAAGCATAACTATAAATGCTATTGGTGGTAGTGGCTCCTTTTTGTACAGTTTAGATACTACTACTTGGACAGCTTTTCCTGCAAGCACTACTGCAATTATTAATAATCTTCCAATTGGGGATTATACGGTATATGTGAAAGATTCTAAGGGATGTAATGCAATAGCAACTGCTCTAGTAAAGATAGAACAACCTAATGTATTATCCATTACTAAAATAAACACAACCAGCACTTCTGGTTTTGGATTAAATAACGGTAGTATTTCTGTTGTTGCAGATGGTGGTAACGGAAACTATGCATATAAATGGTATGATGAAAATAAAAAATTCATAAACCAGTCAAACAGTTCAGCAACAAATTTAATAGCCGGTAAATATTATGTTGAAATAACCGATTCAAAAAATTGTAGTACAACTTCAGAATTAATAACTATCACACAACCAGAAAAACTCCTTGTAGCTATCAACCCAATAAACCAAATTATTTATTGTTATGGCGATAAAAATATCCAATTAACTGCAACTGTTTCTGGAGGTATAGCTCCCTATGGCTATGAATGGTACAACAGTTCCAATATTCTAATTGGAACTAATCCTTCATCTCCTTTTGCAGGTGCCGGAAGCTATTATCTAAAAATAACCGATAAAAATGGAAATGTAACCACAAGTTTACCTATAATCATTACAGAACCTCAGTTGATTCTTACATCTCATGAGGTTGTTAATGTTAGCTGTTTTGGAGGAAATAATGGTAGTATAACTTTAAACGCAAGTGGTGGAAGCAATGATTTTGAATATCGTTTTAAACAAGACAATACTAGTTATGGTAATTGGACTTCTTTTACTTCTAAGACTAGTACAATTCATGAAGGGCTTAAAACAGGAAAATACACTTTTCAAATAAAAGACAAAAATGGAATTTTATGTAGCAACGTACCCAATATTGAGGTTAACATAACTCAACCTTTAGCTCCAATAAGTCTGATCAATTCAAAAACAATCACAAAACCAGCCTCAGGCTTTGGCCTAGCTAATGGTAGTATCACCGTTGAAGCTACTGGTGGAAATGGTAACTATACCTATAAATGGTTCAAAAACGGTTCGACAACAACTATTGCCAATACGGCAACAGCCAACAATCTTACCGCAGGAAAGTATTTTGTAACAGTGACAGATGCAAAAGAATGTACAATTACATCCCCACTAATTGAAGTAACAGAACCTGCTCTTTTAGTTAGTTCAGCAGCTGTACAAAATATCATCTTATGTAATGGAGATACAAACGGAAGTCTAAGACCTGTTACTACGGGAGGATTCTTGAAACCAGGTGAGAATTATACCTACCAATGGTTTGCAGACGGAAACACAACGCCATTAGCTACAAGCACTATTTTAAGTGGTATTGGAAAAGGGTCATACTACGTAATAGCAACAGATTCAAATGGCAATAAAGCAACTAGTAAAAGTATCACCATAACAGAACCCCAAATTTTAAACAATACACTATCTGCTGATTATACGTTATGTGGGGATGCCAATGACTGGACCATTTCAACGGCTCCCACAGGCGGAACACCTGTTTATACTTATAGCTGGAACACAGGTGCCAAAACTCCTAGTATTCAAAATGTACCACCCGGAAAGTATAGCGTTATAATTACCGATAAAAACGGTTGTAGTATCAGCAAAGAGATTTCGATTACCGCACCTTTACATCTTGCCACAACTGCTCAAATCAACAAACCAACTTGTTATGCAGGAACTGATGCAAGTATTCTCTTGACCACAGTTGGCGGAAAAGCGCCTTACACGTATTTATGGAGCACAGGAGCACAATCCAGCCAATTGAGTAACGTACAAGCTGGTAATTATTCTGTGACAATTACCGATGCAAAAGGATGTATTATAACCGAGCAATACACCATCGAAAATCCTCCAAAAGATGTAATCACTTTAGGAGAAGATGTTACGCTTTGTATCGATCAAACGTTGACTATTAATGCTACTATCAATGATGATAAAGCGACCTACTTTTGGCAATCTGACAAAGGTTTTACGAGCAACAAACCTATTGTTACTCTTAAAGAACCAGCAAATTATACGCTAACCATTACCAATAAACTAGGTTGTCAAGCTTCGGATACCATTACAATTAGTAGTCAAAACACACCAATTAGTGCTGAATTTGCGCTGTCTTCTCAAGTGTTTACCAATGAAGTCTTTACCATTATCGACATTAGTAACCCTAGACCGGATAGCATCGAATGGATATTACCCGCTGAAGCAATAGTCAAAACCAAAAACAAAGACTATGCAGAACTTAGTTTTCCAAAAACAGGAGAATACGATATATCCATGACAAGCAAAAAAGGAAATTGTACCGCTTTTCAAACCAAAAAAGTTTTGGTCATCGAAGGCGAATACAAAAATCCAGACAGTACGGATGCAATGAAAAATTTTGATTTAAAAATCTATCCTAACCCATCTAATGGAATTTTTACAGTAGATGTAACACTAGACAAAGTAATGCCTGCCACTATTAAAATATTCAGTTTAGTGAATAATAGCATTATTGCTTCAAAATCAGAAAATGGTAAACAAGCTTATCTTTTTGACTTTGGTCTGAACGGTTTAGCGCCTGGAGTCTATTTTATTCTTTTTGAATCGCAACAAGGAAGTAAACTAAGAAAAATAATTATCCAATAAGTAGCAATAGAAACAAAATATTAGTCTAGAAAAAACGGCAAATAACTACTGTACTTTCCTAGATTAGCCCCAGAATAATGAATTTAAAAAGAATTATAATTATACTCCTATTGTCAAAAAGTATATTGGGTTTTTCTCAAAACTTCAATATTGAACAGCTAGGTAAAAACAAATTAATCAACGTAAGCGGAGGAGCCACTGCCAGTAGTATTTTTTATGCTGGCGATGCCACCCGAGATCCTTTTAGTTATTTCCTCAACGGAAATATTAATGTGAATGTCGCGGGCTTATACAACCTCCCTTTTTCCTTCTCCTATACCAATCAAAAATTTGGCTATGGCAAACCCGTTTTAATGAATCGGTTGAGTATTCATCCCTCATACAAATGGATAACAGCTCATATAGGAGACGCTAGTATGAGTTTTTCTCCATTTACTTTGAGCGGACATCAGTTTACGGGATTGGGTGTGGATTTGACCCCACAAGGAAAATTCAAAATCAGTGCCATGTATGGTCGATTGGTCAGAAGCAATGAATACAACAGTAATCTCCCAGATTTGGTTCCTGCCTATAAAAGATATGGCTATGGATTCAAAACCCAATACGCTTTAGAAAAAGTAACACTTGGCGTTACCTTCTTCAAAGCCAAAGACCAGATCAATTCTATCACAACACCTATCCCTTTTGAATTAGGCATTACACCTAAAGACAATACAGCGATTAGTTTTGAAACCAACTTTAAACTTTTCAAAAAACTTCAAGTACAGACTGACTTTGCCACTAGTAGCATTACAGAAGATACTAGGGTTGCTACTACAGCCTCCAGAAAACTCAATGCTTCCTTGTTTTTAAAACCCAATACAACTACCACACATTACAATGCTTATAAAGCACAATTAGCGTATCCAACAGGAAAAGGTACTTTGGGATTGGGCTATGAACGCATTGATCCCAATTACAGAACACTTGGAGGGTACTTCTTCAATAACGATTTGGAAAACATTACAGTAAATGCAACACAAACGGTTTTCTATGATAAGATAAATTTGAGCATGAATCTAGGGCTCCAAAAAGACAACTTAGATAAACAAAAACAAAGTCAAATGACACGTTTAGTAACATCTGTAACTGCTGATTTTAAAGTTAACCAGAAATTGAACCTCAACGGAAATTATTCCAATTTTCAATCTTATACCAATAGTCGGAACCAGTTTGACTACATCAACCAAACCTCAAACTTTGATTTTCTGGATACCTTAAATTTTAGGCAAGTCAATCAAAATGCCGCATTGACTATTAATTATCTTTTAAAGAATAATAAGAAAATAAAACAAGCCTTTAATGCCAACTTTAGTCTGCAAGATGCCGTAAACCAACAGCAAGGAAAAACTATTGCTGGCGGTGCTACTACTTATTACAATTCAGGAATTTCATATACTATGGGCTTACCCGAAAAAACGTTGAATCTAACAGCTTCTTTAAACAATACCATTGGCAAATTGGACACTGGTAAAAACCTAATTTGGGGCCCGACTTTGGCTGCAAATAAACTTTTTTTTGATAAAAAACTGAATACCTCAGCCGCAATAAGTTACAATACCAGTCGCAACAATGGAATGAAACAAAATGACGTCTTCAATTTTAGAGTTAATGGTTCGTATGTGTATAAAGAAAAACACAATTTCAGTCTCAATGCGATTTCTCTTTTTAACAGTACAGTATCAGGACCAAAAAAAGACTTTACCGCCACACTTTCCTACTCATATTCTTTTGATAAAATAAAACTAAGACCTATCAAAAAATCAGAAACTACAGCGAAAAACGACAGTATTCCATCAGAACCTATATTAAAAATCAAATACAAATCTTTGGCTTTTGAAGGTACCCAAACAACGATTACAAAACAATTAGATAGTCTTCAAAAGGCAAACAAGTTTGAAAATGAAACGGATTTCAACTCAATTCAAACGACACTTGATCTAGCCAAAAAAGCCAACAGTATCAAAGATTTTAAAAACAAGGCGTTAGATTATTTGGAACAATATGCTCTTTTAACACAAAAAAACAAACCTACGCAAACCAATACATCTGAAGAAAAAGCAATCAACTCTGCAAATAAAACCCAAAAAACAGCTAGAGAAGTAGCCAAGGCAACACAAACCACTAAAGGAGCCTTGGTAAGCTTGAAGAAGTATTTAATCCATGTAGAACCAAGTTTTATTGGAGCAAACACTATAGCTAGAAATAGGGTCAAATCACACAAAATACATGGCATTTCACCTATTAATCCAAAAGACCAAGCTAGTTATAATGGATATCTGAGACTTGTAGAAAGAAACAAATTAAGTGCGCAGAAACTAGCGCAATTACAGTGGATAGGGCAAGAACTTAATAAACTAAAAGGAGAAACCATTGAGGAATGGAATGCCAATACACACTTCAACGCTTTCTATCAAAGTGAAAAAGCCACTATTGACCAATTCATAGCCAGCAAAAAAAGTAATCTTTTCATAGTGAATTATCTAGAAAAAAAGATGCTGACCTATTATAAAGCACTAGCCGAGAAACAAAACTTACCATTACTCACTGAAACCAAATAGACTTGAAATCAAAATATACTAGTTTTATAAAACGCAATACCATGCCACACAAACTAAACCACCTACTATTTACTTTTGCCTTTTGGCTTATGGGCTTAACGGGTTTTGCCCAAACCTTCCCGGTTACCATCAGCACTCAAATCAATCAGCCCTCGCCTATTTATTGGAGCAATTATGCCGATGCGACCACTAGCAATAGCCCCATAAAAATACAAATCGTGCTGAACGACTTAACCATTTCGAATCGTCAGGTACGCATAAAATGCTACTGGCAAGGCAACGGAATTTCGTTTATGAACAATGACTTTGTGGTAGGTGCGCAACCGCTTTTCCTAGAAGGTGGTGTGCCGCTACAATTGACCAATGTCAACTTGGCGCCTTATTTTGAGTTTCAAAACATTGTTGGGATAACGCCTAACCAATATGCACAAGCCATACCCGAAGGGATTTACACCTTCTCGGTAGAAGTCTATGATGTAGCCACGGGACAAAAACTATCTCGAAAAAGCAACGTGACCGCTGTTATTTTCCAAAATGAACCGCCCTTGCTCAATTTACCGTTGAACAAGGCCAGCATCATGCAGCAAAACATTCAGAACATTGTGTTTAGCTGGACGCCCAGACAAATCAATGTGAGTAATGTAGAATACCAATTTGATTTGGTAGAGATTTGGGACCAATACACGCCTGTACAAAATGCTTTTGCGTACTCCCCTCCTATTTATACCACCACCACTAGAGCCACCACTTTGCAATATGGCGTGGCAGAACCCCAATTGATTCCAGGCAAACGCTACGCTTGGCGCATCAAAGCCAAAGCACTCGTGGGCGCCGAAGAAATTGGCGTCTTTAAGAACAATGGGTATAGCGAAATCTTTGCGTTTAGCTATGATGTCTATTGCACGCCACCGCTACAAATAGCCACTGATGGCGTAAGTCAAGACCAAGCCAAAGTAACGTGGAGTGGCGCCCTAGATAACTTTGATTACCAAGTAAACTACCGCGAAAAAAATGCCGACTCCCAATGGTATACTGCCGTTACCCCACGTGAGTTTGTAACATTGGCGAATCTAAAACCCAACACTACCTATGAGTATACCGTAGGAGCCGCTTGCGAAAAAGGAAAATATGTACACAGCGGTCTCCAAGAATTTACCACCTTGGCCAAAGACGAAATTGCTTTTGTAGGTTGTGGTATCAAGCCCGATCCAAAAGATCTAGCCAACCAAAATCCTTTGCCTAACTTATTGCCTAACGATGTAGTAACAGCGGGCGATTTCCCTATTGTGGTGATTAAATCCTCAGGAAGCAACGGCAGATTTACAGGCGAAGGTTATGTCACCCTCCCCTTTTTAGAAAAGTTTAGAGCATTGATTGACGCCGCCGACGCACTGGGTGGCGAGAAAGTAAACATTGGGCAATTCTCCCGTATTCGTATCACTTTTGACAACATTGGCATAAACACTGATTTTAAACTGATTTCAGGGGAGATTATAGCGAGTTATGATCCGAATTGGAAAAGTATGGGAGATTTGGATGGCGTAGTCAAAGATGTGTTTGGTGACGCAGGTGAAGTGATCAATCATGACATACAGTTTGAAATTGCAACCGTTGTCAAAAATCCTGATGGCACTATAACGGTAACAGGTACGAATGGTGCTTCATTTGTACAAGAGAAAACGCCGAATGATATTATTTTTACAGACAAAAATGGCAAACAATACACCGTTGCTGCCAATGCTCCCGCTGGGCCAATAGAATCTTCTGGACAAGTCGCTCCTGGTGGCATTCCTACGCCTAAAAACACGAACGGCATGGGTTCTGGAGGTGTAGTAGCCGAGATTACTTCGCCAGATGTGAGCGTTGTTTTCAGTAAAGGCGACGGAAAATATGCCTTTGATACCGCGCCTACCACACAAAATGGCAAGTTAAATAAAACCTATGCTTCCCTTCCTCAAAAAAGCGGTGGCACGTACAACGTTCCTTTCAAGGCTATTTCGAATAGTCCTTTTGAGAAAGATGTTATTGTAGCCACTGTCGATTTCAAAAACGGAAAAACCAAGAAGGATTTGGTGTTCAAAACCCAGAATGGTACCGCTATAGACAGTACACAAATCATATGGAACGGTAATGTCGCCACCCTTAGCCTTAGAAAAACATTAGATTTTGCTAAGGAAACCGTTATTGCCACGGTTCGCCCCGCTGCATCTAAAGATCCTAAAGAAGCGGCAGGCAAATACGACATAGCCGGAACTTTTGATTTGTGGCACTTAAGCAATAAAAAAGTCAATGTGACTTTGGTAAGTGTGAATGGAGCTTCGATACCAAGCGATGCACAAACAGAGTTAAACAAAATCTATGAGCCAGCAGGGGTAACGTTTGTTGTAAATACTACAAACATAAGCCTAGACAACAGTTGGGGCGAAAGCATACAAACGAGCGAAAGTGGTTTATTAGCTACCTACACCAACGAACAGCAACAAATCATCACCAACTTACAGCAAAAATTAGGCGCAGCATACAAAAAAGACACCTACTATATCATTTACACCGATGCTCCTTCAGACAAATCAAATATATTAGGTTTCATGCCACTAAAGCGCCAGTATGGTTTTATATTCAATAAAAACAATACGATACGCACTTTAGCACACGAACTAGGTCATGGAGTCTTTGGTTTAGAACATCCTTTTACCGAATACAATACCACTACCACCACCGACCTCCTTATGGATTATGGCACTGGCCTTGCCCTAAACCACAACGATTGGCAAGTATTACATGCGCCTGGATTGCAGTTGTATCCTTTTATTCAGGGGGATAGTGATGGGGAGTTTACTTTACCTCAATTAACACCAAACTGGGAACCGTTTACCTATAAGGAATCGAATACTTATATTACTTTCAACCGAAGTAACCCAACGCTTCCTAATGGTGCAGTACATGGAATATCTGTAAACAATGTTATTTATAAATGGGACAAAAATAATTACTATGCTGAAGGTTCAACTACACCATTAAAAATCGATATTATAAAAAATCCAAGTCCAGAACTTCTAGTACAATTGTTTTGGATGCGAGATAAGTGTGGATATGATGAAAGATATACAGCAAAGTGGAGTTATTTATCTAATAAAAAAGGCTTTAATATAGATGATATCAAAGTTTCTGGACAAGTAACTTTTAGTGATAGAGTACCTTGCAGGATTGATGGTATAGATCAAGGAAATAGTGCTGCAGGTACTAATTGCGATGGTAAAGATATTGCTTTATTAAATAGCCAAAAAGATGCTGTAATTGTTCTAATAGATAATAACGATGTTGAAAAAATCACGACAAAGATTAATGAAGTTGATATTTGTACCATTAGAAAATTAACGTATGAACAAATAGAAAAGTTTATTCTAAAAATTTCTTCTTTAAGTGATTTAGATGAGAAACACGAAAAAGCGTTACTCAGACTAATGAATAGCATTAAAGAGGAAAAATATCAAGCCTTTTTCACTCTCTTAGAAAAAGATACTAATAAGTTGTTGAAGCATTATATAGATGAGTTTACAGATCATTCTATAAATCCGTTTGATGGGGATAATTATACCTCATTAAATGTTATGCTTTTAAATATGTATCAAACCAATCCAAAAGCTTGGATGGATCTAATACCTGCTATAGAGCAAGAAGAATATTTTGTAGACAAGTATTTTACTAAATCTAAAGTAAATATTATCTCATCATCTGATTTAATTAAAGGTACATCCGAAATATACGAACAAGGTTTTCAGTACAACCCTGACAATGGAAAAATACGAATTACTCATACTGCAACAGCTATTCAGGCAGTTGTAGGAAATAGTTCAGGAGCCTATTATGCTCCAGTAGGTGTACCGAAAATTATGAGTACCCTAGAAGTAAATCCTCTTTCTCCTGTAATGATTGATTTTAATGATGATTTACAAGTTATAGAAATGGCATTAAATAATGCAGGCTATCAAAAAGGAAAAGAGATTATTATACCCGCATTATTTTTAAAGTTTGGATTAGATAAATTAAACAGTAATACTATTGAAAAATCCACTTTATTTACACTTAACGGATTGACAATAGTAACAGGTTTACCAGCTATAGTTCAAGGAGCAACTATGGCAAAGCGACTATGGGCATTGGCAGAAGTAGCAGGTGCTGCGGGTGATATAGTGATAAATACAGAATATGTCCAAAAAAACTACCCAAGATTAGCTACTGCAACTAATGTGTTTAATGGAGCTATGGGAGTTGTCGGCTTAAAAAACCTAATCACCAATTCAGGGATTAGAAGTTTTGCAACCAATTTACCTAGTCAAGTAAAGCAAGCGTTTAAGGACAGTAAAGAGATAAAATCAATTATTGCGGCTGAGTATTTAAAATGGAAAATTGCCGTTACAGAAATCAAAAACATAAGTCTTGCTGAACAGGAATTAATAACAAAGCAAGAAAAAATTTGGAAGGCTTTTGGGGTAGGAGGCGATATAATATATAATATTGATAAATTACTTACTGATTATCCAAATATTAGTAAATTTATTCAAGATATAAGAGTAAAAGTATATTTTTCTAATAATCTACAACTAAAAAGTTTTGAGGAAATATTGAAAACGGCAAATCCCGATGTTTTAAGATGGATTGATAAAATGACTGAGGGTGATATTGATGATTTTGCTGAGATGGTGAGAGGGTTTAAAGATAATCCTGAAAAATTCAAACTATCAATAAAAACTATAGACGATTTTGTTGGCACTCCAAACAGACCTGGATTTGTGAAATTTTGGTCATTAACTCCTAAGATGGAAGAAGGTCTAACAACAATTAGAAAATTAAAAAAGGAAGGCAAACTTTTACCTACTGGTAACGCAACAGAAATACAATTGGCAACAGCCCAGAATTATACTGCTTGGGGTAATTTCTTGAATAATCCAATGAGATACGGGGAACATTTTGGAGCGTATGCTGAAAGGGCTTTAGTACATTTAAAGGAAGGATTGGCAGAATTAAGAAAAGTACCTGAAAGAAATAAAGTCAATGAAATAGTATTTAGTGGTCGAGCTTATTCACAACAAGAATTTGACAACTTATTTGTTGGAAAAATGGGTAAGGAAGTTGAAATTAACAAAGGTTTTGTATCTTCTTCATTAGATGAAAATGTTTCGATACATTTTGCAATTAAAACCTCTGATAAAACAAAAAACATTAAAGTAATAAGACGAATTAAAACGAAAACAGGAGTATACTTAGATGATTTATCAGATTATGGTGAAAATTTAGGGAATATTAGACATTCCGCTTCACCTCCAATTGAACAGATTCAAAAAGAAGTACTTATGGAAGAAGGTTTGTTTAAACAAGTTTCTGAGCCCATTCCTTTTAAAGGAACTGATGGTAATACTTGGTATTATATAGATTTTATTGAATTAGGCAAACCATTATATTAAATTATTATGAAGAAAATTATTAAACCGGAAGATTTCCCTATTGAAATGAATAGTGAAAACATTGAGATATTGGCTATGATGAAGTTAAATTATCCTCCGCCTATTAAATATCCTCCGCCAGTTGAATATAACAATTTGTTGCAGTTGGATCTTTTATCGTTCGATGACCAAATTAAGATTTCTGAAAAAATACTTGAAATTCAAAAAATAGAAGAAAAACAACGCTGGGATTCATTATCAAAAGAAGAACAGGAAGAAGAAAAAAGAAAAATAGAATCCAGCTTAAATGAAGGACCAGAAGTCTTTAGAGGTAATATTTTACAACAAGAATGGGATTCTATAGATCTAGCAAGAATTGAAAAAGAAAAGAAGAAAAAAGAAGGGCAAGATGAAAGTTTAGAATAGGTTTTTTTTTTCGCTCCGCAAAGTCCCCGCTCCCCGAAGTGTTCCCATGAAAAGCCGGCAAAGTCTCATGACTTTTGCGTTTTTTTTAAGTTCTGTCTCGTCCTAAAATAAGTTTACATATTTATACTTATTTTAGGACGAGACAGTTCGCTATCGCTCGGGTGCATTCCGTGCCAACAAAGTTCATCAACAATCTAAAATAAATTGCTTTAAATTTTGTCGACATTCTTAAATTTAAAAATCTGATTGCGCGGATATTTCTCCCGCTCCGCAAAGAGTTGTCGTGTAAAGCCCCGCTCCGCATTCTATGATAAAAAACATTTATACATATCCGAGCGATTGGGTTCAAAACAATCACTAAAAACATCATTTACAATAATTTAACAATTCAAAGCAATGACTTCGTACCTTTACTTTTCTAAAAAAGTAATGTATGGCCTTATTTGAATTACAACCTTCCGTTGCCTTGCAAGAATTCATTCGGGTCTATCGGATAGTACATTTTGTATTTGATTCAAAGGCAACGCTTCCTTTTAAGGCGTATCCACCAAGAGCCGAACACTGTTTGAGCTTTTATCCAAAAGACACCGAAACAGTTTCTTACACCAAGAGCGCTACTAAGATTAGTAATTTAAAAAGCGTGCTTATCGGACAACAAAGTGAGATTACGAATCGTTACGTGGGCAATGATTTTTTGGTGTTCCAAATCGTTTTTCGTCCTGGAGCTTTATTCAGAATCACTGGCATTCCTTCAAATGAGCTCACCAATTCTTATATTGATGCAGAGACCATCTTTCCAAAAGAAATAAAGAACATCAACGAACAATTGCATCAGGCCAAAGATTATGTTCAGATGAAATCAGTAATTGAATCTTTTTTATGGAGACAAGTACAAAACTCCAAAAAAGAGGCGCATCGATTGGATATGGTTTGCAATTCTTTATTGAGCGCGACGCAAAATTTCAGTATCGATTCACAAGCGCAAGCTTCTTGTTTGAGTCCACGTCAATTTGAACGAAAGTTTGTAGAACGCATGGGAGTTTCTCCAAAATACTTCAGCAAAATCATTAGGTTTGAAAGTACTTTCCGAATGAAAAACAAATATCCTCACTACGATTGGCTTACCATTGCGCTACAATGTGGTTACTATGATTACCAACATTTGGCCAAAGATTACAAAGAATTTACCCACCACACCCCTACTGCATTTCATTTATTGGATTTGAATTCTCCTGAGCGGAAATTTGGTGAAGCAGATACCTATTAAAATGTCGTTTTTTTACCATTTGTTGCTAAAATTTCATAGCAAATTTGTAGAGTAACCAACAACAAAAGACTATGAAACGAAGAAACTTTATTACCGCATCAGCCGCTACCATTCCGTTATTGGCTCTAGGGCATAAATTGCCTAATCTACCAACAAGAACCCCAAAAGGCTTTGTTGTAAAAGCCAACCAAAGTAGATTTGAGGAAAAAACCCTCATCAACGGCAGTAGTCCCAATAATATCAAGATTGCCTCCAAAGATACCGAGGGTGCCCTTAGTGTGTTTGAGTACATTGGAAATGAAAAAGGAGGACCGCCATTGCATATTCATCCCCATCAAGATGAGATTTTCTTTATTGTAAGTGGTGACTATCTCTTTCAAGTTGGTTCGGAACGCTATCAACTCCAAACAGGAGATACTATTTTCTTGCCGAGAAATGTTCCTCATACTTTTGCCCAATTATCGACAACAGGGAAAATGTTATTTCTTTTTCAACCTTCTGGAAAAATGGAAGACTTTTTTAGAACAATTGGCAACCTCACCGCACAACCAAAACCAGAGATAGCTGCTAAAATTTTTGAAGAACACGATATGAAAATTGTTGGACCTCCATTAGCTTATTGATTTAAAAAAAAAGCGTTTATCTTTTGGTGCTAGTAAACAACGAGTCTCTACTCTTAATTAATTATCCTTTTGCAACATAAATTACAAAACAGGAGTATTCTTAAAACGATGCTGCTGTTTTTTTATGAAAACAAAACGTACTAGCCTAGCCCCGATTGTAGCGAAAATCCTCTTGTGCCGGGGTTCGGCATAAGAGATTGTAGCGGAAAGCGGGACGACTCGTGTGGTGCGCAAGGAAGTGGTGCTCCCAGAAAAGATTACGCATTTAATTGAGCATACGTAAGGAGAATAATGGCACATAACGCCAAGAAAATCCCCAAATAGTTCTTTTGGGATAGTTTTTCTTTAAAAACCAACACGCCAATAAGACTGCCCAACACGATGACGCCCATATTCATTCCTGCAAAAACAGTGGACGGGTTTTCGGAAAAAGCTTGGTGCGCCTTGAGGTAAAAATAGATGTTTCCAAAATTGAAAACGCCTACTGCTATTCCCCAAAGGGCATTGATACCTTCAATTTTTTGGCGTTGGATGAACATTTCGTAGCCCACTACTCCACTCATCATCACCAAAGCAATAGCAAAAATGACCAAAAGCGAGCTGGTAAATGGCAGTTGGGTTTGCAAGGCGATTTGTTTGAACAATATATCGATGACTCCAAAACCCAGCAACACCATAGCAGGATAGCCCCAATTGGAATTGCTATTGGCGGTGGGCTTGGACAATATAAGCAGCAAGGCTGGAAATCCCACACCGAAAGCCAACACTTTGAGTGTGCTGAATTGTTCCCCAAAAAGCAACCAAGACGCTAGCAACGGAATAAACAACGACAAGCGCTGTGCGGCATCGGTTTTGACAATACCGATATGCTGAATGGACTGTGAAAGCAATAGAAAAACACCCGGTAACAAAAGTCCGAGTGCGAGATACAAAGGCCAAGGCCCTTGTTCAAGTAGCGTATCTAATTGTGGTGGAAAACAAAAATAACACAGCAACAAGGCAATAGCATAATTGGTCGCAATAATGGCTTTACTGTTGAAAGCAGCGTGATTTCTAAACCACTTGAAAAGGACGCCCACGGTAACACTACAAACGATACTTAGAATTAAAAAGAGCATAAGGATGAGTTTATTGACCAAAAATACAAATTCTGAGGGGGGTTTCTTTCTGCAAAGCATAGCATTGTTTACGCTTTAGTTCCTAAAGTGATTTATGTTGACTATATTTGATTAAAAACGAAGTACTTGTAACCTAAAAAACCTTTCATTTATGACTAAAAAATGGTTGCCTTTGGGTAAAAAAATAGGTAAATTTTTTCTTATCATCGTATTCGTTTTGATAAGTATATATGGTATTTTGGGTTGGTATGTGGGCACTCATCACGACAAACTGTTACAAGAAGTTAGAGAAATAGCCAATAAAAATTGCAAAGGCGAAGTAAAAATTGGCGACCTTGAAGTACTTTTTTTTCGTGGATTTCCCAACGTGACCATTGCCATAAAAGAAGTCAGCATCAAGGACAGTTTGTGGGCACAACATAAAAGAACGTTGTTGCAAGCGCCTTCTATTTATGCCGAAATTCAACCTTGGGCTATTTTTGTAAAGAAAATAAAACTTGATAATCTGTCTATCAATGATGCGGAAATTCAGTTGTTTGTAGACGCCAATGGGTATAGCAACACAGCTGTTTTTTCAAGTGCTCCAAAAACCGATACAACAAGTTCAAGTTCGTTGTCGTTGGATTTGAATCATCTAAAATTCAACAACGTTTCCTTTGTTTCTGACAACCAATTCAAGCATAAAAAATTTGATTTTGTTATCGAAAAACTTCGAATAGAAAAACATACTACTTCAGAAGGTTGGGAAGCTGATATTGCATTAAACACTTTGGTAAAAAGTATGGCTTTCAATACCAAACACGGAAGTTTTGCCAAGAACAAAGTCATTCAAGGAACATTACGAGCAAAATATTCGGAAAGCAAAGGCACTATTTCAATTAACACCCCTGCTTTGTCGATTGGAGAAGACGTTTTTAAAATTCAGTCGGATTTTGGCGTTAGCAAGACCAACAGTTCCTTTTCTATTGCTATTATTAATCCAGAAATTCGCTGGCAAGCGGCTTATAAACTGTTGTCCAACAACATTAGCAGCAAACTCAAACCTTTTGATTTTAGAGACCCTTTTGGCGTGCAATGCACTATTCTTGGTGATTTGAACAAAGAGGGCGACCCCAACATTCGAGTGGAAGCGAACATCAAAAATAATGAACTGAGCTACTTTGACCATCAAGTAACCGATTGTACTTTTAAAGGCATTTTTACCAACGAATACCAAAAGAACAAAGGCGTTAGTGATGAAAATTCAGCTATCCTTCTTGATGATTTTCGAGGAAAAGTCCATACGATTCCGTTTACCACCAAAAATATGATGATTTTGGATTTGAAAAAACCTATCGCTTCTGGATCATTTGTTAGCCGTTTCGATTTAGAACAACTGAATCAAACATTGGTGAAACAAACACTAACCTTTGATAGCGGTCAAGCAGATTTGCGACTTGCTTTTAAAGCTGATGTGGTGAATTTAGAGATGCAAAAACCCTTACTCCTTGGTTCGGTTGTGATTCAAAAAGCGAGTGGTACTCACGTGGATTCCAAGAAAAAATTTAACAATAGCAGTGTTGATTTGTCCTTTACTTCAAAAGAATTAAAGGTGAACCAAATCGAATTGAACACCCAAAATAGTGCCTTGAAGATGAAAGGGCAGTCGGATAATTTTCTAAATTTTTATTATGATACTCCAGAAAAAATTGTACTAAACTGGGATATCCAAGCTGAAAGAATTGATTTAAGAGACTTTAGTTTGGGTAGTGGAAAAAAGACAAGTATAAAAAAACAAACCACACTTACTCCAAACGTTATCAATATCTTACACCAATCCAACGCAACAATTAATTTAAAAGCTAAAAATATCGTCTACAGAAAATTCAGAGCACAAAATGCAATAGCTCAAATTAAGGTAGTTCCTGATCGCACCATCTTAAAAGAGGCTTCGTTGCAATTTGGCGGTGGTTCATTGCTGGTAAATGGAATGGTTTCGCATCAGAAAAAAAACAACCACTTCAACGTAAAACTTAATGCAAACAAAGTAAACAGTGCTGAACTTTTGAGAGCTTTTGATAATTTTGGCTCCAAAGTACTAACTCCAAAATCTGTTTCGGGTCAATTTTTTGTTTCGGGAGTTTTGGATGGCTACTTCGACAATACTATAAATTTAATACAACGTTCTCTCACCGGAAATTTGAAACTTACCCTGAATAATGGCGCGTTGAATCAATTTGAACCGTTGCGAAGAATCGGAAAATACGCCTTCCCTTTTCGTAATTTTGATCGCGTAACCATTGATCCTCTTGTAATCAATATTGTCTTCAAAAATGGTTTTGCCCACCTCGCTCCTACTCCTATTAACACATCGGTACTCAATTTTGACCTAGCAGGCTCTTATGGTTTTTATGGGAATTCTAATATGCAACTCGATGTTCATTTGCGAGATCCCTCAAAAGATAAAGAGATAACCAACAAAAAAGTAGCCCAAGAAAATAGAAAAAAAGGCATTACCCTACACCTACAAGCCATTGAAGAAGGTAACGCTCCGTTTAAAATCAAAGTGCGCTACAAAAACGAAAAACTGCAATAAAAAAAGGGTTTAGCATTGAACTAAACCCTTTTACAATTTATCTCCAGTGTTGTGGAATGGTTTTTACCACATAGAAACATAGAATTTGTAGTTTTTTTTAAAAGAAATAGATAGACGTCATACTATTCACATAGCTAATCTATGTGAGAAAAAAGTGTTATTTCTATTTTTTTCTATAACGGTTTACTTTAATCTATGATTCTATGTGGTTAATTTACTATCTTACTTTGTATTTCATCCAACAGTTTATTTATAATTTACTGATGTAACTCCCAAACGGATCCTTGAACTGATAGCCTTCAGAAAATCGATCTTTGCTCAACTTTTTATACGAAGCCAAGCCCCACAACAAGAATTCTTTCATAAAATAGTAATCCTCTTTAGGCAATTGTGGTTGGTATTTTTTGATAATGACTTCTAATGGTGTCACACTATCCAAAATAGTTTGATATTCCGAATTCGTGGCATCATCCAATAATTCGAAACCACTTTCGGCAAAAAACCATTCTAAAGTATCGGTGTAAGCTGTTTTTTCTCCTTGTTTTTCGAGTTTTTCAATCTTTGGGAAATAGCCTGGAAAAAAGGTACGAATCGCATCATTGATCAAATGTTGGGCTACCACCGCAGCGCCTTCTTGTTCCCCTTCATAAACCAATTCTACTTTTCCGGTTATGGCAGGAATCACGCCCATAAAATCAGACAAACGCACTGTTGTTGTGCTTTCTCCCGCTTTTAAAGCACGTCGTTCAGCCGTACTAATCAGATTTTCGTAAGCCGTGATGCTCATTCTAGCACTCACGCCACTTTTTGGATCAATAAAATCACTATCTCGCGCTTCAAAGCTAATCTGTTCCAACAAGTCTTTGGCCAAAGCAGGAACATACACCAAATCGGTCTGACTGCTTTCTAGTTTGGCTTCTTGCTGCGTGATGGTACGAGCAATGGCAATAGTTTCTGGGTAATGCGTTAAAATTTGAGAGCCAATACGGTCTTTCAAAGGTGTAACGATACTACCACGATTGGTGTAATCTTCTGGATTGGCGGTAAAAACAAACTGCATATCCAAAGCCATTCTTAACTTATAACCTCGAATTTGTATATCGCCTTCTTGCAAGATATTAAACAAAGCTACCTGAATACGAGCTTGTAAATCGGGCAACTCATTGATGACGAAAATACAGCGATTCGCTCTGGGAATCATCCCAAAATGAATCACGCGATCATCGGCATACGACAATTTTAGATTCGCCGCCTTGATAGGATCGACATCCCCAATCAAATCGGCTACTGTTACATCGGGCGTCGCTAATTTTTCATAAAAACGTTCGCTTCTTGGCAACCAATCTATGGGTGTAGCATCGCCTAATTCGGCAATCAAATCCTTGGCGTAACGAGAGATTGGTCGGAAAGGATCATCATTAATCTCAGAACCCGCCACAATTGGAATGTATTCATCCAACAATTCAACCATTTTTCTAGCCAAACGCGTTTTTGCTTGCCCGCGAAGCCCTAACAAATTGATATTGTGTTTCGACAAAATTGCGCGCTCCAACTCTGGAATCACCGAATGTTCAAATCCGTGTACCCCTTCAAAAGTTGGAATACCCGCTTGTAATTTCTTTCTCAAATTATTGCGCAATTCTTCTTTAATCGTTCTTGGCTGATAACCCGATTGTTTTAATGCGCCTAAAGTTGTTATATGCTTCATTGATGGTATTTTTATTTTGATCTTAATTTATGCTTGCTCTATTAAACTTGTAACTGATAACACATAACCCATAACCCATAACCCATAACCCACAACTCATAACCCATAACCCATAACCCATAACCCATAACTCATAACTCATAACTCATAACTCATAACTCATAACTCATAACTCATAACTCATAACTCATAACTCATAACTCATAACCATAACTCACAACCGACAACCGACAACCGATAACTGATAACTGATACCCGAAAACTACCTAATCCGCTTCTTCCTATTCGCTTCATAATCCTCAAAAATCATTTCACCCAATCCTTTCAAACCCGTATAAAAGGCTTTTCCTTGATTGGCTTCGGTAAAATAAGTCACGAATTTTTGCAAATACGGATCATTTGCAATCATAAAGGTTGTGATTGGGATATGTAATTTTCTAGCTTGTTGTGCCTGAGTATAACATTTATCTACAATGTATTGATCTAAGCCATTACTATTCATATAATACGAGCCATCTTTCTCCCGCACACAACTTGGCTTCCCGTCGGTAATCATAAAAATTTGCTTGTTGGTGTTGCGTTTTCTTCGGAGTAAATCCATTGCCAATTGCAAACCGGCGACGGTATTGGTATGATAAGGTCCGACTTTTAGATACGGTAAATCCTTAATCGCAATCGTCCAAGCATCATTTCCAAAAACCAAAATATCCAAAGTATCTTTTGGGTATCTGGTTGTAATCAGTTCAGCCAATGCCATCGCTACTTTTTTGGCAGGTGTGATACGGTCTTCGCCGTACAAAATCATACTGTGGCTAATATCAATCATCAAAACCGTACTCATTTGGGCTTTGTATTGGGTATCTTCGACCACCAAATCGTTTTCTGTAAGTTTAAAATCGGCTACCCCATTATTGATTTGGGCATTGCGCAAACTTTCGGTCAGCGAAATACGTTCCAAACTGTCTCCAAAATGAAACTCACGAAACTCACCCGTATGTTCATCGCCATCACCGCTATGTTTCGTTTTATGATTGCCATTCCCCGAGCGTTTCATCGTACCAAAAATGGTATCCAACGCTTGCTGACGGATGGCGCGTTCGGTTTTGGCTGTGATACCCGTTCCTGTGGTGCCGTCGTCTTTCAATTCCTCACGGATGTACCCTTTTTTCTTTAAATCTTCAATAAAATCATCGATAGTATAACTGGCATCGGTCAATTTATATTCCTTGTCCAATTCACGCAGCCAAGCAATCGCTTCGTCAAAATCACCCGAAGTATGCGTAATTAATTCTTTAAAAATAGGGAACAAACGGTCAAACGGCGACTGAAATGGCGCTTCGTAGGTCTTAAAATAAAATCCAGCACGGTTTTGGTTTTTCATCGCAAACAACAAAATTGGATTATAAATTTATAGTTTTAACTAACACTACTTCCTAATTCAGGAGCAGGAAAAATGGGCTTTTTAGCCAGCATCGTCCCGTCATCCGCTATATCTTTTCCTTTTTAAAGAAAAAAGAAAAAGGATGCCGCTACTGCCGGGGCTAAAGAGCAGCAAATAGCTTTCTGGTAAGCAGTAAAGCCAATACCCTTTTAAAACGATGCTTTAGAATTTTAAAAGTACAGTATTTTGTTGCGGTGGCTGGTCTAACGTTTATTAATTTTTAGTTAAAAGCAATAATCAAGATTGTACAACTAATCTACTTTCTTAAAAACCAATTCAATACCAGAAGGATTGGTAAGTGTTAGGCGCATATTCGAGATTTGATAGGCGGTACTACTTTCTAAAGAATGTAGCAGTTCACTCTCTCTATTTTTTGAGTCACAAACCATTTCAGTAGTACTACTTTTGGTGAAACGTAAAATCCCTTTTTCAAAAAAAACAGTTCCATTCATACGATTGCATCCAGCATATCCCATAAACGTTCCATTGGTACTATTAATTTCAATATAAGGTAATTGTTTGGCAAATTTATTTAATGACACATTTTCACCGTTCATTTTTTCCAACACCCAAATATCGTGTAATCTAGCATCAATAACATAATACCCACAACCCGAAAAAGTTTTGGAGGTAATAGAATTGTTCGTCATTTCAACCCGAACAGTATAAGGTAATTCTTGACCAGACATTGTATTGGCACATTTTTGTTGCTGAATGGTGATGGCTGCCGTTCCAGCAGAAGTAGTCAATCGATAGGTTTTTACATTGGCATCCATTGCTCTTATGGGATCAATATGCGGCGCGGTAAATGACTTAAAATCGGGCAACAATGAAGTAAACGCTATCTCTGTAGCACTAATTTTCAAGCTCCACTCAGGTTCGTTACCCATCGCTCGAAAATAAATTCCTTGCTCCATATTTTCTATTTGCTCCTGATAGGTCTTGCTTGGTTTTGTGTGCAAAGAAGTATCGGCTGGAGCATTGATGGCAGTTTTACAACCCAAAAACAATACAATCACAAAAAGTAAACGGCTGTAATGTAACATAAGGCAATTGTTTTAGAAAGTAACCCCTAAATTTAGCGAAAAAACTACTATGTCTAAAAAAAAAGACCATCTATATAATACCAATGTCCTTCCACTTTTTTAAAAGTAGAGCGCTCATGATGAATGTATGCTTTGGCATCTGGACCTTTAAAAAAAGCTTTAAATTCAACAATTGTATCCTCAAAAGAAATAATCTCTAATTTTTGCCATTGGTTTTCGCTAGCCCAGCGCAAAATTTCATCTTTAGAAAAAAGGTTTCTTGTACTTTCGTGTGTAGTTGCAATCAAATAGTCAGCATTTTTAACCACATAAGCGCTATATCGTGATTGCATCAATGCCAAAGCAGTTGGCGCGCTTTCGTAGCCTAAAATATATTTTTCACAACATTCTATAAAAGCCAGTCCAGAGCCGCAAGGGCAAACACTATTGTTCATCTTCGGGATTTATTTTCTGAAACAACTGATTCAGCAAGACTTGATATTTACTGATTTCGATTAAATCGGCATCATCTTCAGAATGGTCTAGAAGTTCGTCCAACGCTTCACTAACTTCGGTTAATTTATTATTGGCTTCACGGTTTTGCTTTTGTGCCATCAAATCGATGATTTCTTGCACTTGTATTTTCAATAGGTCAAAAGGGTTCTGGCTCATCTTATTCATTTTTAGACGCTTGGTCTGCATTAAACTTTTTTACGATTTCTTTCAATTTTGCTTTGCGCTCCATAGAGGCTTTCTTTGCCTTATCTTGGGCTTTGTGCAACTTGTCGTTGTGTTTCTTTATGTTTCTTTCATTGTTTCTTCCCATTGTATGCTGCGTTTTATTTCTTCAAGAGAGCGTTCGGTGTATATAATTTGCTCGATTATTCTTTTTCTTAATTCGTCTATATCTTCATAGTCAAAATACTTCGCCCAATTGGTCAATTCGAATAAGTTCCGAATTTGCTTGATTTTTTTGGTAGTCTCAAAACTAGTACGAAGCACTGCTTTTTGATCGTAATTGGGATTTTGTTTGTGCTGATAATTTACGGTTCGTTTGGTGTAATCTGCAGCGATGTAATACAACTTATCTTCGGCGTTATCGGGATAAAAATCCTCCCAACGCGCAAATCCTACTTTAAATTTAGAGCTTGTGGCAGGTTCCAAGGGTTCCAATCGCCACTTACTATTCGCAAATCGTCCCCAATGATTGGATAAACGAAACATCCCTTCAGGAGTATAATAATACTTACTGCCCGAGGCGCTATGATATTGCAAAACCAATCCCTCAATTTGCTCCATACCAACCTCATAAAACACACAAAAAGTGTTTTTAAAAGATTGCGGCGCAGGTCGAAAAACGTTTTTCATAGCTGCAAAGGTAAGCAGAATAACCAAAACCAAGATAATAGCCATAATTATTGTGTATCTTTGCACTTTATAAATTTGAAGTTTCAAGATCATGGAAAAAGGAATACCAAGCAAAATGCTTAAAAAAGGGGTTTACACAGGAATAGTAGAACAGGACGAAAACAACAACTTTTTTTGTGGCACCTATTTACTTGATTATAAAATGGCTTTACAATTTAAATTAGGCGACGTCATCACCATCAAATCGATTATAGAAAACCCAAGCGACAAAAGTTATGGTAAGTATCCAAAAAAATCAAGAAACTTTGACAAAGCCAATTTAAAACCAGAGCAGTAGTATTTTTATTTTCATAAACCACTATAAATCAAAGACTTTGGTTAGTTTTTGATTTTTTTTTAGTCCTAAACTAAAAACATAAAAAAAAGTGTACCTTTGCAAAAAATTTGTCGATTTTGAATCACATTTCATCATTTGACCTTAAAATTCAATAAGTTACCTTATTTATGAAAAAAATCGTAGAATACCGTAAACTACTAAATGTAGACAAAACTGTAGAGTTAAAAGAATTAAAGACTATTTATCGCAATGCGATGAAAGACGCGCATCCTGATAAATTTCAAGGGGATGAAGCAGGTTTAAAAGCGGCTGAAGAAAGAAGTAAAGAAATTATTGAAGCTTATCACTTTCTAGTGAGTATCAATCCAGAGACAATCAAAGCTAATTTGCCAGAATACAACGAAACAGTTAAATCTTGCACCATTACTGATTACAAATATGAAGACGCAAGATTGACTGTCAACTTTTCAAACGGAAGCGTATACGAATACCTAAGCGTACCAAAAGCTAGTTATATCAAAATGGTTAATGCTGATTCACCTAGTAGATATGCTAAAAGACATATTTTCAATGCTTATGCATGGAGAAAAACAATTAATCAAGACTAATAATTCTTGAAAACACATTAAAAAAGCACTCTAAATGAGTGCTTTTTTATTGAGTTCTTAAATGTTCCTTAAAAAAAGAACACTATAACAAAAATTTAGGGTGCAATAGTGTGCGTAATTTATAAATTTAAATACTTTTGCAAACAAAATCTAATAACATAACTCAAAAATGAAAAAAATCATTTTATTATTGTCTGCTTCTGTTGTATTATTTTCATGCAACAAAGACTCCTACACTATTTCTGGTACTGCCAAAGGAATTGAAAATGGAAAAACCATCATTTTAGAAAGTCAAGATGACAAACTAGGTGTAATTGCTATTGATACTGTAAAAGTAGAAAATGGTAAATTTGAAATCGAAGGTAAAGCTACTGAACCCGCATTCCACTTAATAACAGTTGAAGGCATTCAAGGTAAATTACCATTCATCCTAGAAAACGGATCTATTGAAATCGTAATCAACAAAGATACCCTTCAAAAATCTAAAATTTCTGGAACTTACAACAACGACGAATACACTGCATTCAACGAAGAAATTACAAAAGTTCAAAAGAAACTAGTAGATTTCCAAACTGCTAATACGCAAAAAATGAATGATGCTCAAGCTAAAAAAGATACAGCCGTTATCAACAGCTTGATGAAAGAATTCATGACTATCCAACAAGAAGTTAGTACTGCATCAAAAACAAAATACATTTCTTATGCAGAAACTCACCCAAAATCATTCATTAGTGCATTGATCGTTCAAGGAATGTTGAATGACCCATCTACTGATGTTAAAAAAGCAGAAAAACTATACGAAAGTTTAGAGGAATCTCTAAAAAACACTAAACCAGGTAAAGCAATCAAAGCTCGTTTGACTGAAATGAAAGCACCAACAGTAGGTGCAACAGCTCCTGCAGCTCCAGGTTCAGCAAAATGAAGAGCCGACTTTTCTGCGCCTAACCCGCAAGGAAAAGTGATTAGCTTAAAACAAAGCTTAGGTAAAGTTACTATAGTTGATTTTTGGGCTTCATGGTGTCCTCCATGTAGAAAAGAAAATCCAAATATGGTAGCACTATACAAAGAATTACACCCAAAAGGATTAAATATCGTTGGTGTTTCCTTAGACAAATCAGCAAAAGCTTGGAAAGAAGCGATTGCAAAAGATGGACTAACATGGACACAAGTTTCAAATTTGAAATTTTGGGATGAACCAATTGCAAAACAATATAAAGTTGAAGCCATTCCAGCTACATTTGTGCTAGATGCTTCAGGAAATATAGTAGCACAAGGATTAAGTGGTGCAGCTCTAAAAGCCAAAGTAGTGGAACTTTTAGCTAAAAAATAGTCCTAACTACTAAAAAATAAAAAAATCTCCCTAGTGGAGATTTTTTTATTTTATTCACTACCAATACATTAAAAAATATCCGAAAATTAAGTGTATTTTTTATTTGGAGAACTCAAAAGTGTTCTTATATTTGCATCCGGTTAGCACAATAAGCAACAGCTTATGAGTCTTGGGGAGATACTCAAGCGGCCAACGAGGGCAGACTGTAAATCTGCTGTGAAAACTTCGCAGGTTCGAATCCTGCTCTCCCCACAAAAAAAGTCCCGATGCAAATCGGGACTTTTTATTTATACCAGTATGGATGAAGTTCAAACTTTGTGATTTTGAAATAAAATAAAAAAACCCACAAAGATGAATCTTTAAAAATTTGTGGGTTTAAAAATAGAATCAAAAGCTTAAACTTAACACTACTATTTAATAGCTGTTAACGGCAATGTAAATGGAATCTGTAGTAATGGTACGAAGTTGTCAGTTACAGAGTAAGCTGTAAGCACGAAATTATATACTCCTGCATTATTTTGCGGATTATTATTTTGTACCCAGTCATTTATTCCATTAGTTAATAAATCAGCAATGCCCTTTCCGTGATCTGCAACTGTAATTGTTGTAGGCGTCACCATTAATACAGGAACATCAATAGCAAAAGTAGTTCCAGGAATAATATAGGTATAATCGCATTGCATTTTTATAGCAAACTCGGTTATAGCGCTGTTTATGTTTTCTGTTAAAGAATCAAACAAAGCAAGCATCTGATCATTCAGTGTACGTTTTGGCTCTATCGGATAAGTATTAGTGCCTATAGTAGCAATATCTATCGCATTTTTACTATTTAAAAGCGGAATAAGCTTATTATAAAACATTACCTGCGGTGTCTGATAAATAAACAACGGATTAGTTGTCTGCCATGTTCCGTCTTCATTTTGCAACAACTCTTCATTTCTAATAACCGCCACGCTGCTCCAGGCATTTTGAGCACTTAAAATATCAAGTTTGCTTAGCTTAATAGTTCTTGAAGGATCGTTATTTCGGTCATCATACATTAGATATTCTCGATCACCTAAGTTATCTAATCGATAATACAAATATTGATTTTGTTCGCCTTCAACAAGTACACTTGTATAACCATCAATTACAACATTAACGATATTATTACTAGATTGCTGATTGTTAAAATCAACAGTCACAATTAAATATTCGGTTAATTCCTGAGCACTTTCGGTAATAGTATACGACAGTGTAAACGGCGGAGCAGGTGCAGCAAGATCTCCATTAGTTTTAAACACTGGCTTTCTCGGATTGACCTGATTGGTAACTGACCATTGATCAGCCACTTCATTTACTATATCAATAAATGCCAGTAATGCATAACGGGCATTTTCTGCCAAAGGAGACTCAGAATTTAAAGTTTCTGGAGTAAGAAGAGCTAGATAATTATCAAAATCAGCATTAATAGCAGGATAAGAATCTATAAATTGTGCCAATGCCTGATATAAAGGTAAATTTGAACTAGGGCTTGCATAATATTTCTGATTTTCATCGGTTACATTAAACTGGATTTCAGTAACAATCGTATCTTGTGCAGCCGAGGGGTTTTGATAGGTGTAATAGTACTCCCAAGTGCGAGCTTCTTGTATCGTTATCATCTGCGGTTGAATTTGATTATTTACTGGATAATCAAAATTTTGTGCAGAAATAGACGGTGGTGTTGGATAAGCACGTAATGGAACAGGTATAGTAGTTTCACCCACATCACTCATTCTGGCAAGAGGACTTTCTTTATCGTTTATTTCTCCGTCAAGCGGAATAATAAAGGTAAGCCAAGACGAAGCCAAATAATCTGCTAAATCAGGTATTTGAGTAATATCAAACTCCAAATGACTTACTTTATATTCCATATCTCCAAAAGAAAAACTACGGCTCTCTGCAGCATCTTTGGCTTCAAACATATACGTTAGCCAAGAATTACCATTGGCAGTTGGCACTTTAGCCGTAGACAATGAATACTCTGTAGATTTCGGAATAATTTCAGAACCATCAACAGAAGGATTCATACCAAGCATTTTTCCATATAAAGAAGGAACATACGGATACTGTGGTGGTACATTATTAGAGTTTGCATATTCGATTCCTTTGTAAGAAGAACTGATGCTAGCGGTTGTCTGTACAGATGCCACATAACGATACGCATTAGCAAGCTGTATAAGAATCTGCTGCTTCCATTTGTCTTGCGCATTTCCTATATTAGATGGTTCTTTACCTGCATTTGGTTCTATTATAAAATCAATTGTACCTTCTATGGCGTCAGCTAGTTTTTGTTTAGCATCTAAAATAAGCTGTAAATAATCAGGATCTCCGCTAAATACATTTTCGGCAGTTAACAAATAAGCAGGAACAGCATAAGCAGGACTCAAGAATTTGTCTACAGCTTGTAAAAACTGTAAGCCCCAGCTGTCCATATCTATACTGGTAAAGTTTTTTGTAATACCCCTATCTGATGGGTAAGATTCGCCTTGTCTATAAGTAGATACTTTGGCAGAGAAAGATTGTAAACTCGTTGCCAACGGAATTGGAGCAAAATAGTACATTTGATCTCTGTTAAATCCAAATTTAAGACCATTAGTTCCGGTACTATCAAAACGTACCATCCAAAGCGGAGCATTTGCTGTAGTGTCACTGTTTCCTTTGGTTAAATTAGCACCGCTTGCCACTTTAAGTACAATTCCGTTAACAGGCTGATTGATAAAAGTAGTTTCAAATTGCGCTGCAAAATAAGACAGTGTTAACATACCCTCTGAACTATCTTTTGATAAAGGCTGTATAACGGTAATAGCAGAAGCTACTCCAGCAACATTAATAAAATTAGGATCGAGATTAGCAATACGTTTCATAGTCAGACTTGTAGAAATCAAAGCGATTTCTGGTAGAGTCGTAATATTTGCTGTTGTTACAGCAGTACTTATTGTGTACGTTTTTAAATCTGTCGGTTGTTCTCCGTTAATAACAGCTTTTAAATAACCAATAACAGGATTAATAAAATTGGCTAACAAATCACTGTTTGCAATGCTGTGCTCTGTAATCGTAGTATCTCCCTGAGCATTTACCTCATCTTCTACTGTCGTTGTAAAACTAACAGCCATATCATTATTAAGCTGATACAGAATATTCATGTACGTAATCAAATCTATATGAGCATTATTCTGCGCTCCATCGCCTATATAGCGTACATTGTTGAAATTAAAATTCAGATCAATGTTTGGTCCATCATTTACCAAATTAAAGATATAGGATACTGATACCGATGGCCATTGGCTTATTGCAATAATTGCATCAGAATATAATAACGGCATTGATGCATTTAATGGTGCAGTACCATTTGGCGGCACGTTTCCAAACATATCCTGCCAGTTTAGTAGCATTTCTACTGTTGTACCAATTCCTGCATAAGGGTTAGGATATTCAGGATCTGTTCCAGCTGGCTGCACGTATTTATAATAAGGTACAACAGCGCTGTAGTTCCAATCTGCAACATCATCATTAGCAGAAGGATTTCCGTTCTTCGTATTACGGATCGCTTCATCATCCATAGAATCTACTGGTCCCGCAGGTGTTGGATTAATGTAAGCAGGTATTGCAGGCACTGAAAGACCTATAAGGTTGAATTGTGTTTCTAAATATATATTATCTTCCGCAATTGTTGGTACTGGCTGTGTAGGGACATAATCCCCCGGATTTTTGCGTGAAACTTCATAACCCACTGTTCCTGGTAGTAAGGTAGCAACCCTAGTTGTATATTGCTTTTCTTCTGGAGTAGTTTCTGGTGACTGTATGTAAACAGAAGTTGTTGAAGTGTCTATAACATCTCCTATAACTACAGTATTTACAAAGGGATTTAATATTAAATTATCATAGGTAATTACTAAAGCCAAATTAGCTATTCCGTTGTTTGCGAATAAAGTATCTGGCAGTCCTTTGTTTTCATTATTGTTGTAGTAGAAGTAGAAACCACCGCTGCGAACAATACTGCATTCCCATAATAATTTAATAAAATCTCCTGCACTGTTTAAAGTGTTATAATTTCTCACAGGTGTATCAAAAACAGCATTCATCATAAGCATCGATTCTACAGGATTTGTTTCTGTAGAAAGATTCGCCTGAACAATAGCGGTTTTAAAGTCTCCATTAGCATCAGAAATATAACCGCCTTCTGAGTTTTGTGTTGGGTCCGGCTGGTACAATACCTGAATTTGCTGAATAGTTTTCGTCCCGTCACTATCATCATGAGTATTCAAATAAGTTAGTAATTCCTGCAGATAAACTGTTCCAGCATCATCAGCACCTACCAAATTATACATATTATTAGACAATGGTGTGATCTGCCCATCAGAAGCTGTTATTTTTTGCAGAGAAAAATTCACAACAGTTCCCCAGGTATAATTAGCAACATTTGCTTTAGTTGTCCCAGAATTAGTAGTTGTTAAAGTTTTTACTTCAAACGACCAGTCTCCAGATTCAGCAAAAATAGTTGTTAAGTTTGATGGTAATTTCCATAAAACAGGTTTATTCGTTATTTCAGGATAATAATCACCAGGATACTGCCATAAAGTCGGAGCGCCTAATGAAAATGTTTGTGGTGTGTCGTTATAATTAATTAACGGAGCAGGTCCATAATCCAGTGTTGGCGATAGTTTAACGGAAGCAACATCTTTTATGTGCTGAATCTCGTTATCATCAATTGTTATGGTAAGCGTATTATTAGTTCCTGAAACCATTGTTATCCATGATACATTTGGATTTTGAAGCAATACAGAGTATTTATCACCTTTTTGCAACGTTGACGGAATTGCAATCTGTTGGCCTGTTAATACATACAACGGCTGAGTTTTTCCTATTGTTGCATCCGGCGGTTCTGGTAAACGTAAACCATGAAGCATAAAACGTGAAGCCATACCTCCAATTCCCTGCACGCTGTCATTTACAGCATTAGTAACAACATCACTTATTTTAGCAGAAAGTGCTTCTTGTTTATTTAGATAATCTAAAGCTGCTTGTAGAGTTTGTTTGGCAATTAAAGCAATAAAATCAGTAAACATAAATGTTGGAAACGACAAGTTATGCTGTTCTTCATACGTTGGATCAATTATAGTGCTGCATTCAGAGGTATCAAAATATTCAGCTGTAATTCCTGATTGATAATCAACTCCTGTAGAAGCAAGTAGCAATGTTATATCACTGATATAATTTTGGGTACCCGTCATGTTTTTTGTAGAAAAATCGATAGCTGTACCCAAATTTCCGTTTAAGTCAGTATTCAAAATCAATTCTGGAACTACTGGAAAAACAGCTGCATCCATACTACCGTTTTGATTGGCATCAACCGCACTGATATTCAGTTGAAAGTAATTACTAAAAAAAGTTTGTATATCATCATTTGCCGCATTGCTATAATTAAATGGGGCAACATGATTTGGTCTTGTATTAAAATAACAAAGTAAAATACTTATTTGATCTGCTGTTATCTCCTGCCCTTTTAGCCAATCTAAACCAGTATTTGCATTAGTATTTCCAACTAATGAATTAATTGTCCAGTAAAGTACACCTTCACTTAAAGCAGACAGACTGTTATCCGAAGCGTCTGTATTGATATAAAGCATGGATGCATATTGAGGACCTGATGAACCTGCTTCTCCAGAAACAGTTAACTGTGGAAAAAACATTAAATCAAGCGGTACTTTTGCAGACGGGTAAATGGGTTGCCATTTTAAGTAAACAGGCGCTGCAGCAAATAGTCGTTTAGCGCTGAAATCTGCTAGTTCTAATGGCGTATTGGCCTGAGATCCTTTTATTGGACAATAGTTCCAAGGTGCACGTGCAGATGTGTCGCTTCCTATGACAAATGAAGCACTGATTGTAGCACTGAAATGTAAAGATACTTTGATAGAGAACAAACCTAAGTTAATTTTTACGGTAAGCTTTACCGAAACTCCAGCTTCAAAAGTAATCGGAATTGGTTTATAACTTTCGATTATCATTGTTATATAAGCATAAGCCATAATATCGAGCCTAGCAGATATAATCGCAAAATTGATTTCTCCGTATATATGTCCAGTTAAACCAAAAGTTCCTTGAATTTTATAGTATGTTTCATCATAAGTTTGCAAAGACGTATTAGCAGTAAAGAAACCTAAAGTACCTTGAAAAATACCTACAGCAGTTAAAGAAAGACCTGCTTTTAAAATACCTTGATCTACTGTTTTGCCAACTCCTAAAGAAAGTCCTAAACCAAATTCTATAACTGGATTAAATACTCCGCAAGATGTCGCTGGTACGCTAGATGATGTCGCACCACTAAGGTAGCCGAAATAAAAACCACCAAATCCAACAAAAGGGAATACTTGAACGGAAAATGATCTTGAAAAATCAGTTATACTAGCTGGAAATCCAAAATCAAGATAGAAGTTACCATTGGTATATATTTTTACGCCAACGATAGGAAGTGTAACTGAAACTTCTCCAAATTCGAGATGACGAAATTGATCGGGTAACTGCAAATCAATTTGATACATCCCAATAGTATCGTTTATTTTTTTATACAGAATTTCAAATTGAAGATTTTTAAAAGATCCTGCATCAGGACTTACTCCAACCAATAACCCATACATATTGGGATCGTTAAAAACGGCCGCAATACGATAAAATTTTGCAACTGTAAAATCTGTACCTATAAGCCAGTTACTATTTTGGTCAAAAACCAATGTCCCCGGCTTTGTTGTTTGACTTAGTGAAGGCACAGGTATTGTAGTAGAACTATCCTCTGATGTTGTTGTAAAGGCATTTTCTAAGGCAGTAATTGTTGCATCTACAGAATCTAGATTAGGAACATCATACATAGTTACATGCTGTCCCATAGCAAGCATTTTCAAATCAAAAAACTGACTTCCCATTCCAGGCACAGGAGGCATTTTAGTAGCATCACTTCCTTTGCCGTCTTTCTGTAGTGGAGAATCATTTTCAATAGGAAGTCCTAAGAATGTACCTTCAAAATACATGTAAACACCGCTTCCTGTAAGTGAATCGTCTTTGGTAATTTTGAGCGATTTTATATTGATAAATCCTAAATCGACATTAATTGGAATGGTTGCAACAATACTGCTTTGCGCAGAATCTTTATATCGGGTGTAAGTAAATTCAAAACCAGATAAGTCTATAGTGTTTAATAAGTTCCAAGGAGCAGGAAGACTAAATCCTGGGCTGAAAGTTCCCACAAATGTACTGATAAGTTCTCCCAATGAAATTTTATCAAACTTTATGTCAATGATATCGTATTTAGAACCACTAGTATAGGTAATTGTACTTGCAAATTCAGGTATTTTTAGATAAACTTCGGTATCTGGCGTACCAAATTTGTATCCTACTATAAAAGTTAGACCAAGCATTTGTCTGGCATCGGCTATACCTGTAATAGTTCCAGATGATTTTCCATCAGTATAAGTAATATCGACATTAGCACTCAAATCTAAGTTAAATGAACTGAATTGTAAATGCCAGTCTACATCTCCTTTAACTCTATAAGTTGTAAACTTGTCTTTAGCGTCTGGCACAACCATATCAAAGCTTACATTACTTATTTCTGGAAGGTTATCGTTTACCCACGAAGGGATATTTTCCAAACCAAAAGCAGTCAAGAATGTATAAGCTATATTCCCTAAGGATATCGTTTGATCTTTTCCTGTACTCGCTCCAAAGCTCCAGGCTTTTCCATCATATCCAGCATAAATAGTAAGATCAACTCCGCTGTCTGGTGTACTTGGTCCAATATGAAATAATCCTGTAATTTTTCCTGTAGTGGCTCCTTGCAGACTGTTAACAGCTAAGGATAAACCCGTCATAGTAAAACTAAGATCAGGACTTGATATAGAAAAGAAAACCCAATTGTTTACAATTTTAGAATTGAGTGAATAATTTTTTGAATCAGGTTCAATCTGAATATAAAGTTCTGTAATTTCAGATTGAAGATCTATTGTAGTTCCACTCCAAAATATGGTCAATAAATCTCCTAATTGTATTGTTCCAGAATCTAAAGAAATATCTGTTGAGAAATTTGGATATGTTGTAGTAACAATCAGCAAGTTTGAATCAGGAGGTCCAATTGTAAAATCCCCACTAATTGTGAAAATGACAGCACTATTGTTTTGTAAAGGGTTTTGTACCAATGCTGTTATTTCAATGTTTTTAATGGCAAGCTTTGGTAATATCTGCCATTCATAATCGGGATCAGTACTAATCGCAACAGAAATATATTTAACAAGACTAGCTTGAGTATCATAAGATAGGTCCATTTGTTTAAATCCCAGATCAACCAAGGTACTAAATGGCTGTGGAAGAGCACTTGTAAGATTTACACCTCCAACCATTTGATAAAAATTGGATATGCTTGGATATGGACTATCAAAACTTCCCTGAAGCAGCCAAGTATTGGCAGCAACAGGATAACGCATAGCAAGTTCAAGTACAATATTTGAGTTTATATTTATTTTACCTCCTGTTTTACCAACAACAGGAAGATTGGCATCATAAACCTGAATCCCTACAAAAGGATCACCGAGCGTAAACCAGTCAATACCAGCTATTGGCCATGTACCATTTATTAGAATAGACTTTAAATCTGATAATATTCCTGTATCGGTATTGCTAAAAATCATGGAGAGCTGCATATCGCCTGTTCCAAATGAGGAACTTTCTCCTAATAGTGTAAATTCATTTAACGAATCGTCCCAGTTTGCCGGCTGTAAAACCGATTTAGATATAGTGAAAGTGCCATTTGGAATTAATTCTATATAAAACCTACCTATATGGTTTTCTGCATTCAAAACATCCGGAACAAGATTAAATGTACCTGAACCACTTTGTATTTGATTTTGTATTGCCTGATATAAACTTTTTAGACTTAAGGTATCATTTTGGTTCATAATCTTTTTTTTAGTTCTCGTTATTATAAATCAACATATACAGCAATGCTTTCATTAATTTATCATTTTGAAGTGTGTGAAAATAATTGGACAATGTTGTGAAATAAATATTGATAGGATCCATATTTGAATAGGTTTTCCAAATTAATTGACCTGCAGCATAAAGTGCTGTATTGTCAACCCCTCCATTTACCATATTAGTATTTGTGGTAGTAAAATTCTCTATTAATTTAAATGCAGCTGAATTACAATATTTTGCTTCAAAACAAGCTGCCGTTTCAGGTTGTAAAAGTTTAACATTCTGTAAGGGTAAGGTAGGATAAACATATTTACGGCTTATATCAGATGAGGTTAAATTGATATAGGGAACTGGCATATTAAGAACTAAAGAAGCAGTTCCTTTTCCTTCAAAAACACAAGGTAGAGTACTTTGTGAGTACATATAGTTAAAAGCCGGCCCGGGAATACCTCCCATTTTAACAACAAGAATTTTATCTGATGAAGTACCTGTCTGAGTTAATTTTTGACTAAAATTGGGATCATCATAATTTATGATATCGACCCTATTTTTTAAATCCTGACTCAAAATGTACTCGTTGAGTTTAGGAACTGTTTCATTAAGTCCATGTAATAAAGCTGTTAATCTATCATAACATGGCTGAGTGACAGTTGCAATAACAACTATAACAGCTCCTTTTTTTAAATAAGGTACATCACTGTAATCTTGTGTGTATGCAAGAGAAGCTATTAAATTAAACAAAACACTTTCAGGAGCTGATCCTAAAGACTCAATGGTTCCATCAATATCTCCAATGCCGTAAAGAGGCATCATGTTTATCTTTTTCTCAGTATTTGCAGTAAGAATTGCTTTGTAAGGATCGACTTTAGCAGGAGCAGCATTAGTAAATTGTGTATAATCTGCTTCAGTCATTTGTGGAAGCGGTAAATAATAGTTTTGTCTTGTAAAAATATAATTACCTAAAACAGGGACTTTACCTAAATCAATCACAACTTGCTCTGCAGGGTTTCCTCTATTGATATATAATGCATTTGTCGAACTCCAGCAATAGGGTTGTAATTTTAAGAAAATAGATGTATTTGTTTTAAGAGCTAAATTATCGGCACTATTATCATATCCACCTGTAATCCCAAATGTTAATAAAGGTTGTTGATTTGCATTAAAAGCTGTAGTACTAACAAAGCTGATAGTTGTATTTGCATTGATTACAACTGGTTGAGGATTAGCTGGATTAAGACCTGGAATTAACGTAGCAAGCTTATTTATGGTTGGCGGCTCAGTAGGGGCGTCATCATATATCATTTGAATATTATGATTGAAACCAGCGGTTATTAAACTATACATTATGTTTACCGTATTGGCTTGATGTCCGTAACCTGACGAAGCTGTAACATAAATTCGGATAATTTCATTTTCCTGAGCTTGTAAAAAACGTGTCAATAATACCTGATTTTCCTCAAACGTATTATTATTGACCGTTTCATCTGCTCCAAACAAAGTGGCGATAAAATCTGGAAATGGCATGATTTTGTTTTTTAATGATTAAGTATTTTTTATATAAGCACCATACCAACCCAAACTTTCAGGTTTTGCATCTGTTGCAGGGTTACCAAATAACATAAAGGAGATATTTCCTCCTGGAGGAAAGGACAAACTAAATACTTCTAAAGCAATATTATTGATCTTCATCAGATAAGCAGTAGTTTCTGTACCAGTTGCTTTTTGAAGCATAATCGACCCTATATTTAACTTCAATACACCTTGTAGACTAAAAGAAGGAGCCTGTGGATTAACTCCCGGTAATTTTACTCCCGACCAAGCACCTTTTGCACCTACGCACCAAGCCATCATAAAGGTTGAGGTAAATCCTGCTGAACTAGCCAGTGCTCCTAGTGTTCCCATATTGAGGTTAAATACCAATGCATACCATTGACCACTTACATTTTGCTGTTGCTGCAATGAAGGAATAGCTACATTTAAATACCCCTGTGAAGTTGGAGTATTTGTAGAATCTCCGTTTGTAATACCTGATAACTGTAAAGGAAAATGAGAATATAAACTATCTTTTCGCGGAGTGCTCTGACCCACATCAAAAGCCATTTGGCTTATATCAAAAATAAATGTTTTGGTAGTAGGAGTTTCAAGATCAAAGGTGAGATCTACATACATATTAGAGTATGATAATCCTCTAAAATTTGTGGTTACGCTGTCTGATTCTGCTCCAAAAGAAAACAAATCAAAACCAGATAAATCATTATAATTAATGAAACCCCAAAAAGAGAATTTGGCATTTACAGTATTGCTTGTAACATCATTTTGAGATACAACTGTAACAAAAGCTGTTTTTATAATTTCAACATCTGTAATAATATTGTTATTTACAAGGTTAAGAACATTATCTGATGTATTGGTAAAGTTATATGAAGGCACGCCATTTGTGTTTTCATAAGTACCCGTAAGAATAATTAGATTTGCTCTGTTAACAGCATCTATTTTTTCTCCAAAAAGTTTATTAATTGTCAGTGCTAAATAGCTGTTGTAATTGTATATTTTACTGTTTATAAAAACTATTTTTAACTGCAGTACAACAAAATCATAATCTACAGCACCGTTTATTGGAGCCTTGTTTTTATACACAACAGGATTTGAACCCATGCCTTCAAATACAGGATCTTCATAATCTATCAAAGCAAACATTGAGCTCGTAGGCTGCATGGCTACAACTCCTTTCGAATTGTTTACAATACTGATATCTATACCAAAATGATGAGCATAAAAATTATCTAAATCAATACCTGCCAGCAAGCCTTGTAATTCTTTCGGAAAATCCTGTACACTAATGTCAACACCTAGCGAAAGCACTCCTTGCCATTCTGGATTTGTAGCTATATTATAAAAATTAAGATAATCATTATCTCCTTGAACTTTATACTTATCAATTCCGCTTTGTATGTATTGCTGTAACCACATACTTAGGTTCGGAAGACCGTTATTGCTAGTATCGTTAAAAGTATCTGGTGAAATCCAACCTTGAATATTTTGCACTTTATCAAGAAGTTTTCCTGTACAGAATTTAAATATAATAACATTTTTATATTGACCATTGGCCGGTTCTTTTGGAACATTTAATATAAAAGGCCATTCGGTTATTTCCATTTCATTGCTAAAGTTATCCAGCACATAAGTCCCGTCACTCAATTTTTCATTATATGAAATAACAAGAAACAACTGGTTGGACTGCAGCGCTGTTTGAAGCGTTGAACTTGGAGGCGTAAATTGCAAATTGAATACTTTTGAAAGAGTTCCATCAGATTTTAAAAACTGATTACTGGCTAATTGTAAAGTATTCCAACGTCCATTATCAGGATTTACATTAACATAAAATCCCTGCGGACTCGTAGATGAAATACCGCTTTCATTTGCTTTGGCTCCAAATAAATGAGATGCTGTTGCCGGAATATTTTCTGTGCTCATTACATTAGCAATAATGGCTTTTCGGGTTGGATTTAGAATTTGTTTTTCAAACAAAGAAAAATCGACTTTTCCCGATGGAGTTGCTGTTACAGCTCCATAAGGAACTAAAGGAAAGTAAACAGTCTGTTGTGCATTTGATAATATTCCAGAACCTGTTGTGAGATGAACAAACAAAGGAGAATTAGGATCCTTATCTGGAGAGAATAATGGAGAACCTTGCGGCTGTGCATGGTAAACCACAGGTGTCTGCGCACTGTTAACCATTACAACACCATTCCATACAGTAATGTAACTGCTTGCCAGCCATTCTTGTGTGGTATTACTTCCTACAACATTTTTTGTGCTTAAAATAGGAAACTGAGGAGCAAAAGCATTTTGATTGGGTTGAAAATAAAGCCAATCTCCTATTCCAGTAATTTCGGATTTAGTCTCGTCGATAAACTGAGGAGTAAAACTAATAGTTTCTGTAGATCCAAGTCCACACATTAATTGCACTTGTTTATTAGCGTCTACATTTACTTCATATGATATGTCTAGTGTTAGCGATAATGCCCCCTGAGGAACCATATACCAAATTGCATTGGGATCATCAGGTGTTTGCTCGCTCAATACTAAAAGAGAACTATTCTGAGTTGGATAGTTTATGGAAATACCATAGTTGATAAAATTGGTATAAGGAACTAAAATTAAAGGATAACCAAAATTAGTTATATAATAAGAAGGAAGAGCCGATGTTCTATTTTGCTGTGTAAAAGTATTATAAGTTTCTCCTAAAAAAGCAAAATAAGTGTTTACACCCGCTTTATTTAATAAATCACAAGGATAAATACTAGCTTGCATTTTTATTAAATCATTCAAATTTCCAGCTTTAATAAGTGAATAAGTAGTTCTCGTAAGAATACCATTGTCGGCATTATTATTAAAACTATACTGATTACTTACATTAAAACCAATAAAATCTGATGCAGCATCAAAACCCAATATAAAACGAATATGTCCTTGACCCACTCCTGTTAGCGGTATTTCAATACCGCTCATAATTTGGCTTGATGATCCAAGATGATTAGGTTTAAAAGTGTAATTAACAGCTCCTTGCTGACCAGATATAGTCATAGTATTATTTACACTGTCAACAGTAAGCGAAACATTTGTGTTACTTATAAATAGTGTAGCAAAGTCATTGCCAAAGTTGTAATTGTAACCATTTAAAACAGAATAAAGACCGTTGGCTCCTCCTGTTAAAATCAATTGGGTTGTATTATCTGTAGTCAACGGTATGTCAGGGTTCTCAAACCAAACTACAGCTGCCGATTGATAAGGTTGCAACGGGCCAAGAAAATTATATACGTTACTTACAAATGTATTGACATCTAAAGTTGGAGCACTTAAAGAAAATAAAATATAGCCATTGTAAGCCGACAGATTATCCAAAGATATAATTCCGTCAGTAGGCCCTGTAACACCATTTACGAGTAGATAAGCGCACCAATTATCATCTTTTGCTGCTAAATAAAGTGAACTATTACCTGATGAAGTATTTGTGAATTGTAAGGTTGCCATAATTCGTTTAATGAAAGTGTTGAATCTAAAAGTCTATAGACGGATATTTGACAACTTAAAATCCAGATTTTAAGATTTAATCATATATATACCAGCCTACTAAATCACCTTTGTAAGGAAAGCTTGTGTTATTTGCTTTTACAGAATATGTTATGTCTGCTTTCAGTGTCGAAATAGAGGGAGAAAAATTCAGATAAATACTCAAACATCCGCTAGTTTGACTTAAACCAGATTTCAGATCAAATTGATATATAGGGTTAGTCGCGTTCAAAGATTCTATTCCTACCAAAACAGTAGCTAAATATAGGGTGCATACTACAATTTTTCCAGTTGAATCAATATTGTATTTAATGAGTAAATCACCAAAATAACGCTCACCAGTACAATTTTTTTCAGCAATGGGAGCAACTATTTTTTGAACAGAAACAGGAGAAGTTCCCTGGGCTAATGTTGATAATGGAAGTACCGTAAGCATACATATAAATAATACTTTTAAGAGTATATTTATTTGAAAATTTAAATTTCCATTTGCTAATCTTGACTTCATATATTCAATTTACCCAGGAAATTACCCTGATATTTTTAATTATGACCAAGTTGCAATCTGCTTTGCAAAAGCAGTATCATTATTACCATCTTGATCTGTACCACGACCACTTGCTGTAACCTGACCACTATCAAAACCGAATTGGGCTCTAAAACTAATAAGATCAATTTGTAATGACTGTGATCCAGCTTTAAATTCTACATTTGTTGCTGTTGGTTGAACTGGTGAAAGGGTAATTGTTCCTAAATTTCCAGCTGCAGTAGAAAAAGTGATAACTGCTACCTGCATTCCTGAAACAATAGAAACTACAGTTGTCGATTTGATGCTGTTAACCAACATTGAATCTTGAGAGTAAGGATAAGTTGCCATAATTATTTTTTTTATTTTCCTACTCATAAGGCTTTTCGGAATCCGCCTCGTTTTTTTAAGTGGGTTCTGACTCCACTTTATGTTTTTTTAAACATCTATTTTCTTCTATAAAAATAGTCTCTAAATAAAATTAGTTCAGAAAAACTGTCATAAGAGCAAAATTCCTTGTTGCCAGATATTTCATTTCCTGTACAAAACACTGAATAAGTATAAAATATTTCAACGCTTAGATAGTAAGAAAGAGAGAAATCACCTATTGTTCAGTTGTTTCGGTATTTAACTTTAAGAAGAATAGAAATAGTCCTATACCATAATTTCACTATTTCGTTAGCTCTGACTTACTTTTGACAGATTTAAAATACAAGACTTATAATTAAATAATTATTCACCTAGATAACTTATTGCTTACAACTAAGTTCTCCCCCTACTCACCCCACAAAAAAAGTCCCGATGCAAATCGGGACTTTTTGTTTATATGAACTTCTCGTTTTATTCCAAAATAAAACTCACACTCACATTTACAACAATTGCAATTTCTCCTATTGCTAATGTTTCCCTTGGAGTTGCTTCAACAGCATCACTCATAGTGGTCTTCATTGCAAACACTGGTGCAGGTGATGGATAGTAATTTTGAGAATTATCAGATATCATTAACGCTTTGCCTACTTTTTGTCCCAATACAGACACGAAATCATCTGCTTTAGCTTTGGCATCTTTCATAGCTAATTTTCGAGCCTCAGCTTGATATTGTGCCAATTTTGAAGATTGAAACGTAACACCATCAATACGGTTAACTCCTGCATCTACCAAGCCCTCCATCAAACCATCATATTTGGTCAAATCTTTCAATAAAATTTCAATGGTTTGACTAGCATTGTAAGAACGCTTTTTAGATTCATATTCATATTGTGGATTAAGTGCAACACGACGTGTTTTGAAATCTTCTGATGGTATGTTTATTTTTTTAATAAATTTTAAAACGGCTTCAGTTTTTATATCATTTTCTTTCTTCACATCTTTGGCATTAGCACCTTTTGTCTCAACAGTGATTACAATAGCTGCTTGATCTGGTGTTACCTTTACTCTACCTTCTCCATTCACACTAATTTGAGGTGTGGGTTTAGTGTCTTGAGCCTGAACTACAAAGACTGAGAAGACAAACAATAGGATAAGTACTTTTTTCATAAGAATTCTGTTTAAAAATTTATAGATGATTTTATTACTAGGACTATTTACAAAAGTAATGCCATTATAGCTTTCCTCTTTTTTCGAGAATAAACAAAAGAACAATAGGAATCGCCAAAAGAATCACCATCAACGTGTGTTCGAACAATAACTGCGGTTCTTTTACCAAAGTAATCACATAACCCCCAACAGCCCCACCAAAGTGAGCTGTATGACCAATATTATCATTTTGAGCTTTCATTCCGTAAATAGAATACAACAAGTACAATATTCCAAAAAGATATGCCGGTATAGGAATTACAAAAAACAATCCCAACATCATATCTGGTTGTAACAAAATAGCAGAATACAACACCCCTGTAACAGCTCCTGAAGCACCTACAGCTCTATAACTATAGTCATTCTTGTGAAAAGACATCGTAAGCAAACTTCCAAAAACTAAACTTCCAAAATACACCAAAACAAAGGAAAAAGTACCTAAAAAAGCAATAACAACTGGAGCAAAAAAATAAAGTGTTAGCATGTTAAAAAGTAAATGCGACATATCAACATGTAGAAAACCAGAAGTTAACATTCGAATTTGTTCACCAGCGCGAATACTTCCTACATGAAATTCATATTTCCTAAAAAAATATAGGTCATTCCATCCTTTGTAACTTACTACTACATTAGCCAAAATAAGGCCAAGCAAAATCATATTCATAACAAACTTTTTATAGATATTGGTAAAGATAGTAATCTTACATTTTTAAACCCTAGTTGTGTCAACATTAAATTGTTTCCTTTTTTGGGCTATATTTGCATAAAAAATTAGCATGCAATTTCTGGTTTATATTATAGTTTTTCCAATTCTTTGGATTATTTCTATCCTTCCTTTTCGCGTTTTTTATTGGTTCTCAGATCTTATGTACATCATCGTTTATCGAATTGTGGGGTATCGTAAAAAAACTGTCCGTGAAAACCTGGCTTTGGCGCTTCCACATTTGAGTACCGAAGAACGATTAATTATTGAGAAAAAATTCTACCATCATTTATGCGATTTGTTTTTAGAAATGGTCAAAACATTATCTATCTCTAAAGAAGAAATGGATAAGCGTTTCAAAATAACCAATATCGAATTGGTTAAAGAATTTGAAAGAAAAGGAAAAAGTGTAGCCTTATTAACCTCACATTATGCAAGTTGGGAATGGTTAATGACTCTTAATGATCAAACTTCTTTTTTTGGTATTGGTGTTTATAAAAAAATCGGCAATAAATATTTTGACCAATTGGTTCGAGATATTAGATCCAAATTTAATGCCGAACTAGCAGAGACAAAACAAGCGATACCACTGATGCGCGAAAATCAAAAGAGTGGTAAAATGTGTATGTATGGATTGGTAAGCGATCAATCACCTAAATTAGAGCGTGCTTTTCACTGGCACACTTTTATGGGAGTAGAAGTTCCTGTTCACACTGGTGCCGAAATGCTTGCCAAGCGTTACGATATGAATGTTCTATTTGTTGATGTAAAAAAAGTAAAAAGAGGCTTTTACGAAGCCTCTTTTATTGATTTATCTACTGATGCGAGAAGTGTACCTGATTTTGAAATCACAGAGCGATTTTTGAAATTGGTAGAACAGCAAATTTTAGATGCACCAGAATATTATTTGTGGACACATAAAAGATGGAAACACAAACGGTAGTCTATAAAAAAACTCATTACGAACTGTAATGAGTTTTTTTTTATGGATAATTTCAAGTCTACTTTGTGAACCATTGTTCAACTAATGCATTTTCAAAAGAGATTGCTTGTTGATGCAAAAACTCATTGGTTTCTGCATTATATTGATATTCTTTAGCCCATTCTTTATGATTCTCCGCTAAAGATTTAATAGCATTGCAAACATATTCTATTTCAGCCGAAGTTGTAGTCGGATGAATTGACATTCTGATCCATCCTGGTTTGCGGATTAAGTCTCCTAAACTTATTTCGTTAACCAACTTATGAGACGTTTCTTGATCTACGTGTAGTAAAAAATGCCCGTAAGTTCCAGCGCAACTACAGCCTCCTCTTGTTTGAATTCCGAAACGATCATTGAGAAGTTTTACTCCTAGATTAAAATGCAAATCATCAATAAAAAACGAAATCACACCCAATCGCTCTTGATGTTGTCCAGCTAAAATTTTGATATTTGAAACATTCTGTAGTGAATCAAAAACATAGTCCACAATTTCGTGTTCGCGTTTCAAAATATTGTCAATTCCCATTTCGTCTTTCAACTGAATGGCCAAAGCGGTTTTGATTACTTGCAGGAAACCAGGTGTTCCTCCATCTTCTCTGTCCTCAATATTATCGATATATTTGTGTTCACCCCAAGGATTTGTCCACGATACGGTTCCTCCACCTGGGCAATCTGGCACCATATTGTTGTATAATTTTTTATTAAAAACCAATACTCCCGAAGTACCTGGACCACCTAAGAACTTGTGCGGTGAAAAGAAAATAGCATCCAAATACGCCTCATCATCCTCGGGATGCATATCAATGGATACGTAAGGACCTGAGCAAGCAAAATCTACAAAACAAACTCCATTATGTTGATGCATCATTTTGGCAGCCTCGTGATATGGCGTGCGAATACCAGTAACATTGGAACAAGAAGTAATTGAAGCAATTTTTAATGTTCTTTCTTTATATTTTTCAAGTAATACTTTTAGATTTTCTAATGAAAAAAGTCCGTCTTCGGTTGAAGGAATCACTTCAACATCTGCGATGGTCTCTAACCAAGAGGTTTGATTGGAATGGTGCTCCATATGAGAAATAAAAACTACTGGTTTTTTCTCGATTGGAATGGCAATAAAATCTTTTAAATTTTCAGGAACTTTAATCCCTAAGATACGTTGAAACTTATTCACAACTCCAGTCATTCCTGTACCATCTGTGATTAAAACATCATTTTGATTGGCATTAACGTGTTGCTTAATGATATTTCTAGCGTGGTGATACGCTTTGGTCATAGCCGTTCCAGAAACGGTAGTTTCAGTATGTGTATTAGCGACAAAAGGTCCGAAGGCATTCATTAATTTTTCTTCGATAGGTCGATACAATCTGCCGCTTGCGGTCCAATCAGTGTAGATGATTTTTTTTCGTCCAAATGGAGATTCAAATTCTTGCTCAATTCCGATAATATTTTTGCGAAATTGTTGAAAATACTGTTCTAAAGCCGTCTCTTTTGTGCTATTTGTCATTATATCTTTCATTTGATTGCAAATATATTATATTTGAATGAAAACGTAAGATTGATTTTGGTTTTATTCAATGTAAACACTCTTAAACAATTAAAAAAAGTTAAACACGAATTACACAAATTTGCACTAATTTTTTGTGCTTTTTAAATTACACAAATTCATAATTAACAAAATAAAATTCTTTATTAGAAAGACTAGACAAAATTGGAGAAAAAAGTTTTCAAAGGTGTTAGCCTTGTGATTTTAGCACAAAGGCTTAATTCTAATATTAACAGCTTTCAAAAAATGCTATATTTTATAGTATTAAACGAGCAAAAAAAAACCTTTTCAATACTGCTACTGAAAAGGTTTTTCTTGATTTATGAAGCTAAAAAATGAAACCAAAAAAGCCAATTGTAGCTCCTTTACCCCCGATAGGAGCGGCATCCTTTGTTTTTTTTCTTTAAAAAAACAAAGATATAGCGGATAGCGGGATTCCTGTTTCCTGATTAGCCTAATGCGTTGGTCCTAGAAACTCAACTTGTTATTTTAGATTCCAGCGACTGTTTTGATTTCATCAATGATGCGTATAGCCAGATCATCGGCCAATTGTTGCGTAGCGGCTTCGGTGTAAATACGGATAATTGGTTCGGTATTTGATTTTCTAAGGTGTACCCAATTTTCGGCAAAATCAATTTTCACTCCGTCAATGGTCGTGATGTTTTCTGATTGATACTTATCGGTCATTGCTACCAAAATCGCATCCACATCAATTTGAGGCGTCAATTCGATTTTGTTTTTACTCATATAATATTCAGGATACGAAGCACGCAAGGCAGATACTTTCATTTTTTTATTGGCCAAATGCGTCAAAAACAAAGCCACACCCACCAAGCTATCGCGCCCGTAATGCAATTCAGGATAGATGATTCCACCATTGCCCTCACCACCGATAATAGCGTTATTTTTTTTCATTAATTCCACTACATTCACCTCTCCCACTGCACTCGCTTCGTAGCTGCCCCCGTGAGCAACCGTTACATCGCGCAACGCTCTTGATGAAGACATATTCGAAACCGTGTTGCCTGGTGTTTTGCTCAACACATAATCCGCGCAAGCCACCAAAGTGTACTCTTCGCCAAACATTTCGCCGTCTTCACTAATGAACGCCAAACGATCAACGTCTGGGTCTACGACGATTCCTAAATGCGCTTTTTCTTCGACTACTAAAGCTGAAATATCCGTTAGATGTTCTTTTAAAGGTTCTGGATTGTGAGGAAAATGGCCATTAGGTTCGCAGTACAATTTTACGACTTCAACCCCCATTTGCTCTAACAATTTTGGGATGATGATTCCGCCAGATGAATTCACACCATCGACTACAACTTTAAAATTGGCTGCTTTTACTGCTTCAATATCGACTAATGGCAAATTCAATACTTCATCGATATGAATATCCATATAAGCGTCATTGATGGTAATTTCGCCCAAACTATCCACGTCTGAAAAATCAAAAGCTTCCGCTTCGGCAATGGCTAATATTTTTTCGCCATCGGCACCACTTAAAAACTCTCCTTTTTCATTGAGAAGTTTCAAGGCATTCCATTGTTTTGGGTTATGTGACGCGGTCAATATAATTCCGCCATCGGCTTTTTCCATTGGAACTGCTACTTCAACGGTTGGTGTCGTGGACAATCCTAAGTCGATTACATCAATGCCTAAACCTAATAAAGTATTCACCACTAAATTGTGAATCATAGGTCCAGAAATACGAGCATCTCTACCAATTACAACGGTATTTTTTTCTTTATTGCTATGCTTTTTTAACCAAGTTCCGTAGGCCGAAGCAAATTTTACTGCATCTACAGGAGTTAAATTATCCCCAACTTTTCCTCCAATAGTTCCTCGAATACCTGATATTGATTTGATTAATGTCATTTTATTTCAATTTGGTTATAGCTACAAATATAAAAAAGTTGGATGGGCTTATAGTCTTTCCAACGAAAAGTTTTTAGTTAAGGAAAACGAGGCTTTTATTGTGAGGCTTTTTAAAGTTTGTATCTTTGGAAATAGTCAAAGCAAAACAATGAACTTTCTCGCGCACATTTTTCTTTCGGGTGATGATGAATTACTCAAAATAGGTAATTTTATGGCCGATGGCATTCGTGGAAAACAGTACGAACACTTCCCTTTGTCCATACAAAAGGGCATTCGTTTGCATCGCTTCATTGATACTTATACTGATGCGCATCCTGTTTTTAGAAAAAGTACACAAAGACTGCACTCCAAATACCATCACTATGCTGGAGTCATTGTTGATTTGTTTTACGACCATTTTTTAGCTAAAAATTGGAGTACTTATTCTGATGAAAATCTAGAGGATTTTACCGAAACTTTTTATCAATCGTTAAGAGACAATTACGATATTTTATCCGAAAGAACCAAAGGAATGATGCCTTACTTAATAGAGCACAATTGGTTATTGAGTTATCAAACAGTAGAAGGGATTGGTCGGATTTTGACACAAATGGATAATCGAACCAAAAATGCATCCAAAATGAGGTTTTCCTCGAATGAATTGGTTGAATTTTATCCCGAATTTGAAAAAGAGTTTACTATCTTTTTCCAAGACATACAAGAACAAGTGACAATAAAAATGCAACAACTATGAAAATTCTCCAACTTCTATTTCTTTCTATTTTCTGTAGTTTTTTGAATGAAAATGTACTGGCGCAAACCGGTCTAATCGCTAACAAAGCTATGGTGGTATCTGCACGAGAAGAAGCTTCCAAGATAGGCGTCGAAATTATGCAAAAAGGCGGCAATGCTTTTGATGCTATGGTGGCTACTGAATTGGCTTTGGCAGTTGCTTATCCGTATGCGGGAAATTTAGGTGGCGGTGGGTTTATGGTGTATCGCAAAGCCAATGGCGAAACGGGTGCCATTGATTATCGTGAAAAAGCACCTTTGGCAGCGACCAAAAACATGTATCTAGACGCTGATGGAAATGTTATCAAAGGAAAAAGTACGGATACTCCCTTGGCAATCGGAGTACCTGGAACCATAGCTGGTGTTTTTGCCGTTCATAAAAAACTGGGAAGTCTGCCTATGTCGGAAATACTAAAACCTGTAATTGCTTTGGCAGAAAAAGGGGTTGTAGTTACGCGCAAACAAGAGCTCCGATTGAACGATTACAGAGAAGAAATTATAAAAGCGAATGGCAATCAAACCTTATTTGCACAACCTTTTAAAGAAAAAGACACCATAAAATATCCCGCTCTAGCTGCAACGCTAAAGCGAATCGCAAAAAATGGACGTGATGAATTTTACAGAGGACAAACGGCTAAAACGTTAGTGCAGTACCTACAACAAAAAGGAGGCATCATCACAATGAAGGATTTAAAACAATACGAAGCCAAATGGCGCACTCCACTTTCTTTTCAATACAAAGATTTAAAAATCATCTCTATGCCTCCACCAAGTAGCGGTGGTATTTGCTTGGCTGAAATTTTCAAAATGATTGCTCCCTTTGATTTATCTAAAATGGGACATAACTCAACAGAGTCCATACAAGTAATTGTAGAAGCAGAACGCAGGGCTTATGCTGATAGAAGTCACTATCTTGGCGACCCCGATTTTGTTAAAATCCCAATTAAAGCATTGTTAGCAGATGACTATTTACAGCAACGTATGAGTAGTTTTAGTTTCGAAAAAGCCACCTTGTCCTCTGAAATCAAAGAAGGAAAAGTGAACTATAACGAAAGTACAGAAACCACTCACTATTCAATAGTAGATGCCGCTGGAAATGCGGTGGCTGCTACCACAACCTTAAATGATGGCTATGGTTCCAAATACTATTGCGATGCTTTAGGTTTTTTCCTCAATAACGAAATGGACGATTTTAGTGCCAAACCCGGAACCCCAAATATGTTTGGTTTAGTAGGGAACGAAGCCAACAGTATTGCTCCCGGAAAACGAATGCTAAGTTCGATGACTCCAACTATCGTTGAAAAAAACGGGCAATTATTTATGGTAGTAGGTTCGCCGGGTGGTTCTACTATTATTACTTCGGTTTTGCAAACGATTCTAAATGTTTACGAATATAAAATGAATATGCAACAAGCTGTAAATGCGCCACGTTTTCATCATCAGTGGTTGCCTGATATAATTACTTTTGAACCAAAAACATTCGACACTACTACTTTTGAAAAACTAAAAACAAAAGGCTATATCATCAACGAAAAAACGACTCCTGTCATTGGCAAAGTCGATGCTATTTTGGTTTTACCTAATAAAAAACTTGAAGGTGGAGCTGATTTTAGAGGTGACGATACAGCGGTTGGCTTTTAATTATGGATTTCATTACAGCCTTAGAAAAAGAATTTATAGCGAAGGCCAATACAGCACAAAGTAGTGCTATGGAAGCGTATATGAAAAATCATTTTCCGTTTTTTGGTATTGCTATGCCACAACGAAGAGCAATTTTAAAATCGGTTAGCATAACTTATTCAGCTGAAATAAAAGCAAATGCTCGTTCACTGGCACTTCAGCTTTACGACAAACCACAAAGAGAATTTCATTATTGTGCGATAGAACTTTTGATTCAAAATTGCAAAAGACTAGTCATAGATGACATTCAGTGGATAGAACAACTTCTACTTACCTACTCTTGGTGGGATACTGTCGATACCATTAGCAAATATTTACTAGGTCGTTATTTGGTTCAATTTCCTGAACAAACGAATACGGTGATTGAAAAATTTTCTAATGCTCCAAATATTTGGCTGAACAGAAGCACACTTTTATTTCAATTAGACTATAAAAAGACTACCAATTTTACTATCTTAGAAGCTGTTTGTGAACACTTTAAAGAAAGTAATGAATTTTTTATTCAAAAAGCAATGGGTTGGGCATTAAGAGAATACAGTAAAATCAATCCGATAGCTGTCCAAAACTATGTTATAAGTACCAATTTAAAACCATTAAGCAAAAAAGAAGCCTTACGAATTATTGAAAAACAAAAACTATGAATTTCAGCACTATTATTACTGGCGTGGTCAATCGCTTCGAATTACTAATTGTATGGAGTCAAAGTAAGTTTACTAATAAACAATTCATTTTTTTATCGAGTGTATTGGTAGGAATATCAGCTGGTTTGGCGGTTATTATCCTAAAATCATTTGCGCATTCGGTTTTTACGTTTGCTACCTATGTCAATGGTATTTTAAAACTCAACTACATCAACAGTATTCTGCCTATAATAGGAATTTTGCTTACTGTTTTTGTTGTAAATAAATTACTTGGCGGAAGTATAGAAAAAGGTACATCACAGATTTTATATGCCGTTGCCAAAAAAGCAAGTATTATCCCCAAAAAACAAATGTATGCTCAAATTGTGACTAGTTCGTTAACGGTTGGTTTGGGCGGTTCTGCTGGTTTAGAAAGTCCCATTGTAATTACTGGTGCAGCATTTGGCTCCAATTATGCACAAAAATATCATTTGAGTTACAAGGATAGAACTTTACTTATTGGCTGTGGTGTTGCAGCAGGAATTGCAGCAGCATTTAACGCTCCCATAGCTGGTGTATTATTTGCGGTTGAAGTTTTGTTAGTGGATGTAAGTATTTCTGCATTTACACCCATTATGATTGCCGCTGCAACAGGTGCGATGGTTTCTGTGGTTGCACTTGATGAAAGCATCTTACTCTCCTTCAAACAGCAAGAACATTTTCATCATCTGAATATCATATATTATGTTTTTTTGGGTGTTTTTACTGGATTTGTTTCTGTTTATTATTCAAGATATTTTCAAAAAATAGAACGCTATTTTCATATTTCTAAACTTTCTGTTTACAAAAAGGCATTGTTAGGCTCAAGCATCTTGGCTTTATTGATTTTTGTGTTCCCTACACTTTTTGGGGAAGGATATGAAAGCATTCGTATTTTGTCACAAAGTGATCCAGGACAATTACTTGAAAATACCCTTTTCAAAGGCTTCCGCAATAACAATTGGATGTTACTTTTATTTATTGGTGCCAGTATGATGCTCAAAGTTTTCGCCACTGGATTTACCTTGAGTTGTGGAGGAAATGGAGGAAATTTTGCTCCTTCTTTATTTCTGGGGTCTTATGTTGGTTTCTTTTTTTCAACCCTACTCAATCTTATTGGTATAGCAAAATTACCAGTAAGCAATTTCACCATAGTTGGAATGGCAGGCATATTAAGTGGCTTATTTCACGCTCCGCTTACCGCTATTTTCTTGATTGCTGAAATTACAGGAGGTTATGGACTAATGATACCGTTGATGATTGTTGCCTCAACTAGCTACGCCATTTCAAAACGCTTTGAAAAACATTCGATGGATGTGAAAAATTTGGCCAAAAAAGGACACGCTTTTACCAGTAATAAAGATGCTAATGTCTTATCAACTTTAGAAACAAGTACAATAATTGACACTAGCTATCTCACTATCTCGCCAAACGAAAACTTAGAACGATTGGTGGATTTAATATCTCACTCGGATCAAGTTATTTTCCCAGTAGTTAATGAAGAAAATGAATTATTAGGCGTGGTTCATTTTAATGACATTAGAGAGATCATATTCAATACCTATCGCGTAAAATATACTTTCGTTAAAGAAATTATGGTGGCACCAGCTGCCTTGGTCGCTCCAACAGATCGTATGGAAATCGTGATGAATAAATTTGAACAAACCAGAAAAGCTTTTCTTCCAGTTGTACAATTCGGGAAATACTATGGTTTTATCTCAAAATCGGTGGCTTTAGAAGCTTATCGAACCAAACTTAAAGCTATGACTATTGACTAGTTGATATTTTTTACTATTTTTTTGTAACAAAAAAGGCAAAGCGCCTACTAAACTAATTAAAATCAAATAACTAAACTCAAAAATTATGAAAACACTAAAATTGACTGCTTTAGCATTGTTTCTTCTTGCAGGTAGTTCCTCGCTAATGGCACAAACTGCGGATGAAATTGTATCTAAATACATCACTACAATTGGTGGTGCTGCTAAATTAAAAGCACTGAAAGGAGTTAAAATGGAAATGGTTGTGAATGCTCAAGGAATGGAAATTCCTGTTGAAATAGTACAAGAACCAGGTGGAAAAATGTACGTCAAAATCAACATTCAAGGAAAAGAAATGACACAAATGGCTTCTGATGGAGAAACCGTTTGGAGTACTAGTTTTATGACCATGAAAGCCGAAAAATCGGATGCTGAAACTACCGCTAATGCTAAATTAAGTGCTGCTGATTTTCCTGATCCTTTTTTAGATTATAAAGCAAAAGGCTATGCTATCGAACTTATGGGTAAAGAAACTAAAGAGGGAACAGAGTGCTACAAAATAAAGTTAACCAAAAAACCAATCACGGTTGATGGTGTAAAAACTGATGATATCAACTATTACTATTTTGATACTGAAAATAATTTACCAATCGCAACTGAAACAGAAATTAAACAAGGCCCAATGAAAGGTCAAAAATCGGTTTCTACTATGAGTGATTATCAAGAAGTTGAGGGTATTTACTTCCCTTTTGCCATGAACCAAGGTGGACAAGCGATGAAAGTTAAAAAAATCACTTTAAATCCAACGGTAGATCCAAAAGCTTATGCTTTTCCTGCTCAATAAATAAACAAAACCAACTCGAAGTCCTTATTGAAAAGTAAGGGCTTTTTTTAACCATAAATTTTTATGAAAAAAACCACTATTTGGGTTGCTTGTTTAGGAATACTATCAGCAACCACAGTACTTGCACAAGACAAAATAGTACTCAAAGGCAAAGAATTATTTGGTGATATTCAAGCCAGACATATCGGGCCAGCATTAATGAGCGGTAGAATTACCGATATTGAAATGCACCCAACAAATAACAAAATTATCTTTACTGGAACTGCCGGTGGAGGCGTTTGGAAAAGCAACGATGGCGGAGCTTCGTTTAATTCAGTATTTGATGATCACATTCAATCTATTGGCTGTGTAGCCATCGACCCTTCTAAACCCGACCAAAACATCTGGGTTGGAACCGGTGAAACTTGGACAAGAAATAGTGTTTCTATGGGAGACGGAATCTACAAATCTACCGATGGAGGCCAAAACTGGAAAAATATGGGATTGCCAAAATCTGACCGTATTGCATCCATCGTAATCGATCCTAAAAACAGTGATGTAGTTTGGGTGGCCGTTCTGGGTGCTCTTTGGGGAGATAGTGACGAAAGAGGCATTTACAAAACCACCGATGGAGGAACTACTTGGAATAAGGTCTTATTTGTAGATAACAAAACAGGTTGTTCGGATTTGATCATGGATCCAAAAAACAGCAATATTATGTATGCTTCTTTTTGGGAATTCCGAAGAACGGGATGGTCATTCAGCTCAGGAGGAACCAAATCAGCTTTGTATAAAACCACCGATGGAGGAAAAACTTGGAATAAAATCCACAACGGATTCCCTGCTGGACAACTTGGTAGAATTGCCATTGCGGTTGCACCTTCAAATTCAAACATTTTATATTCTGTTTTAGAAACTGAAAAAGCTGAATTGAACGGATTGTATCGCTCTGAGGATGCTGGTGCTACTTGGAAACACTTGAATAGTGACTTTGGATTAGTTGTACGTCCTTTTTACTTTTCTAGAATTGTTGTAGACCCAAGAAATCCTGATATCGTAGTAAAAGGTGGTTTAAATGGATCCATCAGTCGAGATGGTGGAAAAACCTTTAAAAATTTAGGTGTGATGCATTCTGACATCCACGACATTACTTTTGACAACCTAGATAGCAACCGTATTTTCTGCGGAACTGATGGTGGGGTTTATAGAAGCTGGGACGGCGGAAATACTATGGAAATGGTAAGCAATCTACCCGTTTCTCAATTCTATCACGTAAGCATAGACGATAAAGAGCCTTTTAATGTATATGGAGGTTTACAAGATAATGGTTCTTGGTACGGTCCTTCTAAAAGTCCAGGCGGAGTGGAATCTCGTGATTGGACCAGAATTGGTCAAGGGGACGGTTTTAGAGTTATCAAACATCCAACCAAGAACATTATTTACAGCGAAATGCAAGGTGCTGAAAATGTTTGGCGTTACAATACAGATACACAAGAATTGATTACGATTCAGCCATTGGCAGTAAAAGGGGATCCAAAATTGCGTTTCAATTGGAATGCTCCGATGGAAATAAGCCAAAAACAACCCGATCGTTTTTATATGGGAAGCCAATTCGTGCACAAATCAGAAGATATGGGAAGAACTTGGACTAAAATTTCGCCAGATTTGACCACCAAAGACCCTCTGAAAATGGACACGACAAAATCAGGTGGTTTATCTGTTGACAATTCAGGTGCTGAGCAACATTGTACCATTTTTACCATTGCAGAATCTCCTTTGAACGAAAAAGTAATTTGGGCAGGTACCGACGATGGTAATGTACAAGTGACTAAAGATGGAGGAAAAACTTGGACTAATGTGGTAGCTAATATTAGTGGTTTGCCAAAAAACACTTGGTGCTATCATATTGAAGCAAGTGTTTTTGGAGAAGGAACGGCTTATGCTGTTTTTGAAGGCCACGCCAAAAATGACTATACACCTTACGCCTACAAAACAACAGATTATGGTAAGACTTGGAAATCAATTATAACACCAGACATTGATGGTTTTGTTCGAAATATTCAAGAAGATTTCAAGAATGAAAATTTGTTATTCTTGGGTACTGAAAAAGGATTGTATATCACCATTGATGGTGGAGCTAACTGGTCTCACTTTACCAATAATATGCCTGCTGTTGCAGTGCACTATATGGACTTAAGCAAAAAAACCAATTCCTTAGTTATGGCTACACACGGTAGAGGTGTTATTATTTTAGATGACATTACACCGCTACGTCAAATTAATCAAGAGGTTTTAGCTAAAGATGTACATTTTTTTGACTTGAAACCAGCAATCATTGAAGAACAATCTAGTTTTGGAACAACAGCAACAGAACTTGAATTTGTAGGTAAAAATCCATCGACCAGTGCACAAATCATTTATTACCTAAAGAAAAGACATACTTTAGGTAAAATGGATATTGAAATTCAAGATGAAAAAGGTAATAAAATCATTTCATTGGCACCAGGAAAGCAAAAAGGGATTAACGTAGTTAACTGGGATTACAATATGAAAAATCCAAAGATTGCTGCTGCCAAAACCCTTTCTTTTGCAGGATTTACAGCTCCTAGAGTACAAGAAGGAACTTATAAAGTAGTTTTGACTAAAGGAAAAGAAACCTATACTCACAATCTTAAAGTACTAAACGATCCTAAAAGTAGTATCTCGGCAGCTGATCGTTTGAAACAAAAGGAGACCACTCGTGAATTGTTCAACAAAAACGAAGAATTGGCTTATACTGTTTATGAAATTGATGAAACCGTAAAATTATTAGACCAATTGATTGCTAAAAACAAAAGCTTTACAAAACAAGGAACTAAGATAAAAACCGACTTTGAAAATCTTAAGGCAAAAATGGTAGTAACTACAGGTGATGGTTATGTTGCAACAGCTGAACCACAATTGAGAGAGAAATTAGGAGAATTGTACGCTTCAGTAGCGGGAAATTTTACAGCTCCATCTCCATCACAATTAGAAAACAAAGAAGCTATTTTGCAACGTTTTGATAATTCAATGACAGAATTCAAAAATTTAAAAGCCAAAAACGAAGCAACATATCTTAAACAAGCCAAAGAACAGAATATTCCTTTTGTACTTAAAACCTATGCAGAGTTTGTAGCAGAATAATTTCACCATACTTTGATATTTAAAAACGCTAACTTCGGTTGGCGTTTTTTTATTATCGGTTGCAATAAAAATTTTTAATATCCGATATTAATTGTAACTTTGTGGGGTTATGTGGAAAATAGATTTAGGATATCGCGAAGAATTTCAATCAACTTTTGAACGATTGTATCAAAAAAAACAAGATTTGCAAAATAGCAGACCCTTGCCTACTATCGCTTTGAATAAAATCAAAGAAAGTTTATCCATAGAATGGACCTACAATTCCAATAGTATAGAAGGAAACACCTTAACACTTAGAGAAACACAAATGGTCTTGCAAGAAGGAATTACTATAAAAGGGATTTCTTTAAGAGAACATTTCGAAGCACACAATCACGACAAAGCCATTGATTACCTTTTTTCGATAATCAATGAGAACTATGTATTACGAAGTATTGATATATTATCGTTACACGGTTTGGTATTACGTTCCATTGAAGATAATTTTGCAGGTAGGTTACGTAATGGAGGGGTTCGCATCTCTGGGGCTAATTTTGTTCCACCTAATGCCAACAAAGTTTCGGATTTACTAGATGAATTGATTGATTTTATTAACACCAACCCTTTAAACCTGAACGATATTGAGTTGGCAACTATTTTTCATCATAAATTAGTTTGGATTCATCCTTTTTTTGATGGCAATGGAAGAACGGTTCGCTTAAGTATGAATTTGTTATTAATGCGCTGTGGTTTTCCACCAGCAATTATTCTCAAAAACGACAGAAAAAAGTACTATGAAGCCCTCAACCAAGCTAACAACGGCAACTATCAAAAGCTTATGCTCTTGATGAGTCAAGCTCTTGAACGAAGTTTGAATATTTACCTAAATGCTATGCCTGATAGTAACAACGACTATAAGACAATAGCTAATATTGTTAGTGAACCAAGCAGCCCTTACGGTCAAGAATATGTTAGCTTACTAGCTCGAACGGGTAAAATAGATGCCTACAAAGAAGGCAGAAATTGGTACACCACGAAAGAAGCCATCGAAGCTTATATGAGCACTAGAAAAAGAAAACGCTAATTCACAATTTAGCGTTTTTTTTGTACCTTTTTTTAACACAATCTTCGATAGTGTTCTACTAAAAGAACAAATCAAAATAGTAACTTTGCTTCCGACCTATTCGGAATTTGCAAAATTATGCTAGATACAAATAATACCATTGAAGTTCAAGGCGCTCGCGTTCACAACCTAAAAAACATCGACATTGCTATTCCTAGAGAAAAACTCGTTGTCATAACAGGGCTTTCGGGTTCTGGAAAATCTTCCTTGGCTTTCGACACGATTTATGCCGAAGGGCAACGCCGCTATGTAGAAACATTTTCTGCTTATGCCCGACAATTTTTAGGAGGATTAGAACGTCCTGATGTTGATAAAATCGATGGGCTTTCTCCTGTAATTGCGATTGAACAAAAAACAACTAGCAAAAGTCCGCGTTCTACTGTTGGAACCATTACCGAAATATATGATTTCTTGCGTTTGTTATATGCTCGTGCCGCCGATGCTTACAGTTACAACACGGGAGAGAAAATGGTTTCCTACTCTGATGAACAAATTAAAGAATTGATTATTCAGAATTTTAACGGAAAAAGAATCAATATTTTGGCTCCAATTATTCGAGCCAGAAAAGGTCATTATGCAGAACTCTTTCAACAAATCACTAAACAAGGTTTTCTAAAAGTAAGAGTAAATGGCGAGATAGTAGACATTACTCCCGGAATGAAGCTCGATCGCTACAAAACACACGATATTGAGATTGTTGTGGATAGAATTGCGGTTGATACTTCTGAAGATATTCAGAAACGTTTGTCCGAAAGCATCAATACCGCTATGCATCATGGTGAAAATGTATTGATGATTTTGGATCAAGACACCAATGAGGTACGTTTTTTTAGCCGCAACTTGATGTGTCCGACAACGGGAATATCCTATCAAAATCCTGAACCCAATTTGTTTTCATTCAACTCCCCAAAAGGAGCTTGTGAACACTGCAATGGGTTAGGAACCATTAATGAAATCAATACCAAAAAAATCATTCCCAATCCAAAATTATCCATCAAAGCGGGTGGTTTTGCTCCGCTTGGAGAATACAAGTCGTCTTGGATTTTTAAGCAGCTTGAAACTATTGGAGAAAAATTTAATTTCAAAATAACGGACCCCATCGAAAAAATTCCAGCAGAAGCTATGGAAATGATTTTGAACGGTGGTAAAGAAAAATTCTCAGTTCAATCTAAAGATTTGGGTGTAACGAGAGAGTATAAAATTGATTTTGAAGGTATTTCGCATTTTATCAAAAATCAACACGACGAAAGTGGTTCTACTGCTATTAGGCGTTGGGCTAAAGAATTTATGGACGAAATTCCTTGTCCTGTTTGCGAAGGATCTCGTCTTAAAAAAGAAGCTAATTATTTTAGAGTAAACGAAAAGAATATTTCTGAATTGTGCAGTATGGACATTTCAGATTTGACCACTTGGTTTTTGGATTTAGAAAATCATTTGACCGATAAACAAAAACGAATTGCAACAGAAGTCATCAAGGAAATCAAAGACAGATTAGCGTTTTTGATGAATGTAGGTTTAAATTATTTGGCGTTGAGCCGAAGTTCAAAATCACTTTCGGGTGGTGAAGCACAACGTATTCGTTTGGCTACCCAAATTGGCTCGCAATTGGTTGGTGTTCTCTATATTTTAGACGAACCGAGTATTGGTTTACATCAAAGAGATAATGAGAAATTAATTCATTCTTTAGAGCAATTGCGAGATATTGGTAATTCGGTTTTGGTAGTTGAACACGATAAAGATATGATTGAACGTGCCGATTATGTAATAGATATTGGTCCAAAAGCAGGGAAATATGGAGGCGAAATCATCAGCATTGGTACTCCACAAGAAACCTTAGCCTCAAACACGATTACTGCACAGTATTTGAATGGAAAAATAAAATTTGACATTCCCAAAAAACGCCGAACTGGCAATGGAAAGTTTCTTAAATTAACTGGAGCAACGGGAAACAATCTAAAAAATGTTTCTATAGAAATTCCATTGGGGCAAATGATTTGTGTAACAGGCGTTTCTGGAAGTGGAAAATCGACTTTAATCAACGAGACCCTCTACCCTATTTTGAATGCATATTATTTTAACGGGGTCAAAAAACCACAACCTTATAAAAAAATTGAAGGTTTGGAACATATCGATAAAGTAATTGATATTGACCAAAGTCCGATTGGAAGAACACCTCGTTCTAATCCTGCCACTTATACTGAAGTTTTTACCGAAATCCGCAATTTGTTTACGATGACTTCTGAAAGTATGATTCGGGGATACAAAGCGGGACGTTTTAGTTTTAATGTAAAAGGTGGTCGATGTGAAACCTGCGAAGGCTCTGGTGTTCGAACTATCGAAATGAACTTTTTACCTGATGTGTATGTAGAATGCGAAAGTTGTCAAGGGAAGCGTTTTAATAGAGAAACCCTTGAAATTCGTTACAAAGGCAAGTCGATTTCGGATGTTTTGGATATGACGATTGATGAAGCGGTACCGTTTTTTGAAAACATCCCAAAAATTTATAGAAAAGTCAAAACCTTGCAAGATGTTGGTTTGGGTTATATCACTTTGGGACAACAAAGCACCACGCTTTCTGGTGGAGAGGCGCAACGTATTAAACTAGCGGGTGAATTATCTAAAAAAGACACAGGAAATACTTTTTATATTTTAGACGAACCGACTACAGGCTTACATTTTGAGGATATTCGGGTGTTGATGGATGTGATTAATCGATTGGTGGATAAAGGAAATACCGTTTTGATTATCGAACATAATATGGACGTCATTAAACTAGCCGATTACATCATTGACATTGGTCCCGAAGGCGGAAAAGGTGGTGGACAGCTTGTAGCCAAAGGAACACCTGAGGAAATCATTAAAGTAAAAAAGAGTTATACAGGAGAATTTTTAAAGAAAGAATTGGTATAATTCCCCTTCTTTGGAGGGGAAATAAAAAAATAGCTAAAATTAAAAATTATGAAATTAGAAGATTTTGATAATGACGAAGACAAAGTGATTCAAGATAAATTGAAACGCAAAACTTGGAATGAAATTCGTACGAATGATAGCTGGGCGATTTTCAAAATTATGTCCGAATTCGTAAATGGATACGAAACGATGAGTCGAATTGGGCCTTGTGTGACTATTTTTGGTTCGGCACGTTTAAAACCTGACACCCCTTACTATTTATTGGCTGAGAAAATTGCTTATAAAATTAGCAAAGCAGGTTACGGCATCATCACGGGTGGTGGTCCTGGAATTATGGAAGCTGGAAACAAAGGCGCTCATTTAGGCGGTGGAACTTCGGTAGGATTGAATATTGAATTGCCGTTTGAACAACATTTCAATCCGTATATTGACCACGACAAGAACCTGAATTTTGACTATTTCTTCGTGCGCAAAGTAATGTTTGTGAAATATTCGCAAGGATTTATTGTGATGCCGGGTGGTTTTGGGACTATGGATGAACTATTTGAAGCCATTACTTTGATTCAAACTAAAAAGATTGGAAAGTTCCCAATCATTTTGGTAGGAACTAGTTTCTGGTCGGGTTTGATAGATTGGATTAAAAGTGTATTGGTGGAAAGAGAACATACCATTAGCGAAGATGATTTGGAATTATTTAAACTTGTAGACACTGAAGATGAAGTGCTAGATGTATTGGATAAATTTTATAAGAAGTATGATTTGAGTCCAAACTTTTAATAAAAAAACTGTCCACTTGGACAGTTTTTTTTTACACTTCCTGCTGGATTTCGACTAGAATATGTATTTTTATGTGGTAGAGTTTGTTTTTGTTTTGAAATAAAACCAAGAAAGCTAAATGTTTATCTTTAGCCCCGATAGTAGCGGCATCCTTTGTTTTTTTCTTCAAAAAAACAAAGATATAGCGGATAGCGGGATGTTGTTTCCTGAAAAGCCTTTTGTAATTTGCTCCAAAATATAAAACTGACTCCTAATTCATAACCAAAATATATCCCAAACCAAAAGCTATTTAATGCGTTACACCTCTATTTTTTTGTTTATACTAATGCTTTTTTTATCGCCTATGATAAGAGGACAGCATTATTCTAAGCTAGATGTAACGGTAAATTGGTCGGATAAATCGTTATTTGTGGAGCAGGAACTTCGTTTTTTTAACGACACGAATGACACCCTGACTCGTATTGTACTGAACGATTGGAATCATGCTTATTCAGATATTGCTACTCCATTGGGCAAGCGTTTTTCGGATGAATTTTACAGAGGATTTCACTTGGCTCAAAAACAGGAACGCGGGGGAACTTTTAATTTGAGTATAAAAGATGCGAAGCAAAACGAAATGTCTTGGCGTCGGATAGACAAAAAGCCAGATGTAATTGACTTGAGTTTGAATGAACCTTTGCTGCCAAACCAGAGTGTAGATTTGCGATTGGTTTATGTTTCAAAAATCCCCAATGATCGCTTTACTGGAATTGGATATTCTGCCCAAAAAATGACATTGAAAAATTGGTTTTTATCGCCTGCTCGATATGAAAATCATGATTTTACTCAAAACAGTAATGCTAATTTAGAAGATATTGCTAACGCAATTTGTTCGTATGATATTAAGCTAAAGGTTCCTTTGAACTATGCTGTAACTTCGGATATGAATTGCGTAAAAGCAAGTTCCGAGAACAACGCTAGTTTTTATATTTTGAGCGATAAAAATAGATCGGATTTTAGTTTGTTTATCGAAAAAAACAACAGTTTTACTAGCTACAAAAGTGATTTTGTTGAGATACAAACCAACTTAAAAGATTATCATATTGATCCCATTCAAAAAGCGATTATCATTGATCGAATTGCTCATTTTGCTAGAACTACGATAGGTGTTTTCCCTCATACTAAAATAACCGTTTCACAATCTGATTATGAGCATAATCCATTTTACGGACTCAATCAACTGCCTTCGTTTTTGAGCCCATTTAGCAATGAATTTATTTTTGAATTACAATTTTTAAAAACCTTTTTAAACAATTACTTGAAAAACAGTTTGCGTTTGGATCCCAGAAAAGACAACTGGATTTATGATGGTATTCAAATTTATACCATGATGCATTACATTGACACTTTTCATCCCAATAGTAAAATGTTAGGCGCCATTGGAAACATAAAACTGCTAAAAAGTTACCATCTAGTTCATCTTGATTTTAACGAACAATACAGTTATTTCTACACCCTAATGGCAAGGAAAAATCTAGACCAACCACTAGGTGACCCAAAAAATACTTTAATAAAATTCAATGAGCAAATTGCTAGTAAATACAGAGCTGGATTGAGTTTTCGATATTTAAATGATTATTTAAAGGAAGAAGTTGTACCAAAAAGTATTACTGCTTTTTTTGACTTGAATCAACAAAAACAATGCAATAGTTCTGATTTAAAAACCATTTTAAAGTCTAATACTTCGAAAAACATAGACTGGTTCTTTGAAACAATTATTAACTCTAGAAAAATGATTGATTTTAAATTTGATTTAGTAAGTAAAACAAAAGACAGTATTCGTTTTTCTATCAAGAACAAGACAAATGTTTTTGTACCTGTTCCAATTTATGGGACCATAAAAGGAAACATCGTTTTTAGCAAATGGTTGGACATCCCAAAAAATCCAGATACTATTTACAGTATTCCAAGAGCAAATGCTGAGAAAATTATTTTGAATTTAAAAAATGAAGTCCCAGAATTTAACTTAAGAAATAATTGGAGAAAATTGAATGGTTTTTTTCCAAATAATCGTCCATTAAAGTTTGTATTTCTAAAAGACCTAGAAGACCCATATTACAATCAAGTATTGTATACCCCAGTTTTAGGATTTAATGTATATGATGGTTTTTCTCCTGGTATACGCTTTCATAACAAAACGATTTTAAACAAGCCATTTACATTTGATATGAGTCCGATGTATTCTTTAAAAGCAAAGACTTTTTCGGGTTCAGGATTTTTTGTAGTGAATGAAAACTATCGAGACAGTCGTTTGTACAATGTTCGTTATTCGCTTGGAGCATCTTATTTTCATTATGCTCCCGATGCTACCTACCTACGACTCAATCCAATGATACAAATGCAAATTAGAAGCAGGGATTTTCGCGACAATCGCAAACAACTTTTAGTATTTCGACATGTTATGGTCGAAAGAGAGAAAAGCGCAATTGTGGTGGATAATGCTTTATTAAACTATTCGGTTTTTAATGCTAGATACATTAATTCAAAAACAGAAATAACGAATCACTTGAGTTTTGCCACCGATTTACAATTGGCAAAAGAATTTGGTAAGACATCTGTAGAGATTGATTACCGAAAATTGTTCCGAGACAATCGACAACTAAATTTAAGACTGTTCATTGGGCGTTTTTTATACAACACTTCTACTAATACTGACTTTTTCAGTTACGCCTTAGACCGTCCCACAGATTATTTGTTTGATTACAATTATTATGGACGTTCAGAAAGTACCGGCTTTTTTAGTAGACAATTTATCCTAGCAGAAGGAGGATTTAAATCTAAACTCAGCACACCTTATGCCAACCAATGGTTGACTACTTTCAACGCTAGCTTCAATGTTTGGAATTGGATTGAACTCTATGGCGATGCGGGTTTTGTTAAAAATAGAGGTGCTCAAGCGCAATTTGTTTATGATAGTGGCGTTAGATTAAATTTACTCACTGATTATTTCGAACTTTATTTCCCGGTTCATTCCAGTAACGGATGGGAAATTGGACAACCTAATTATAGTCAGAAAATTAGATTTGTAGTTACATTTGACCCAAGTAAACTAATCAATCTTTTTACTAGAAAATGGTTTTAAAACCGTTTAAAAACAGATTAAAAAATAACAAATTGTTATTTTTTTAATAAAATACAAAAGAATTACATAATCATAAAGCCATAAAAAACGGATTTGATTGAAAATAATTTAATTTTATTTTCTGCAACGAATTATGAAAATCACTTGTTTTTAAGTAAGTTTGCATAAAATTACTATCTACAGCATCATGGTAAAAGAACAACACAACACTACTTTAACTTTTGAAGATTTCAAAACAGAAGTTATAAACGATTATAAATTAGCCATTACCAGTCGCGAATGCAGTCTTTTAGGACGCAAAGAAGTACTCACCGGAAAAGCCAAATTTGGTATTTTTGGTGACGGAAAAGAAGTGCCACAATTAGCTATGGCCAAAGCTTTTCAAAATGGAGATTTTCGTTCTGGATATTACCGAGATCAAACTTTTATGATGGCCATAGGTGAACTAACACCTGTTCAATTCTTTGCTGGATTATACGGGCATACGGACTTGAACCACGATCCTATGTCGGCAGGAAGACAAATGGGCGGTCATTTTGTTACACATAGTTTAAACGAAGATGGTAGTTGGAAAAATTTAACCCAACAAAAAAACTCAAGTGCTGATATTTCTCCAACAGCTGGACAAATGCCAAGATTATTAGGATTAGCACAAGCCTCTAAAATATATAGAAACGTAGAAGGTATTACAAATGCCTCTAATTTTTCTAACAATGGCAATGAAATTGCATGGGGAACTATAGGAAACGCAAGTACCTCCGAAGGCCTGTTTTTTGAAACCATTAATGCTGCTGGAGTTCTTCAAGTACCAATGGTAATGAGTGTTTGGGATGACGAATATGGTATTTCGGTTCATGCAAAGCATCAAACTACCAAAGAAAATATCTCTGAAATTCTAAAAGGCTACCAAAGAGATGAAAAAGGCAATGGTTATGAAATTTTTAGGGTAAAAGGATGGGATTATGCTGAATTAATTGCCACTTATGAAAAAGCAGCTGCAATTGCCCGCGAAGAACATGTACCCGTTTTAATTCACGTACAAGAGCTAACACAACCTCAAGGTCACTCTACTTCGGGTTCTCACGAACGCTACAAAAATAGTGAGCGTTTGGCTTGGGAAAAAGAATTTGACTGTTTACGTCAAATGCGTTTATGGATGATTGCCATCAATATTGCTTCTCCAGAGGAATTGGATGCTATTGATGCTGAAGCCAAAAAAAATGTATTAGACGCTAAAAAAGAGGCTTGGAACAACTTCATCCAACCTATAATTAATGAGCAAAAAGAACTTATCGCTATTTTAGAAAAATTAGCACCAACAAGCATCAATAAAGATTTTATTTTAAAGCATAGTGCCGACTTAAAAGCAATCAAAAATCCTCTGAAAAAGGAAATTTTAATTGCTGCAAGAAAGTCATTACGTTTATTGATAAATCAAAACGGACATGATGAACTAGCTCAATGGATATCAAATTATATTGCTACTACTCAACCAAAATTTAGCAGTAATCTTCACTCTGAATCTCGTTTTAATGTTCAATCAATACAAAAAGTTGTACCAACTTACAACGAAAACGCCACTGCTGACACAGATGGTAGAATGATATTACGCGACAACTTTGACGCTCTTTTCAACAAATATCCTGAAGTTTTAATTTTTGGAGAAGATGCTGGAGCAATTGGTGACGTGAACCAAGGATTAGAAGGCATGCAAGAAAAATACGGAGAACTTCGTGTTGCCGATACAGGAATTCGCGAAGCAACCATTGTAGGTCAAGGAATCGGTATGGCATTAAGAGGATTGCGTCCTATAGCAGAAATTCAATACTTAGATTACTTATTGTATGCTATTCAAATCATGAGTGATGACTTAGCTACATTGCAATACCGCACCGTTGGAAAACAAAAAGCACCACTTATCGTTCGTACTCGTGGACACCGTTTAGAAGGAATTTGGCACTCTGGTTCACCAATGGGAATGATTATCAATGCTGTTAGAGGAATGCATGTTTTGGTTCCTAGAAACATGACACAAGCTGCAGGATTTTACAACTCACTCCTAGAATGCGACGAACCAGCTTTAGTGATAGAATGCTTAAATGGTTACCGTTTGAAAGAAGTTGCACCTAATAATTATGGGGAATTCAAAACACCAATTGGAGTTGTTGAAACACTGAAAGAAGGAACAGATATCACTTTAGTATCTTACGGATCAACTTTGCGCTTGGTACAACAAGCCGCTAACGAACTTTTAGAAGTGGGAATCAATTGCGAAGTTATCGATGTGCAGTCATTACTTCCTTTTGACTTGAATCATGATATTGTAAAAAGTTTAGCTAAAACCAATCGCCTTTTAGTCATCGACGAAGATGTTCCTGGTGGAGCTTCTGCTTATATCTTACAACAAATCACAGAAATTCAGGACGGTTACAAATACTTAGATAGCAAGCCTGAAACACTTACTGCCAAAGCACATCGCCCAGCTTATGGAACCGATGGCGATTATTTTTCAAAACCATCTGCTGAGGATATATTCGAAAAAGTGTACAGTATGATGCACGAAAGTAATCCTGCTAAATTTCCTAGTTTATACTAAAAAATAAACACTTATAAAAAATGCCGTTTCGAATAGGAACGGCATTTTTATTTACACAATAAACATTTTGTTATATACTTTTTTTATTACTTTTAAAATTCAATAAAAAAAGAAATGACCTCACTTGAACAAGTACTACAAAAGCTCGAAGGAATAAAGGTAATTGCTCCAACTGGACCCTATTCTTCTTACGTTCCATTAGATTTGTCCATTCACAATCAAGAATTAACAAACCATAATTTAACTACTTCTGCTGATTTTGAAAACTTCATAGACAACTACCTAAAACAAAATAAAGCTAGTGTCGCCTACGGCGGATATAACGAAACAAGAAACTTATACAAAAGAAGCCACGTGTTCAATACTTCAGAGGAAGAGGAACGCAATATACACATTGGATTAGATTTATGGACAATTGCTAATACTCCTATTCTAGCAGCGTTGGATGGAAAAATTCACAGTTTTCAATTCAATAATCAACTGGGAGATTACGGCCCAACCATTATTTTGAAACATGAAATTGAGGGCCATCATTTCTACACTTTATACGGACACTTGTCCCTAGAGTCCATTCAAAAACTATCTAAAGGACAAATTGTAAAAAAAGGAGAACAGATAGCTACATTAGGAAAGGCGAGCATAAATGGTGATTACGCACCTCATTTGCATTTCCAAATCATTAAAGACATACAAAACAAAGAAGGAGATTATCCAGGAGTGTGTAGTTTAAGCACGCTACCGTTTTACTTATCCAATTGCCCAGACCCTAATTTATTACTAAAAATTAAATAAACGATGCATCCAAACGAACAACTCATCCATAAATTCTATACCGCTTTTCAAAATGGCGACGCACTCACTATGAGCCAATGTTACCATTCAGAAATTCAATTTCAAGACCCTGCTTTTGGGATTTTAAAGAAAGAACAACCATCTATGATGTGGAAAATGCTTTTAGAAAGAGCTAAAGGCGCTATAAAAATAGAATATAGTGAGGTAAAAGCAGATGATACCTTTGGACAAGCAAAATGGGTTGCCCATTATACTTTCTCTCAAACAAATCGCAATGTAATCAATCGTATCTCTGCCGAATTCCAATTCAAAGACGGACTTATTTACAAACATACGGACCATTTTAATGTATGGAAATGGTCACAACAAGCCATGGGATGGAAAGGTTTTCTATTAGGTTGGACAGGCTTTTTCCAAAAGAAAATTCAAGAAAAAGCATTGTATTCATTAAAAAAATATAGTGAACAATAAACCAATAAAAAAAGGCTAATAAGAAATCATCTTACTAGCCCTTTTTTTATATGCTTTTTATTATCTACAAAAAGATACTTAATATGTAATAAGTAATCGCTGCTAACAATGCTGAAATAGGAATGGTTAATACCCAAGCCCACATTAAACTAACAGTTACTCCCCAACGAACCGCAGAAACTCTTTTAGTCAATCCTACTCCAATAATAGAACCTGTAATAGTGTGCGTTGTACTTACTGGAATTTTAAGATGCTCTGTAAAATATAAAGTCAATGCACCAGCTGTTTCGGCAGCAACCCCCTCGAAGGAAGATACTTTAGTAATTTTAGAACCCATTGTTTTCACAATTTTCCAACCACCACTCAAGGTACCTGCCGCGATAGCAGAATAACAAGCTAAGGGAATCCAAGAAGGCATTGCTCCTTTTATACCTTTATCTTCGTTCGGAAGAATTACATTCAACCATTCTGGCAATGATTCTTGAGCAACACCGCTAGTATGAATGTATACTGCTACTGCTGCTGCAATAATACCCATTACTTTTTGAGAATCATTACCTCCGTGACCTAAACTAAAGGCTGCAGAAGAAAGCAATTGAAATTTCTTCAACCAAGAATTGGCTTGATGAATATTCAAACTACTAAAAATCAAACAAAATGTACTAATGGATAAAATTATAAAAGCTACTAAAAGCCATTTGATATTGTGCGCTTCAAAAGCAACACTCCAAAAATGAGAATCAAATCTTGGTTTTTCAATATCGGCGTAATATTTCATTTGCTTTTCAACAAACCAAACAGTCAATACCATAATTGACAAGGTAAATATTTTAGGATAAATACTTTTCTTAGAAGAATTTAACAACCAAATGGAAATTAAATAAGATATTAAAGCTCCTAACAATGGGGCTAAAACTATAAATGCCAAAACAATTAAAACGCCAGATGGTAAGCCTCCATCCTTCCCTTCTTTAAACCAAGTAACTACACCAAAACCTGCGTGAGCAATGGCTGCACCTGCAAAACCTCCAATCAAAGTATGAGAAGAACTCGAAGGAATACCTAACCACCAAGTTAGCAAGTTCCAACAAATCGCTGCTATTACTCCAGCCAGAATAACCACGAGGTTAATATCCATGGTACTTGCTGTCTTTGCAACTGTGTCAGCTACTCCAAAACCAAATACCCAATAGGCTAAAAAGTTAAAGAAAGCTGCCCATACTACCGCTTGGAAAGGTGAAAGCACCTTTGTCGCAACCACCGTAGCAATTGCATTAGCTGCATCATGAAAACCATTGATGTAATCAAAGATTAAGGCTAAAACAATAATAAGTATTAATAAAGTAAATTCCATAATTGTATTTTCTATAGGGAATAAATAAGATTACGAGTGTTTTACAGTGATAGATTCCAAAACACTAGCAACACTCTTACATTTATCCGTAGCAGTTTCTAATACAGAAAGTACTTCTTTGTATTTAATGATATTTTTTACGTCAGTTTCGTTTTCAAAAATTTCAAAAACAGCTTTGTTGTATACATTGTCTGACTTGTTCTCTAATTTATTGATTTTAGCACAAGCCGTAGTAATGGTTTTCATTCGCTCTAAATTTTTCAACTCTTTAACAGCAGCGTCAATATGCTGACAAGCTTCAAGGTTAATTTCTGTTAATTTACGAATAGATTTCGTGATTTTATCTACTTGATACAAGCGCATTCTACTAGCTGCACCATGTAAATTATCGGCCACGTTATCAATTGAAGTAATTAAAGAGTGGATATCTTCTCTATCAAATGGAGTAATAAAGTTTCTACTTAATTCTAAATTGGTTTGACGTGTTAAGTCTTCACCACGTTGTTCTAATTCATCAATTTTTAAGAACAAAACTTCTCTTTCTTTTAGAGGTAAGTTTACTGCTTCGTGCAAGTTAGAAGCCAATTCAATTAAATTGCTTGATGCCTCTTCGAATAAAGGAAAAAACTTTTTGTCCTTTGGTACTAAAAATTGGAAAACACTATTTAATGTCATTTTATAAGGATTTAGAATTGCAAAATTAGTTCATTATTTTAAGCCAATGTTAATTTAACGTTAACAAATCGTCTTCAACCTGAAAACTGTTTAAAAAGAAAATTGTTTTTTCGATATCGTAATGCAATATTCTATCTTCACTTACAAAAGGAACTTCTTGTCGGTAAGCGTTTAAAAACATTTCAATAAATTCACTTGATTGCAAAGGCCTTCTAAATTCAATTGCTTGCGAAGCATTCATTAACTCAATAGCTAAAATACGTTCTAAATTATCAAGCACTTTCAAACATTTCGTGGCCCCGTTTGCTCCCATACTCACATGATCTTCTTGACCATTACTAGAAACAATACTATCAATGCTTGATGGTGTCGCCAATTGTTTGTTTTGACTCGCAATACTAGCAGCAGTATATTGCGGAATCATGAATCCGGAATTCAATCCTGGATTGTCTACCAAAAAGGCGGGAAGATTTCGCAAGCCCGAAATCAACTGATAAGTTCTACGTTCAGAAATACTTCCTAATTCAGCCAATGCAATTGCCATAAAATCTAAAGCCAAAGCCAAAGGTTGCCCATGAAAATTACCTCCAGAAATGATTTGGTCACTTTCTATAAAAATATTAGGATTATCAGTAACCGAGTTGATTTCGGTTTTAAATACTTTTTTTACATACTCCATAGCATCTTTTGAAGCACCATGAACTTGAGGAATACAGCGGAACGAATATGGATCTTGCACATGCGATTTAGGTTGTTCGATTATCTCGCTTCCCTCCAAAAATTCTTTCATACGCTGTGCTGTCACGATTTGACCTTTATGTGGACGTATATAATGTATTAGTTCATTAAAAGGTTCTATTCGTCCGTCAAAAGCCTCTAGAGAGATCGCACCGATTAAATCAGCAAAATAGGAGAACTTGTATGCTTTTATTAAAATATGAGCTCCATAAGCCGCCATAAATTGTGTTCCATTCAACAAGGCTAAACCTTCTTTGGATTGTAAAACAATTGGTTCCCATTTAAAGGCAGCAAGCACCTCACTAGAGTGCACTTTTTTTCCTTCAAAATACACTTCACCTTCTCCAAGTAACGGCAATGATAAATGTGCTAAAGGCGCCAAATCTCCTGATGCTCCCAGAGAACCCAATGTGTACACTACGGGATAAATTCCGTTGTTATAAAAATCAACTAAACGCTCAACGGTTTGCAATTGTACGCCTGAGTGACCATAACTTAAGGATTGAATTTTGAGCAACAACATCAATTGAACAATAGCCGTAGGCACCTCTTCACCTGAACCACAAGCGTGCGATTTGACTAAATTTTCCTGTAGTTTTGATAAGTTTTCATTAGAAATTTTAACATTACACAAGGAACCAAAACCTGTATTGATACCATAAATAGGTTCTGTATGTGTAGCCATTTTTTTATCCAAGAAATCCCTACATTTCTGAATATTCACTTTGGCTTCTTCAGACAAAGCAATGGTTTTTTGAAAAGCTACAATCTCTTGAAGTACTTCAAAAGTAAGGAGTTCTGTAGAAATATAATGCGTATTATCCATTTTAAGAATCGTTTAGGCGCCAAAATTGGATAAATTCATATTAAAAACCAACAGAAATTAGAAATAATTAAAAAAATAACAAACAGTTTTAACATACTCCCTGAACTCACTTAGCGTATGATATCTAACTTTAACTAAAGATCATTTATCATCTTTAAAAAAAACTAGCAAATCACACTACAACGCAAATTTTCAAACTTATTTACAGCTGTTCTGATCAAATTTTATGGAAAATCAACTACTACATTTAGTCTTTAATCTATCGGTAAACTCAAAAATATCACAACCATCTATCGCTAAAAATAAATTATATACAATTTTAAGAGGATTGATTCATAATTATTAAAATATTCGCAAAAAGACTAAACAGTTCTAAATCTTTGCAAAAAAACTGTACTTTTGAAAAATCAAAATGGAAAATAATAACAGCACATACTCACTACAACTAACAACTTCAACTGGAGTTGCTATTGCTGTTACCACTACTACAACTACCACTACCCTTTAGGGGTATACTTTATTACATATCATCCGATTTTTGTCCCATCTATTATTTAGAAAATAGACTTTTGGGAGGCAGCAAACCTTAGCATTCAATTACATAAAAAAAATAAAAATGAGAGTATTAAAATTTGGCGGAACATCAGTTGCCAATGCCGATAATATCAAACTAGTCTTAGCCATCATTGCAGAAAAAGCCGAAAAAGAACCTTTGGCTGTGGTCGTATCCGCCTTGAGTAAAGTAACCGATTTGTTACAATTAGCCGCATCTAAAGCCGCACAAAACGACGAAGCTTTTAGAGATATCGTTTTGGAAATTGAAAAAAAACACCTAGACACCTTAAAACAATTAATACCTGTTAGCGAACAAAGCGCTTTATTAAGTCATATCAAACGCATCATCAATCACTTAGAGACCCTGTTGGATGGCTGCTTTTTATTAGGCGAATTATCTCCTAGAACTTCGGACACCATATTGAGTTTTGGCGAATTGTTATCCTCTTTTATCATTGCTGAGGCTTTGAAACAAAACTTAAAAAAGACTCACTACAAAGACAGCCGCGAATTGATCAAAACCAATGCAACTTTTGGTAAGGCTACTGTAAATTTTGAACTAAGCAATAATTTAATTCAAAACTATTTTAAAAATAGTGATGCGCAAGTGGTACTGCTTCCAGGATTTATTGCTTCTACAGAGGATGGTATCACTACTACTTTAGGACGTGGCGGATCTGATTACACTGCTGCCATTTACGCAAGTGCCTTGAATGTAGCCGAATTGGAAATCTGGACTGATGTAAACGGCATGTACACTGCCAATCCTAAATTGGTAAAACAAGCTCAGCCTATTGCAACTATTTCATATCAAGAGGCCATGGAATTGTCGCATTTTGGTGCCAAAGTATTGTATCCGCCAACCATTCAACCAGTATTACAAAAAAATATTCCAATTTGGATTAAAAACACTTTTGAACCTCAAGCTGAAGGAACTTTAATTTCCAATTCCGTTGTTGCTAACGGAACACCTGTAAAAGGAATCAGTCACATAGACAACATCACATTGGTAACGCTTGAAGGCTCAGGAATGATTGGTGTAGCAGGTTCTTCGAAACGTCTTTTTGAAGTTTTGTCTAACGAAAAAATCAATGTTATTTTCATTACACAAGCTTCGTCAGAACATTCCATTTGTATTGGTATCCAAAATTCAGATGCTGAAACAGCCGAAATTGCCATCAACAAAGCATTCGAAATTGAAATTAATCAAAACAAAGTAGAACCTTGTATAGTCGAAAAAAACCTTTGCATTATTGCTTTGGTTGGTGAAAACATGAAAAATCACCAAGGACTAAGCGGACGTATGTTTAGTACTTTAGGAAAAAACAATGTAAACATTCGTGCCATTGCACAAGGTGCCTCTGAAAGAAACATTTCGGTTGTGATTAACGAAAGAGACGTTAAAAAAGCCTTGAATACCCTTCATGAAAACTTCTTTGAAGAAAATACCAAACAACTCAACTTATTCGTGATGGGTGTGGGTAATGTGGGTGAAAAATTCATGGAGCAAATTCATCAACAAAAGAAATTCTTAAAAGAAAATCTAAAAATCAATTTGCGTGTTATTGCGGTTTCGAATTCTAAGAAAATGCATTTTGACGAAGACGGAATGTCGCTCAAAGATTGGCCATCACTTCTAGCAAACGGTGAAGTAAGCAACGCTGAAGTATTTGTTTCTAAAGTAAAAGAACTCAATTTACGCAATAGCATATTCGTCGACATTACGGCCAATGAAAGTGTGTCTAAGCTTTATGAACAATTTCTAAAACAAAACGTAGCCGTGGTTACTTGTAACAAAATTGCTTGTTCATCAGCTTATGCCAACTACCAAAACCTTAAAAGTTTATCTCGAAAATACAACGCTCCCTTTTTATTCGAAACCAATGTTGGTGCTGGATTACCTATCATCGATACCGTAAAAAATCTAATTGCATCTGGAGATAAAGTACACAAAATTCAAGCGGTTTTATCGGGTAGTTTGAATTTTATCTTTAATAATTTTAATGAAAATAATTCTTTTGATGAAGTAGTTAAAGAAGCTGGAATACAAGGATTTACAGAGCCAGACCCTAAAATCGATTTGAGTGGTGTAGATGTCGCCAGAAAGATTCTGATTCTGATCCGAGAGAGTGGCTATCAAATGGAAATTGAAGACATAGAAAATCTTTCTTTCTTACCAGAAGCCTGCATGAAGACAACCAATAATGACGATTTTTTCAAATCCTTAGTAACTCATGCCTCACATTTTGAACAGCTGTTACAAGAAGCCAACGAAAAAGAATCCCGACTAAAATTTGTCGCGCAATTCGAAAACGGCAAAGCTAATGTAGGATTACAATGCATACCCAAAGACCATCCTTTTTATAACTTAGAGGGAAAAGATAACATTGTATTGTTCTACACTGATCGCTATGTAGACCAACCTTTATTAATCAAAGGCGCTGGTGCTGGAGCCGCAGTAACGGCTTCGGGAATTTTTGCCGATGTCATTCGAATTGGAAATGTGTAGCCCCCTAGTCCTCAGACGAGGGAATTTCGTGAAGCTTAAAATAAATATTAACTAATAAATCCTCTGTACTCCTCCCTTTTGGGGAGGTCGGGAGGGGCTGACTTATGAAAGAAATAAAACTATTTTGTCCGGCTACTATCGCTAATCTTTCTTGTGGATTTGACGTATTAGGCTTGTGTTTGGCCACAGCGGGCGACGAAATGATTGTGCGAACTTCAAACGAAAAAGGGGTTCGTATCACGAAAATCGTGGGTGCCGATTTGCCTTTGGAAACCGAAAAAAATGTAGCCGGAGTAGCTGCTTTGGCACTGCTAGAAGCTTATGAAACAGAAATGGGTTTTGAAATCGAAATCTACAAAAACATCAAAGCTGGAAGCGGCATTGGAAGTAGCGCAGCAAGCTCTGCTGGTGCTGTATTTGGAATCAATGAATTGCTAGGCCGCCCGTTTTCACGCAAAGAATTGGTGCAATTTGCCATGCAAGGCGAAAAGTTAGCAAGCGATAATGCGCATGCCGACAATGTCGCTCCTGCCCTCTTGGGTGGCTTTACTTTGGTTCGCAGCTCAAACCCTTTAGATATTATAAAAATAGACAGTCCTTCAGCACTTTATGCTACGGTAGTTCATCCACAAATTGAACTCAAAACTTCGGATGCACGTTCGGTTTTGAAACAAACCGTTTCCCTAAAAAGCGCCATTACTCAGTGGGGTAATGTGGGTGGATTGGTAGCAGGATTATACACTCAAGATTACGAACTTATCGGACGTTCGTTGCATGACGAAATCATAGAACCGGTGCGTAGTATGTTAATCCCAGGTTTTGATGCCATCAAACAAACAGCTTATGAAAACGGTGCCTTGGGATCTGGAATTTCAGGGTCTGGACCTTCTATTTTTGCGTTAAGTAAAGGAGAAAATACAGCCAAAAAAATAGCCGATGCTATGAGCAAAGTGTATGAAGACATGAATTTGCCTTACGAAATCCATGTATCAAAAATTAATCCGGATGGAGTTACTATCATAGCCCCCTAACCCCCAAAGAGGGAATACAGTTTTATGCAAGCAAGCAAAAAAACAAACCAAAACTAATCACTAAGGACTAATCACTAATCACTAATTATTGTCAGCTCGAGCGCAGTCGAGAGCGACTATTCACTACAAATGAAATACTATAGTTTAAATCACAATGCACCCAAGGTTTCTTTTGAAGAAGCGGTGGTACAAGGATTGGCCTCTGATAAAGGCTTATATTTTCCGGAATCTATAAGTCCATTAGCGGCTGACTTTTTTGAAAACATCGAAAAGCTATCTCACGAGGAGATAGCATTTCAAGCCATACAACAATTTGTGGGTGACGAAATTCCAGCAGACACTCTACGCCAAATCATAACAGAAACCCTTTGTTTTGATTTTCCAGTCGTTGAAGTGGAAAACGGCATTTATTCGTTAGAATTATTTCACGGTCCAACGATGGCGTTCAAAGATGTTGGAGCACGTTTCATGTCACGCTGCATCGCTTATTTTAACCGAAATGATGCCGCAAAAAAGAACACAGTATTGGTTGCCACTTCTGGTGATACAGGCGGTGCTGTAGCGAGTGGCTTTCTGGGTGTAAAAGGTGTAGATGTCGTGATACTGTATCCATCAGGAAAAGTGAGCGATATACAAGAACGCCAACTCACCACCTTGGGACAAAACATCAAAGCGCTCGAAGTTGACGGTGTTTTTGACGATTGCCAGGACATGGTCAAAAAAGCTTTTTTGGATTCAGAATTAGCCAGTGTACATTTAACTTCTGCTAATTCCATAAACATTGCCCGCTGGTTACCTCAAATGTTCTACTTTTTCTTTGCTTACAAAGCCTTGAAACAACATCAAAAACCATTGGTCTTCTCTTGTCCTAGTGGAAATTTTGGTAACATTTGTGCTGGTATCATTGCCAAAAAATTAGGATTGCCAATCGAACATTTTGTGGCTGCAACCAATGCCAACGATACCGTACCGCGATTCCTAGAAAATGGCGTATATGACCCTAAACCATCAATTGCTACAATTTCGAATGCGATGGATGTAGGAAACCCAAGTAATTTTGTTCGCATACAAGAGCTGTACCAACATGATTTGAAGCAATTCGAAAAAGATTTTTCGTCCTACACCTTTACTGATGCTGCCACGCTCGAAGCCATGAAAACCATACAACAACAAAAAGGCTACATTGCAGAACCACACGGCGCAGTAGGTTATTTAGGCTTGAAAAAAGAGTTACAAAACCATCCAAATGCCCTTGGTGTTTTTCTCGAAACCGCCCACCCTATCAAGTTCTTAGACATCGTAGAACCTGCATTAGGTGTGACTTTACCCATCCCACACCAAATCGAAAGCGTCTTGAACAAAGAAAAAATAAGCACCAAAATCAAAACGTATGAGGAACTAAAAGCGTTTTTACAAAAAGGCTAATCCCTCTCCCCTATAGCGCAGCGACTTCAACCATGGAGTCGCTTTTTTTTTAGGAGCTTAATCCTGCTGTCCACTATATCTGTGGCTCCGAACCCCGGAGCCACAGGATGCCGTTCCCATCAGGGCTAGGGAAGGTATAATTAAGACGTTAGATTTTATAAACATAGAAAGTACACCCTACTCCAAGCTAAAAAAAGATGAAAAAGTTCTGAAGAAAAAAACTGTAAAGCCCAGCCCAAGCAACACAATTTCCTTCATACTAATCACTAATAACTAGCTAGTTAACACTATTTTTAGTATATTTAACACTCTAATTATACGCCTTATGTACTGGAAAGCCCAATTAATTACACACCGAAAAGAAAAAAGAATTGCCGTTTATTTTGAAAAAGACGCTGAATTAATCAACAGAATCAAACAACTCGAAGGCTCCCGATGGAGTCAGACCCTGGGGGTTTGGCATTTGCCCGATACGGAAGAAAATCGAATACGATTTAAACTCTTTACTCATACACACACCATACCTTCGAGTGAAGGCATCGTACAAATCGAAAAATTCAAACAATGGATGCGTTCGAAACGCTACAGCGAAAGTACGATTACAACCTATAGTGAGGCTTTAAAATCATTTTTGTTTTTTCATCGCGAGAAACCCATTTCCGAAATCACGAATGAAGATTTAATTGTCTATAACAATGTATACATTTTAGAGAAAAACCTTTCTGCATCCTACCAAAATCAGATGGTCAATGCCATAAAATTGTTTTTTAAAACTATTCGTGACACCAAAATTGACATCGACAAAATTCACCGGCCGAAGCGCGAAAAAGTACTCCCAAACGTATTGAGTAAAGAGGAAGTTAAATCGATTTTGAATGCTCACAGTAACATCAAACACAAAACCATGCTATCGTTGATTTATAGTTGTGGGCTCCGATGTGGAGAACTATTAGCCTTACAACCTGTTCATATTGATTCTAAAAGAAACATCGTATTGATCAAAAATGCAAAAGGAAAGAAAGATCGTATTGCTCCATTATCGCCCAAAATTTTAAATATGTTACGTGAATATTACAAAGTGTACCAACCCTCTACGTACTTATTTGAAGGACAAATCAAGGGAGAGCCCTATGATGCTAGAAGTTTACAACTCATCCTCAAACAAGCGCTACAGAAAACAGGAATCGTTAAACCTGCTACTTTACATTGGTTACGTCATAGTTTTGCTACTCACTTATTAGAAAGTGGCACCGATTTGCGATACATCCAAGAATTATTAGGGCATAATAGTAGTAAAACTACTGAAATTTACACTCACGTAAGTACGAAAAGCATTCAACAAATAAAAAGTCCTTTTGATGATTTGTAAGAAAAAATGAATATATTTGAATATCAATATAGCGAAACAAAACTTCGCCTATCCACCCGAATTAAGGTGCATATACGAAAGTTTGTTTCGCCTATATGATAGTTAGGGTGTATAGCTCCGTTGAAAAGACACAACCAACATCAACCAGACGTTTTGCAACTGAAAAAATTATAATGGACTAGCGAGTGAGCCGACGCAAAGCAAGCTCATAATCTGACAGTGAAAAGCGAAAGACAAACAAATGTGACTCACTTTTCGGAAAACAGAAAACGAAATATTTTTTCGATTTTTTTTGAGTTTTAATGGAAAAACATAATTCTGACGACAAACAGAAAACACCAAAGCTACAGAAATTGAAACGTGGAAAAGTTGCCGACATTGGGCTGGAAAATTGGAGCGGATGAACTTTGGTGCATAGCAAACTTGTCGCTACACACCCTAACACACGTTACACGCGATTTGGGTAATTGGTTTAATTTGAAGTTGGTTTTGTATATGAAAGTTTTGGCTAATCAGAAAAATAACGCTACTTTAGACCCAAACCGCGTGTAGCGCGGGAACGTTGGCAGCTAGTTTTGAGCGACAGAAAACTGAATAAGTAACTAAATTTAGACCAAACATTTTGGAAAAAATAGAATTAACAGAAGATGATATTTCATATCTGACTAAAGAGTTAAAAACTAGTAATGTATATAAGATTTTTTGGATAATAGTTTTGTTGCTTTTGTTTTATGGTTTTTACACTTTAAATTTCACAAATAAGTCATCGGATATAATAGATAGATTTGCAATTGTACTTGAATTAATTGCACTAGGAATGCTAACTTATATGTTAACAAAAGGAATTGAACGAGATATAAATCTAAAACGAAATCTTTTAAACCAACAGAAAATAATTGGTTACTTTACAGTTATAGAAAAAGAAATCACGAATAAAAATGATTCAGATGATTGGAGCCATTATGTGATTAAAATGTTTTCTGAAATTGAAAACAAAAACAAATACATTTTCTTAAATGCATCAGATTATAGAAGAATAAGTATAGACGATTCAATATATATCGAATATTTTACTGATTCAAACATAATTAAAATTCTGAATTATAAAAACCGAAAATTAGAATATTTACGCTATCAAATTTATGATAGCACTTGGGGATAACACAAACGGAACAAGAACGAAAAAACCATCTGCCAACACACGCTACAAGCAAGCTGGGCAATTGGCTTAATTTGAAGATAGTTTGTATTTGACACATTTGTTTTTAACCGAAAGATTACGCATCTTTAATCCCAGCCTGCGTGTAGCGCGGGGACGTTGTGCGTCAGTTTCGAGCGACAGAAAACCGAAAGGAAACCAAGAAAAACAGAAATAAAAATGAAGAAATCATACATTCTATTTTTGACTATTATAATTTCAATTTTGATAAGTTGT